>JBDTIQ010000152.1:0-8892 GCA_039936335.1 Chthoniobacterales bacterium
GCGGTCACTTCTTCTTCGGATGAGAGAGGAGATATTGCTTCAGAGTCAGATTGTATTCCCGCGCATAAGCCTCCGCGCGTAAGTTGTAGCTGAAGTTCTGCGAACGGCTGGGGAACAAACGAAAGCGTTGCCGGATATGTTTGACGCGGTATTGCCTAAGTAGGTTTCTCGAATGTTCCATTCCTGGAACAATCCTCCGAGCTCGATCGGTGGCGATGAAGCGCAGGTCATCACGTTTGATCGATGCAGCCACGTCTTCTCTCGGATGCGCAAACTCCGGATAGAGCAGATCAATTCCGACTCCTGCACCCGCCTCCTGGGCCGCGACCGGATATTGCGATGAGATGACCAGCGCAGCCAAAAGAAATACCGGCCCTCTCAGAAAGGGTGTTGTCATTCTGAGCGAAGCGAAGAATCTCGTAGCCGCCCCCAGGGATTGCTTGTGAGGTCCTTTGCTCCGCTCAGGATGACAAGGCCGTGCCTTCATTTATGGGATGGCTTAAGAACAACCAGCGTCTCATTGCCGAACGCAAATCGCGGGTGTCCTGCCTATAGGCATCTGCATTCCAAAGCAAAAGAGCGCGCCGGCCGGCGCGCTCTTCGCGATTTCCAGCGAAGTTAAGTTACTTCTCGTAACGCTTCGAGACTTCCGGCCAGTTCACCGTATTCCACCAGGCTTTGAGATAGTCCGGGCGGCGGTTCTGGTAGTTAAGATAATAAGCGTGCTCCCAAACGTCGACGCCGAGAATAGGTGTATTGCCCTCCATCAACGGGCTGTCCTGGTTTGCCGTCGAGATGATTTCGAGCTTGCCGCTTTTGTTCCGGATTAACCACGCCCAACCGCTGCCGAAACGCTTGCCGCCTGCCTCTGCGAGTTTCTCCTTGAAGGCGTCGAAGCTGCCGAAGGTCGACTTGATATCGTCCGCCAATTTACCAGTCGGCTCCCCGCCAGCATTGGGGCCCATGATTTGCCAGAAGAAGCTGTGGTTGGCGTGGCCACCGCCATTGTTGCGGACAGCGGTGCGGATGTCTTCGGGCACCGCCGCGCAGTTATTGGCGAGCAAGTCCTCGATCGGCTTGCCTTCGAGGTCTGGCTTGCCTTCGATCGCTTTGTTCAAGTTGTTGACGTAGGCCTGATGATGTTTGTCGTGATGGATCTCCATCGTCTTCGCATCGATGTGCGGTTCCAGCGCGTCGTTGGCGTAAGGTAGTTTGAGTAATTCGTATGCCATAAGGCTGTAAATGTCGGGCCGCTCGCCCCGGTTGGGTAGTGATTTTTTTGCGCACGGCTCCGCGCCGGGAAACTTGCGCAAGAGGGTGGCAGAGGTTATTTCCATCGAGTTTTACCATGGAAAAATTCTCCTTTCGCCGAGGCGCGCTTCCGCTTCTCTGCCTCGCGCTTTTGTTTGCCGGTTGCGGCAAGAAAAAAGAAACCGCCGCGGCTACTCCCACACCGACTCCTTCCGCTTCCCCTGCGTCTCACGCCGGACCCACACCGGCGCCGCCGCTCCGCGGCCAGGTCACACCCGCGGTCATCACACAGGACGCAAACTCGATCAGCCATTACCTCCACTTTCCGGAGAACCCAGCGGCGGCGAAACGCGACAGCGTCGTGCAGTTTTACTGCGACGTGACCGATGAGGGCATCGTCGAGGCCACCTACGGTTTGGTCGGGCAGGATGAAGCATTCAAGGCGGCGGTCCAGACAGCACTCGACTGGGGACGCTTCGCGCCCGCGACGGTCGATGGGAAACCGGTCCCGGTTTATCTCGGTGGGACGGTGATTTTCACCCACGACAAAGGTCAGCCGGTCATCGCGATTTCCCTCGCCACGCATGATCGCGAGCGGGTCGGCAAGCTGGTAAATTTCATCCAGCCGCAATTGGTCGGCGGTCTGCGCGCGGATGTTGCGAAAATTATCCGGCTGATCCCGCACAACTTCCCGGCGAACGGGATCGCACAAGCCGTCGTCGAAGTGGATGCCAAGGGCGTGCTGAAGAGCACCAAAATCGTCGGGGAAAGCCCGAAAGGAAGCGGCCTGGGCGACCTGCTGGACGCGGCCATCAAAGGGGCGCAATACACCCACGCCTACGACAATGGCAAAGCGGCCGGCGGTGCGCTCGATGTCGTCGCGGATTTCGGCAAGCTCTAGTCGGCCGCGGACGCAGATTACTCCGCTTCGGTCGCGGCGGCGGCTTCGTCTTCGTCGGCAGGTTTCTCGAAATGCAACTGGCCCACCCGGCGGCCGTCAGTCTGCGTGACGGTGATGAGGTAGTCCTCGATCCGCACCTGCTCGCCTTGTTTCGGCAGGTGGCCCAGGAGGTGAGTCACGTAGCCGCCGATTGTGCTCACGTCGGAATTTTCCAGCTCGAGGTCAGCGAGATCGCGTAGCTCGTAAAGCCCGAGCGTGCCATCGACGACAAACTCGTGGTCGTTGATCTTCCGGAATTCCGCGCGCTCCGCATCGAATTCATCCTGAATATCGCCGACCAGTTCCTCGAGAATGTTCTCCATCGTCACCATCCCGACGGTGCCGCCGTATTCATCGACCACGATCGCGAGGTGCGCGTGCCTAACGAGGAAAAGATTGAGCAACTTCTCGAGCGACATCATTTCCGGCACCGGGATGAGCTCGCGCTTGATCTTAATGAGGTCGGGATGCGGATCGCGCATCAGCGGCACGAGCTCTTTGATGTGGATCAACCCGATCGCGTTATCGAGATGGCCGCGGCAAAGCGGGAAACGGGTATGCCGCGAGGCGAGCGCTTTCTCGACGTTTTCGTCGAAGGTTTCGTCGAGATCGAGATACACCACCTCGCCGCGCGGCGTCATGATATCGCGCACGACGCGTCGCCGCATGTCCAGTGCGTTCACGAGGATATCGCGGCCGATCGAGGACACCTCGTCCGATTTTTCGCTCTCGTTCAGGATCAGGCGCAACTCCTCTTCGCTGTGCGCCAGCTCCCCTTCCTTCACGGGCTCGGTGCGCAGAAGGTTCTTCAGCACCCAGTTCGAAGAAACGTTGAGGATCCAAATGGCCGGCATAAAGAGTGTGTAAAAAAGCCGCAACGGTCCGCTCACGATCAGGGCGGCCGGCAGCGGTTTCCGGATGGCAAGAATCTTCGGCGCCTGTTCCCCCAGCACGATGTGGAGGAAAGTGATGACCGAGAAAGCGAGCAGGAATGAGATCGACGTGATGACCGCCGGGGAAGTGATGTCCAAGTGCGCGAAAACCGGCTGTAACATCTGAGCCAGAAATGGCTCACCTACCCAGCCGAGGCCGAGACTCGCCAGCGTGATCCCGAGCTGACTGGCGGAGAGATACGCGTCCAAATTTCCCGCGACACCTTTCGCCCTGATTGCCCGGAGATTCCCTTCGTCGGCGAGCGCTTCGAGCTGACTCATGCGGACCTTCACGAGCGCAAACTCCGCGACCACGAAAAAACCGTTCAGCGCCACGAGCGCCACAATGGCCGCGATTTTTCCAAAAAGAATCTCAGGAGAATCCCAGTGTTCGGCGAAATGCTCGGCCAGCGCGACCGAGGCAAAAGAATGGAGAAACAAGCTCATCGTGCGGCTGCGAAACGTCGCAGCCCGCGCGGCCCGACAGGGGCCAAAACTACCAGCTCGATTTCGTCACGCCGGGGATCAAACCCTGCGACGCGAGTTCGCGGAAAGTCAGACGCGAAACCTTGAATCGACGAATGAACGCGCGGCGGCGTCCGCTCACTTCGCAGCGATTGACGACGCGGGTGGGGCTGGCATCACGAGGAAGTTGCGAGAGGCCGATATAATCCTTCTTCGCCTTGAGCTCGGCGCGCAGGTCAGCATACTTCGCGACCGTTTTGCGCTTGCGTTCGTTGCGATTAATCCAAGAAGTTTTCGCCATAAAGGAACGCGGAAGTTAGCGGGAATGGTCCCGGACGCAAGTCGTTTATTTCACCGTGGCACTCGCGCAGTGGGCCCGACACGATTAATCTAATGCTATGAATTCCAAGGGCAACAAGGTGGGTTTCAGCATTTGCGGGGCGCTTTCGTTGGCGCTGCTTTTTTGTCTGTCAACGAACGCCAACGCAGTCACACCCACGACCGAACTTTTCGGGACCGCCTCCGATGGAACGCCTCTGCATTGGGTAGTTTACACACCGTCGACGCGCGGCCCCTGGCCCGCAGTGCTGGTGATTCATGGTGGCAACTTCTACGGCGGCACGCCGGATAGCACGCCCGAATCGGTTGTTTGCGCCCAGGATCTGGCCGCCGCTGGCTACCTCGCGTTATCGATCGAGTATCGCCTCGCGCCGCCGGGGAAGTTGCCGGGTCAGACCTCCAAAGGGCTTTTCCCGGATCAAGCTGCGGACGTGCAGCTCGCCGTCCGAACCGCACGTGCTGATCCGCGTAGTAACGGCCAGGTCGGAGCGGTCGGCGGCTCCGCTGGCGGACATCATGCGGCTCTCGCTGCCTGCACCGGTACTCCCGGAGATGATCGCATCGATGTCGGCGTTTGCCTTTCAGGCGCTTACGATTTGAGCGATTTCAGTCCAAACCCGAACATCGCTACGTTTACGGAGAACGTGACCAATTTCGTCGGCGTGACGACCACGAATCAGGCGGCTTTGCGTGCTGCCTCACCCGCCTGGCTTCTCGATAAAACGGTTTCGCCCCTCTTGCTCGTCAACACGCTCGAAGACTCAATGCCCTACTCCCAGCTTCCTGACATGGTCGGACATCTCGACGGGGCGGGAGTCACCAACTATCAGGCCTTTTCGCTATCCGGAGACCTTCATTCCTTTCACTATTGGTCGGAAGTAAAGGACCAGGCCATCGCCTTCCTCGCCGCGGGATTCGCCGGCGCACCTTTGCCGTCGCCTTCACCTTCCCCGACGCCCGGTCAACCCGACGCGAATCAGTTGGTGAACGTTTCCACCCGCGCCCAGGTCGAAACCGGCGATGACATCGTGATCGGAGGCTTTATCGTCACCGGCGCCAACTCGAAACGAGTCGTGCTGCGCGCGCTCGGACCATCGCTCAGTCAGTTGGGAATCGGAGCTACCTTAAGTGATCCAGTGCTTCAGTTATTCGACTCGGCGGGTGTCCTTGTCGAATCGAACGACAACTGGAACTTGGCCGGCGGCTTGCCGACTGAGCTCATCCCGACAAGCCCGAATGAATCTGTCCTTTCCGCATTCCTGCCCGCCGGTAGCTACACCGCGGTCATGAGTGGCGTCCGTAGCGCGCAAGGCATCGGCCTCTTCGAACTTTACGACGTCGATCCAACGGAGTCGCGAGTCTCCAATATATCCACCCGCGGCCTGGTTGGAACCGGATTTGATGTCATCATCGGCGGCTTCATCGTCGACGGAACAGGGTCTATGCAGGTGATAGTGCGCGCACTCGGCCCTTCCCTTTCCTCGTTAGGCATCGCCAATGCGCTACAGGACCCGTTCCTCCAGTTATATGACGGTAACGGCACGTTGCTGGCCAGCAACGATAACTGGCGTTCGACCCAGGCGCAGCAAATCATCCAGACCACGATCCCGCCGACGAACGACCGAGAATCGGCGATTGTCGCGAGCCTGATGCCCGGTAACTACACCGCCATCGTTTCCGGAACGAACGGTTCCACTGGAGTAGGCCTGGTCGAAATCTACGATCTCGATCATTAACAAAAGATATCCCAACAACTTTTTATCATCTTGTCATGTTGAGTGCAGCGAAACATCTCTGACTGTTCCCGCGGCGCTCGCGGGCAGAAGGAACAGAGATTCTTCACATCGTTCAGAATGACAGATTTGGGATAACTTGGAACGTCTAAAAGCCGCGGGAGAATTACGAAGTGTATTGCCGCGCAAGCACCTAAGCTAAAGAGGACGTCTAAAAAGTCGCCCAGCCATGGGTTGGAGGGGTGAGCTCCGCGGATCCGGAGCGTCGCTTCAGCGTCGATACGATCAAGACGCCCTCTCCCCAGCGTCGCAGGAGCTCCGCCCTCCAGGTTTGCGGACTTTTTAGGGCCCTCTAAGGTAAACGAATGTTTCCACTCTCGAAAATAAGTTTGCCGTCCGACGCTCAGTCGCTCCAACAGGCCTTGGAAGAAGGACTGCGCCGCGTCGTCACGCCGGCCGGTGATATGGTCTCGGTAGAAGATAAGTCTTACCCCGAGCTCCGTGCGATCCGTGTCTCGCTTGATAACGCCGTAGTTATGGATCGGCCGCAACTGATGAAGCCGGTCGGCCCGGTTGAACCGGCCTTACAAGTGGAAGAATTTGTGACTAGCGGCTCCCCTCTTCGCATCCAGGGGGCGGCGATCAACTTAGACTGTCGCGCAACGAATGTCTCTCTCGGCCAGGGACGCGATCGGAATGGGAACCTGCTTCTTTTGCTTCAGAGCGCGGTCGAAGGTTCAGTTTCGATCAATGTGTCTCTTTCCGACTTGGAAGACCTGTTGCGAGCCGGGGCGAAAGCAGCCGCGGTCGAGCAAGGTGTCACCGTGGAAGATGTTCGCCTCGAGTTGCGCTCCCGCGGTGAGCGGGCGCTCGATGTGGTCGTGCACGTGCGAGCGAAGAAGCTATTTCTCAGCGCAACTGTTCGCATCAGTGGCAGCGCTGACGTTGACGAACATCTTACCGCCCGAGTTTCGGGGCTCACTTGCGCGGGCGAAGGCACCCTTGGCTCGCTTGCCTGTGGTTTTCTTACGCCCCATTTGGAGCGCTTTAATGGAAGAGAATTTCCCCTTATGGCGCTGCCACTTGGTGAGGTGAGACTGCGAGACGTTCAGGTTTCTGCTGGCAGCGGCTTACAAGTCTCGGCGCGGTTTGGCAGCTAGAGTCGGTTGCTCATTCAAGCGCATCCGCTACCTTTGCGCCCTTCCTCTAGAAAATGCTGATCAAACTTGGTTTCGACATCGAATTCGAGCTCCGGGGTCCGACGCCGATGGTGCTGATGCTCTTCGTGCATCCTTCGCGGGTCGCCGATCTACGCGCGCCGGAGGAGTTGCAGGTCGAACCAAAGGTTAATGTCACCTATTACACCGATCTCTTCGGCAACCGTTGCGCGCGCCTGCTCGCGCCGAGTGGCCCGATCCGTTTATTTCTTGAAACGCTCATCGAAGACAGCGGCAAACCGGATCGGCAATCGCCCGACGCAGTCCAGCACCGGATCGAAGATCTGCCGGATGAGACGCTCGCTTTTCTGCTCCCGAGCCGTTACTGCGAGGTGGATAAACTGACGGATGTCGCCTGGCAGCTTTTTGGAAATACGTCGCCGGGTTGGGAGCGGGTCAGGGCTATCTGCACCTGGGTTCATAACCACATTACGTTCGGCTACCATTTTGCGCATCACTCGAAATCGGCCTTCGATGTTTACACGACTGGCCAGGGGGTGTGTAGAGACTATAGTCATCTCGCGCTCACCTTTTGCCGCTGCATGAATATCCCGGCGCGCTACGCCACGGGTTACATGGGCGACTTTGGGGTTCCGGTGGTCTTACCGATGGACTTCAGCGGATGGTTCGAAGTTTATTTGGGCGATCGCTGGCTCACTTTCGACGCGCGTCATAACGTGCCGCGGATCGGCCGGGCGGTGATGGCGGTCGGGCGCGACGCCGCCGATGTGGCGCTCACGACTAACTTCGGAAGCGCCACGTTGAAGAAGTTCTTCGTGATCAGTGACGAAGTAACTAACGAGAAGACCGCGACAAAGACTTTGTAGGGTGATTCACTGCCGGCTCAGCCGCCAGAAGAGCACGCCGCCGATCGCGAGGAAGAGCACGTTTGGAAACCAGACGAGCAACTCCGGATGCACGTGCGCGTTGTTGCGCATCGTGTCGGCGATAATAATGAAGAGGAAATAAAAGATCGCGACGAGGAGCCCGGTCGCGAAGCCGACCGAAGTTTCCCGGCGATGCGTCGTGATCCCGAGCGGCACGCCGATGAGCGCAAAAGCGAGACAGGAAAACGGAAACGAAAATCGCTTGTTCAGCTCGGTCCGGATCGCGCTGCGTTCCTTCCGATCGCCCGAGTGGATTTGCTCGAGGAGTTGCGAGAGCGACAGGGCGGAACGGGTCGGCCGCTTCTTTTCCTTCTCGTAAAGCTCCTCCAAACTGATCGGCAGCGTCCCCTCGGCCAGGCTGATCCCGTCGCGCACCTTCCGCAGGTCGTAGGGGTTCTTCGCGTCGCGCTCCTCGTAGCGCGCATCGTAGAGATGGAGCAGCAGCCGTTTGTTCGGCAGGTCGGCTTCCAGTAATCCAGTGCGCGCGTGCGTCACCCGGATCGGAAGCGAATGGTCGTCCATTTGGAACACGATGATGTTCTCGAGCTTGTTCCCTTCTTTCTGGCCGACGTAAATCTTGCGCCCCGGGAACTGATCGATCACCTGGTCGCCCCCGAAAAGCGCGATCGGATTGCTCGTCGCGAGGTCGAAGATACTGCTGCGCAATTTCTCCTGCGCGGCCGGCGCGACCTGCACATTCAGCCAGAGACATATCCCTGTGCAGACGAACGCGATCACCGCGAGCGGGACGCAGACGCGCGTCACGCTCACGCCATTCGCCCGCAGCGCGATCAACTCGTTATCCGCGGACAGCCTTCCGAAAACGAGCAAGATCGCCGTGAGCAAACCCCAAGGGATCGTGAAGATGAGCGAGAACGGCAGCACGTAGGCGATGAACGTGAGCAGGTAATGCAGCGGCACATCGTGATTCACGAGCAGCGGGAGCAGCTTGCGAAAAATGTTCCCGACGACGAGGACGAGGCTCAGCACCGCGATCGCGAAAAGCACATTCACGATCAGCTCCCGGCCGACAAAGCGATCGATCAATTTCATCGTAAAATAACAAGCGTAGTTTGATCCGGTGAAGGCTCGGCCTTGTCAAATCAGGTCCGAATCTCCCGCCGAAAC
>JBDTIQ010000153.1:0-5317 GCA_039936335.1 Chthoniobacterales bacterium
CTGCCTCGCGAGCTCAGGATCGCGCAAGCGGGTGTCGTAAACTTCCGACCAGGTCTGCTGGTTCATCGAACACATCGGGACCGCTTCCCATTCGCCGTTGCGCTTCACCGCGCCCTTGAAAACACACGAGTTGAGTCGCGCTTTCACGACCGGGTCGTTCTCGGCGTTCGCGACCTGCGCGGCGTCCATGAAGTTGTGCATGCCGACGCCGACCGTGTGCACCTCGCCGCGCAGAAGCGAGCGGAGGATTTCCGGCGGAGCGTTCCGCGAAGTCATGTAGCGCGCGATCCGGTAGAGCGATTTCGCGGCGAGAATCGGATGCTGGAAAAGCACACCCGCGAGCCGGAACGGCGGCGTGCCGGCGTCGTCATTGACGAGCGACAGGCCGCCGATCTTGCGCAGCACTTCGCCTAACAACACGTCGAATTTCTTGTCGTCGGGGAGGAGCGGGAAGATTTTCCCCGAGGGACGCGCGACGAGGATCGAGGCCCAACTGTTGCAGTCCGGATGCCCGAAAATGGAAACATCGCGCCGCAACGGCAGGCCGACTCCTTCGCAGATTTTCTCCCAGACGTCGGCGGGCGTGATCGGTTTCTCCGAGAAGATCGTGCGGCCGGTGTCGGCTTCCGGCTGGAAGCTGATCATGCGCCAGATGTGCGTGCGCTCGGGATCGGCCAGATACCAGCGGATCACTTCCGGCACGTCGTCGATATTTTTACGCGTGACGGTGAAGCTGAGCGCGTATTCGAGCGGTGCGCCGGTTTTTGCGCGGACGCTTTTCGCGAGATCGGTGAAGGCTTGCCTAACGGGATGCAAGTCCGCTTCCGACTTGATCCGCCCGATCGGGTAGCCGTGCCGCCCCGCCTGCGTCATATCGACGTGCACGGAGATCTGTCGCAGGCCACCTTCCACGACAAGTTGCTCGAGAAACTCCGGATGTTCGATCAGGGTTTGGCCGTGCGTCATGAGCATCGGGATCGAGCCGACGGAGTAGGCATACTTCACAATCTCGATGAGCTCGTTAGGCCGGCCCGAGCGCCAATAGGCGTCGGCCACGTCGCCACCGGTGATCTGCAAGCCGCCGCCGGGTCCCTGGAAACGGCGATTCGCATCGATCTGTTCCTTCACCTGCGCGAAAGACGGAATCGGAATCGAGTTCGCGTTCTTCGGCAGGTAGCAATGCGTGCAATGAAACGAGCAGTAACTCGCGCCGAGGGTGAACCCGCAGTGCGTGAGATGACGTCCCGCAATCTGGTTATCGGTTTGCAATTCGGCCGGGAGCGAATCCCAGCGTTCCTGCAAAACCCGCGCTTTTTCTTCTTCGACCGGCTGGCGGAAAGCCTTCCAGCGCGCGCTCCAGATTCCGTTTTCCGTGCTCAGATTATTTCGCCTCGTTCAATGACCAGTTGTATTTCTGGTAGGTAATTTTGGTGTCGTTAGGCAGCGGTTCGCTCCGCCGTTTGTTGATGAACGCGAGCACGCCGCCCGCGGTTTGAAAGTCGTCCTTATACCAGTCAAAGATCGCGGAAAGCGCGGCCGTCTTTTTCGCTGGCAGGTAGTCGACGCCCTTCGCCGAATTCACAAAAGCGGTCGTGAGCTGATCGAGCTGCGCATCGAGTTTCTCGCCCCGGAACGGCTCGGGATTAAGCGGCGGACAGCTCCGACTCGCGCAGTTCAACGCGAAGTGGACGCGCGGATCGCCGAACTTTGGACGAATGATGTCCTTCTCGAGGTGACTAAAACTCATCGGCTCGCCCGCGACCTTGATGCGCTCGCCGGTGAAGAAAGTGAAGAACAAATCCTTCACGCTTTTGGTCGGATATTTCCCGAGCGCTTCATGCAGAATCCAAGCGTTGTAGGCGTTGATGTAAAACGCGAGTTGCTCCTTTTTGTTCAAGCCGGAAACCTTTTCATGCGCGATCCCGTCGACGACTTGCTGGATCGCCTGCATATCGGTGGCGTCGGCTTTCCACGCGGCGTATTTCACCCCGCTGCTCGTGACGTATTTGCCGAGCAACTTGCCGTAAGTGTCGATCCATCCTGAGTGATCCGCTCGCGCGAGCGGGACGGATGCGAAAAGCAGGGCGACACCGAGGAGGATTCGCGGAAGAGAACGTGACGACATGTGCCTAGCGTCTCGTCCACGAAGTCGGAGCGCAAGGTGGAAACTCAGAACGAGTTAAAGAGTCGCTGTAACTGTTGCGCGCTTTGTTCGATCGCGAAAAGCTCGGCGGCGCGCTGGCGACCGGCTTGGCCTAACGAGCGCGCAAGATCCCGGTTTGCAAGCAGGCGTGCGAGCGCTTCGGCCAGCGCGCCAAGGTTTCGCTCGGGCACGAGAAAACCCGTCTCGCCCGCGCGCACCATTTCCGGCACGCCGCCGAGCGGTGTGGAAACCACCGGCAAGCCTGCGGCCATCGCTTCCATGATCACGGTCGGCAGGTTATCCATGCCGCCGCCGGATTCCGTCACGCAGGGCAGTGCGAAGAGACTGCTCCGCGCGAGCCGCGCGATGATTTCCGACTGCGGGAGCGGCCCGGTGAGCGAAACGCCTTCCGTTAGGCCGGCGTTCACGATCTGCGCGTTGAGCTCCGCTTCGAGCGGTCCTTCCCCGATGATGTCCGCCCGAAACTCAATCCCCTGCTCCGACAGTAGCCGACAAGCTTCGATCAAATCAGCGAAGCCCTTCTTCTCGATCAAGCGCCCTATCGAGAGAATCAGCCGCGGCGTGTTCGCGAACGTCGCCGCCTGGAAACGCGCGAGGTCGATCCCGTTGTACACGCGCAGGAATTTCGCCGCGTCGGATGGAAAGTTTTCTCGCAGATATGCCACGCCGAAATCACTGACCGTCACGACCGCGCGCGCCGCGTAGATCAACTTGCCTAACGAAATCGCGAAGGGCTTCGGCGAAAAAATATCGTTCGCGTGCCCGGTAAAGCTGAAGCCGATCCCGAAGAATTTCTCGACCCAGTAAGCCGTCCGCGCCGCCAACCCGGCGAAGTGCGCGTGGAGGTGTCGCACGCCGAGCGCCTGCAAACGCGGGCCAAGCCACGCCGCCTGGTAGAGCCGCAAAAAGTCGGTCTCCCGCCCCCAGCTTTTGATCTCGCCCGCCGCCGCCTGAGGCAACTTCCCTTTCCGCAGCGCCCGATCGATTTCGCGCACGAGCTGGTCATCCTCCGGAAAATATTCGACCGCGGCCGCGATCGCCGAGTCCCAATCCTGCGACGGCTCGCCCTTCGGATGCCGCACGGAAAAGATCGGCGGCACAAAACCCTGCCGGCGCAGCTCCGCGATTTCCCGGTAGCAAAAAGTCTGCGTAAAAGAGGGAAACCGCTCAAAAAGGTAAGCCACCGCCGGCATCGCCCAAGGATTGCGGCGAATGGCGGGTTTGCAAAGCGCCAGTTCCTGCGCTTTTTCCGAAAAACGCCCCGTCTCCCCGCACGACTCTTGCTATCAAAAGCCGGATAATGCAGCGCGATTTCTTTGCCTACTGCACTTCCCTTCGCCTGATCGAGCTCAAGGCGATCGGCGCGTTGTCGCAAGTGCACCATTTCCGCGAGGGCGATGTCGTCTTCGCGGCGAGGCAGGAAGCGAAGGAATTTTACATTATTAACCGCGGCGCGGTCGAACTAATCCCGGAACAGTCCCTGGTCGGAGGAACCCCGACGGTCTTCTCGCGCGGCGATATTTTTGGCGTGATCGACCCGCTCATGAATCGCCCACGCGACCAGACCGCCCGGGCGCGCGCCGGCTTGAGCGTGCAATGCTTTCGGCAAGTCGATTTCCCCGAGCTGCTCCAGCGCGTGCCATCGTTTTTTCTTTTCCTGTCCGAGAAATTGGCGACGCGGCTTTTCCAGGCCAGCGAGCTCGTCCGCTCGCACCATTCGGCGCTCGAGCTCACGGGCAGCCTTGCGAATTTCGACATCGTGACGGTTTACCAGACGATTCTGCATTCGAAGCAGACCGGTCTGCTCACGACCACCAGCGGAAGCGGCGATAAGATTTCCGAGTTTTACTTCGACAGCGGCGTGCCGCGCTGGGGCCGGTTCGAGCATCTCATCGGCGAGGAAGCGTTCTGGCAACTTTTCCTGCACGAGGATCAGGCAGCGACTTTTTCCTTCGCGAATGGCGACGAGCACGAGAAGCCGCCGGTCGCCGAGAGCACGATCTCCCGTCAGGCCGACGAGATTTTGATCAGCGCAATTCAATCGCGCGATGAGTTTGAAGATTTGCGCAAACGCCTGCGCAACAAGTCGGCCACGCTGCGGCGGAAACAGCTCAACTTCGCGTGGGAAAACCCCAAGCTCGACTATCTGCGACCCGTCGCGGAAGCGATCTGGCAACACGCCTACAGCCGTCCGATGGCGCTGCGCGAGATCTACGAGATGAGCGCCTACAGCCAGCTGAAAATCTACAAGGCCGTCGACGAAATGATCCGGGCCGAGCTCTTCATTCTCGAGAATTCCCAGCCGGAACGCCAGCTGGTTGCCAGCTAAAGAAATGGGAATCAACCTTCGCACCTTCATCGCGCTGCTCCTCGCGGCAGTTCTTCTTCCCGGTTGCTCCATGCTGACCGCGCGCGGCCGGCAAGAGGCCGCGTATGCGCGCTATGTCAGCAAGTCGAGCAAAGGGCGCGTGAAACAACAGCGGATGTTCCACTCCGGAAAACGATCGATGCCCGTCACGACTCCCGAGCGCGAAGAGGTGCAGACGAGCACGACAAGCGCACAGGATTCCGGCCCACAAGCCGTGGCGCCAAACGCGCCGTAATCAGGGCTGCTCCACTGGAACCGGCCGCCCGCTCGGATCCACCGCGACGTAGGTAAAGACGGCGCGCGTGACCCGCGTCTGTTCGGTGCGCATGTAGCGTTGCACCCACACTTCGACCGGGATTTTCATCGAGGTGCGGCCGACTTTTTCCACCCACGCATAGCACGCGACCGTGTCCCCCACCCGCACCGGTTGGAGAAACGACATACCTTCCACCGCCACCGTCACGACGCGCATTTTCGCCGTCTTCGAGGCGAGAATCCCCGAGCCTAAATCCATCTGCGACATCAACCAGCCGCCGAAAATGTCGCCATTCGGGTTGGTGTCGGCCGGCATCGCGATCGTGCGAATGACGAGCTCGCCTTTTGGGATTTCTGACTCTTCTGAAGAATCCATCGCGGAGGCTAGCACAGGAGTGCGCGACTACAGAATCAGCATGCAATCGCCGTAGCTGTAAAAACGATAGCGCTCACGCACGGCTTCCGCGTAGGCGCGCAGGATCAATTCGCGACCGGCAAACGCGCTCACGAGCAGGAGCAAAGTCGAGCGC
>JBDTIQ010000154.1:0-3942 GCA_039936335.1 Chthoniobacterales bacterium
TCGAGGCCGGCCTGACCGATCGCGCCGAAGTAGGCGAAAAGAAGCGTGCCCGGGAACATCCCGATCCCGCTCGCCAGCACATAGGGCCAGAACCCGACCGAAGTCACGCCGTAGAGATAGTTACTAACGTTGAAAGGAATCAACGGGCTGAGTCGCAGCAGGCCGACAATCTTCCAGCCTTGTTTGCCGACGGCCTTATCGATCGCGCCGAATTTCTTGTTCTTCTCCGCGTATTGTTCGATGCGTTTACGCAGAAGATAACGCCCGACCAGAAAGGCGAGCCCGGCGCCAATCGTGGCGCCGGTGAGAGCGACCGCGGTGCCGCCAACGATTCCGTAAATCAAACCTGCCGCGATCGTGAAGATAGCGCCCGGCAGGAAGAGCACCGCCCCAACGGCATAGATGCCGATGTAGATAAACGCGCCGAGCACGCCGAGGTGGCGAAACCAGCCGACGAAACCTTTCAGCCAAGCGCCGATCGGGAGAAACGAAGCCGCGACCGAGAGCAGCACCAAGCCGACGGCGAGTGCGATCCATTTCCAGTATTTCTTTATCCAAGTCATAGCTTTGTCATTCCGAGCGCAGCCAAGGAATCCCATGGGGCTTCCGCGACGCGACACCTCTTATCCGGCGCAGAAACAGAATCGGTTTCCTCGCAGCGGCGCTTCCCGCAGGCTCCCCAGCATCCCTCGGCTTCGCTCGGGAAGAGAGTCAGCGCGCCCTCCGGTAGAGCCAGCTTGTCATCTTTTTCGCGCGCGGGGTGAGGCGTTTTTTGTTCAGCTTCTCGGCGCTCTTCAGGATGAGACCGGCAAAGGTCGGATACGCGTAAATCGTCGAGGCAATTTTCTGAAGCCCGATGTCGTGCTTCATCGCGAGCACAAACTCCTGGATCAACTCACCGGCATGCGCACCGACAATCGTCGCGCCGATCACTTCGTCGCTCCCGTGCTTCACGAGCACGCGCGCGAAGCCCGCTTCCGCCCGCTCCAGGACCGCGCGATCGACTTCTTTCATTTCCTGCACGATCCGATCGCAGGCGATCCCCTGCTCCTTCGCGGCCGTCTCGGTCAGGCCGACGGTCGCGATCTCCGGATCGAGATAAGTGCACCACGGCACCACGGAGTAATCGACTTTCTGCCGGAGAAACCCGAACGGCACGAGCGTGTTTCGGATCGCGATCCGCGCGTGGTAATCGGCCACGTGGGTGAACTGCAACTGCCCCACGACGTCACCAATCGCGTAGATGCCGGGTTGGGTCGTCTCGAGATGTTCATCGACGGTCACGCCTTTTTCCGTGAACTGCACACCGGCCTTTTGCAGGTTGAGGTTCTCCACATTCGGCTGGCGTCCGGCTGCGACGAGGAGCGCGTCGCCGGAGACGCTCTTCCCGCCGTAGCGCAAGGTGATGCGCCCATCCGTTAGCTCCGCGCTCTCGATCTTCACCTCTGTCAGCACGCGCACGCCGTCGGCCTCGAGAAACTCCCGCGCAAAGTCGCTCACTTCCGGATCTTCCTTGCTCAGGAGCCGCTTTTGGTGGTCGAGCAGAGTCACCTTCACCCCGAGCCGCTGGAACATCTGCCCGAGCTCGCAGCCGATCGGGCCGCCGCCGATGATGAGCAGGCTCTCCGGCTTTTCCTGGAGATCGTCGAAGATGGTTTCGTTCGTAAAATACGGGACGTTGCTCGTGCCGATCACTGGCGGCACAACGGCGCGCGAGCCGCTCGCGATGATGAAATTTCTCGCGCGCAGTTTTTGCCCGCTCACTTCAATCTCGTTAGGCGAGACAAAGGTCGCTTCCTCTTCGAAGACATCCACGCCTAACGACTCGAAGCGTTCCCGCGAATCGAGCGGGGCGAGTTCCGCACGCGCGTCCCGCATCCGCGCGAAGACTTCGGCAAATTTGAAATTCGGTTCGACGCTCTGCACACCCCACGGCTCCGCATTCCGCATCTGATGGAGCAGTCGCGCCGAAGAGATGAGCGCTTTGCTCGGCACGCAGCCGAAGTTCAGACAATCGCCGCCCATCTTGTTGCGTTCGATTAACGCCACACGCGCGCCGAGTCCTGTCGCCCCCGCCGCCGTCACGAGACCCGCCGTGCCGGCGCCGATCACGACCAAATTGTAGATGCCTTCTCCTTTCCTCACGCTTTAGGAGAGTCGCCTGAAGGCCGGTTATTCCCAAACAGGAAAAGCTTTCGGTTAGGCATGAGCGTCGTTTTTCATCCTGAGCGGAGCGAAGGACCTCACAAGCGTTTCTCGACGCGGCGTTTGCCTAACGATACTTAAAAACGCTTGCGAGGTCCTTCGACCCGAAAGCTTTCGGGGCTCAGGATGACAAAGTTGATTCAGAGTTCGACGAACGCTCAGCAAGCGAGCGCGTGCCGGCGGCAAACTCCCGAGAGCAATTCCCAAAGTGCGTCGAGCACTTGTCGGGCCGCTTCCGACGCAGCTTTCGCGTTTGCCGGTCTCACTTCCTGCGCAAGGAGCGCGCGCTCGACCGCGGCATGTTCGCGATCGGCTTCGATGTGAACGGTGAAATAGCGATAAGCGTTTTCGTCGGTAAACCCGTAATGCTTGCGCAGCCCGTCGATTTTCGATTCCGAGATAGCCGGGATCTGGCTCTCGTAGGCATAGAGTGCGGCGAGCGCGGCGCCCGTATTCCGGCTCCGGCAGATCCTGCGGAAGGTGGCGATGAGCGCGGCTGTTTCGGGCCAGATTTCCACCTTTTCGAGTTCGTTAGGCGTGACTCCGAGCGACTCCGCAAACTGCCGCCAGAGCGCCGGATGATTCGGCTCGCCCGCTTCCTCGTCGATCAGGTTGGCGAGGAGCTGGCGCCGGACAAATTGATCGTCGCAGCCCGCGTGCGCGGCCGAGAGATAAGTCGGGAAAGCCGCGACGTGCTGGTAATACTGCTGCGCGTAAGCAGCGAGCGTATCCCGGCGCAGCTCGCCCCGCGTCCACGCAAGGTAGAACGGGTGAGTCAGGAGATGGCGCGATGCGATTTGCTGCTCGAGACGATCAAGGAAGGTATCCATAAGCTTTTGTTTCGACCGCTTTTACGCGATCGCGCGGCGGCTTGCAAAGCTCATCCGGATGCACGCCGGAAAGATATCTTTTCGTTAGGCGAAGATCGTCGAGCGTGGTGCGAAGCGGGCCGCGCGCGGCAAACCGCCGGGCCGAGGAGAGAACCGGCGGCCGCAGCGTCGCCAATCGACCAGCGGCACGAAGCCGGCGCGAGAAATCCACGTCCTCGAAAATCGGAATATCGCGATAACCGCCCAACTCCTCAAAGACATCGCGCCTAACGAAAAGCGCCTGGTCGCCGAGATGCCAGCCGAAGAAGCGATTCCGCAAACCGGCGAGACGACAGGTGATCGCCAATGTGAGCGACCGCGAGCGATAACGCCGCGCAAACCCACCGCCGATCGCACCCTCGCGATCAATCGCCGTGATCACCTTCTTCAGCCCGCCCTCCGGCAGGAGCGTGTCCGCGTGCAGAAAAAGCAAGATCCGCCCGCGCGCTGCGGCGGCGCCGGCATTCATCTGGCGCGCGCGATGGCGCTCGGGAGATGCCAAAAGCGTGCAGCCAAAACGCTCGGCGATCATGCGAGTTCCATCCTCGCTCTGCGCATCGACCACGATAATCTCATGAGGCGCGCCGCCGATGCGCGCGAGCGTTTCCGGCAGCGCCTCCACCTCGTTCGCGACCGGAATGATGACGGAAATCTCCGGTGCGTTCACGAGCAGGAACTTAATCGAATTTCTTGCGCAAACTCTTGAGCGCCGCGAGCGCCTCGGGCACGGCGAGCGGGAGTGCGGCAAACGTCGTGGCCGCCGCGAGCAGGCACCAGGAGCAAAATGCCTTGTGCTTCGTCCATTGATCGACCGTGAGCTTCGCCGCCTGCGCGGCATCGAGACCGGTCTTGGCGACGAGCGCGAGCG
>JBDTIQ010000155.1:0-8931 GCA_039936335.1 Chthoniobacterales bacterium
CTCGAGAACATCCTCGGCATGATCCCAGGGATGAGTCAGGTGAAAGGCGGCCTGAACGTCGACGAGAAGCAGATCAAGCGGACCGAAGCGATCGTCCTCTCGATGACCGACGAAGAACGCCGGCGCCCCGATATTCTCAATGCCCGCCGACGCCAGCGCATCGCAGCCGGGAGCGGCAGCACTGTGACTGATGTGAACCAGCTCCTCCAGCGCTTCAACCAGATGCGCAAGATGATGAAGAACGCCGGGAAAATGAAGAAGATGATGGCGCAGATGCAGCGGATGAAGAGCTGACTTGCCATTTCGCAGATTTAAGCGATTCGTTCCCTCCCTCCGGCGCCCAACTCTAACCGCACAACTCTCAACTTTTTCAGCATGTCCGTTTCCATCCGTTTACGCCGCGAAGGCACCAAGAATCGCCCTTACTACAAAGTGGTAGTGGCCGACAGCCGCAGCCCGCGCGACGGCAAGTTTATCGAGATCATCGGCACCTATGATCCGAAAGTGGAAGGCGAGAACAGCACGATCAAGATCGATCGCGCCGAACATTGGATGTCGCGCGGCGCGCAGCCGTCGGACACCGTGCGCAGCTTGTTGAAGAAGAACCGCGCCCGCGCGGCTGCGGGTCCCGACGAAGCTGGCGAGCCCGAGCCGAAGAAACCGGCGAAACGCTCCACCGCGAAAGCCGCGCCCGCTCCTGTCCCTGCAAAAGCGGCAGACGAGGCACCGGCTCCTGAGGAATCCGCTCCGGTCGCAGAAGCGCCCGCTCCAGCCGAAGCTGCTGCTCCCGAGCCGGCTACGGACGAAGCCATCCCCGAAACGAAGCCCGCAGAATAGCACGCACCGTCGCGTTGATTGGACAAGGCGCAAGTCGCCCGTAAGGTCGAACGCGTGCGCCAATTTCTCGAGTTCATCATCCGGCACCTCGTCGAGTTTCCGGAGGAAGTGATGCTCTCGGAAGTGCAACAAGATCGCCTCACGGTCTTCCGAGTGCAGATGCGGCAGAGCGACGTCGGGCGCATCATCGGGCGCAACGGCCAGACCATTCGCGCGATCCGCGCGCTTCTCTGCAGCGCGGCTGCTCGTCACAACGAGCGCGTGACACTCGACATCATCGAATAATTCTCGTTAGGCGCGAAGTTGCCTAACGATAGTCTCGATCGCGATCTTTCCCGGCGGCGACCGTGCCAAGATCGAGTGGAATCTAACGATAGATTTCGACGGTTATTTTGCCGTTGGCGTCGACGGTGCCGCGATACATCCCGGAAGTGTTAAAGGGCATCGCGACGTGGCCGTCGTGGTCAAGCGCAATCAGCCCGCCAGTGCCGCCTAGCTTTCCAACTTTGGCGATCACTTCCTCACCGGCTTTTTGCACCGGAAGGTTCTTGTAATCCATCAACGCGGAGACGTCGTAGGCCACGACAGACCGGATGAAATACTCGCCGTCGCCGGTGCACGAAACCGCGCAGGTGCGGTTGTTCGCGTAGGTGCCCGCGCCGATGATCGGCGAGTCGCCGATCCGGCCGAATTCCTTGTTCGTCATCCCGCCAGTCGAGGTGCCGGCAGCGAGATTGCCCTGCTGGTCGAGCGCGACTGCACCGACGGTGCCATGCTTTTCCTTGTCGCTCGTTGAGCCCTTTCCTGCCTTCACCTTTTGCAACGCATTCCAGCGTTCGTCGGTCCGGAAATATTTCTGGTCGACGAACGAGACGCCCATCTTTTTCCCGAACGCTTCCGCGCCCGCGCCGTCGAGCAGCACGTGCGGCGATTTTTCCATCACGAGTCGCGCGAGGCTGACCGGGTTTTTGATGTGCTTGACCCCCGCGACCGCGCCGGCGTTAAGCGACTTGCCATCCATGATCGAGGCGTCGAGCTCATTCGTGCCTTCGTGAGTGAAGACGGCGCCTTTGCCAGCGTTGAAGAGCGGGTTGTCCTCGAGCACGCGGATCGCGGCTTCGACGGCGTCGAGGCTGCTGCCGCTCTTTTTCAGAATGTCGTAGCCGGTGTGCAGAGCCTGCTCGAGACCAGCGCGGTGCGCCTCTTCGTTGGCGGCGGTCATGTTCGCGCGTTCGATCGTGCCGGCGCCGCCGTGGATTGCCATCACGAATTTCATCGGTCGCTCTTTCTCCTGCGCCGCGAGCGTGCCGGCGAGGAGGAGGCCAGCGAACGCGAAAAGGCACAGCTTTTGGAGCATATTCCTGATTCGGATTTGTTCATCGGTTCGTTCGCTTCGGTGTCCCCGGAGCTCCGCCCTCCAGGTTCTGCCGATGTTTCGAGGCTGCATCCTCTTGTCTGGAGAGTCCATCTCCATGGGCACGCCTTGCCGCTCGGATGAAGTAAGGCAACTTGCCGGTATTCATGTCGGCGGATCAGATTCATCCTACGCCTAACGACAGCCTGGTGACCGCGCCGGTCGATGTCGTCGTCGGCGTCGGAGCGAAAAGCCGCAACCTGCTCCTGGAGATCGGGAGCATGTTCTGGTTCGTCATCCACACGATCAGCGAGACGTTCGACCGGATGCGCCGCGGACGGGCGCCGTTTCGCGCGTCGAGTTTTTTCCTCTACGCCGATCGCGCCGGGGTCGGGTCGGTGCCGCTCGTCGCGATGGTGTCGTTTTTTCTCGGCCTCACGATGGCGCTGCTGACTGGCTATCAGTTGGAACGTTTCGGAATGGAACGGCTCGTGCCGGGCCTGGTGGCGATCGCGTTCACACGTGAACTCGGACCACTCCTGACCGGGATCATGCTGGCGGCGCGGATCGGCGCATCGTTTACGGCGGAGCTGGGGACGATGCAGGTGTCGGAAGAAGTAGAAGCGATCGAGGCGATGGGGATCGGGCCGCTGCGTTTTCTCGTCGCGCCGCGTTTGCTCGCACTCTTCGCGCTGATGCCTTGCTTGAGCGTGATCTCGAGCGTTGCCGCCATCTTCGCGACCGCACTGATCTCGCGCGCTTATTTCAATATCGCGTTCGTTTATTTCCAGGACCTCGTCCTGCATTCACTCCTCATGCGCGACATCATCACCGGAGTTTTGAAGAGCTTTATGTTCGGATTGCTAATCGGCGCGATCGCCTGTTATCGCGGGCTCACAGTGAAAGGCGGCGCCGCTGGAGTCGGCACTTCGACGACTTCGAGTGTCGTCACCGCGATCACGGTCGTGATCGGTTTCGACACGGTTTTTAACATCGTTTACATCGTGTTTTTCCCGTGAGCAGCGCACCCTCCGACATCGTGGCTGAGCTGCGCGACGTGCGACTTTCCTTCCCGCCGAAGACCGTGCTCGATGGCCTCTCGCTCAAGATCAGGCGGCTCGATCGGCTCGTCATCATGGGCCAGAGCGGCAGCGGCAAAAGCACCATCCTACGCCTCCTCCTCGGCATCCTGCAGCCCGATAGCGGCGAGATTTTCTTCAAGCAATTCGAAATCTCGCGCCTGCAGCGCCGCAAGCTCCAGCAGGTGCGCACCCAGATCGGGATGGTTTACCAATACTCTGCGCTGCTCAGCTCGCGCAACGTGCGTGACAACATCGCTCTCCCACTTGAGGAATTAACAAGAAAAACCAACGCCGAGATCGACAAGATCGTCGATGAAAAACTCGAGCTCGTCGGGATGCTTGACTCGAAAACACAGATGCCCTCCGAGCTGAGCGGCGGGATGCGCAAACGCGTCAGCCTCGCCCGCGCGCTCGTGATGGAGCCGGAGCTGATCTTGTTCGACGAGCCATCCGCGGGGCTCGACCCGGTCATCAGCTCAGTGATCGACGAGCTGATCATGAGCCTGACCGAGCGCTCCCGGGTCACATCGGTTATCGTCACGCATGAGATGGAGAGCGCGTTCCGGATCGGCACGAGAATGGTTATGCTCTATCAGGGCAAAGTTCTCGCCGATGGGACGCCCGCGCAGCTCAAGAAATCCGATGATCCCGTCGTCAGACAATTCCTGAGCGGCAGCACCGAAGGACCCATTCTGGAAGGAAGCAAAGATGCAGTTGCGACGAAATGAATTCATGACCGGCGTGCTCGTGCTCGCCACGATCGCCGTCCTCACGTTCATCCTCATCATGCTCGGCGCGCCCGGATTGTTCCGGCCGCTCACGACTTATCAGATTTATTTCGATAATGCGGCAGGCATCAAGCTGGGCGCACCCGTGCTCCTCGCGGGTCGCAAAGTTGGCCAGGTGAAGTCGCTGAACTCTCCCGTCTCGCGGGAGGAAGCCGCGCACGCTCTCGAAGCGGCGGGCAATCTCGGGAGCGTCACGCAGACCGGCGCGCCCGGCGCGACGACGTTGCCGCGAGTGGAGGTGCGCATCGATGTGGAGGTGGACCGCACTGCATTGGTCTACCGCAATTCGACGGTGCGACTGATGACGCTGGGTTTGCTAGGTGAAACCGCGATCGACATTTCCGGCGGGGACGATCATTCGAAGAAGGCCGAGCCGGGGCAGGTCTTCGTCGGCAATCGCGTGCCCGATTTTTCCGAGGCGATCGGCAAGTTGCTCGGCATCGTGCAACCGGTCGCCGCGGAAGCGACCACGACTTTGAAAGAGCTGCAGGCGACCGCGGCCAACGTAAGCAAAATCACGGATAAGGATTCGCAGCTCACGCTCGCGATGAGTCAGTTCAAGACGTTCGGCGAGCATCTGAACGAAATCACCGCGTCAGATAGTGCGTTGCAAAAATCGCTCAGCAACATTCGCGACATCAGCGAGCAACTGAGCAAGAACAACAATCTCGCAGTGACGCTGGCGAACTTCCGGAAGTCCTCCGAAGAGCTAAAATCGACCCTAGACAAGGTGCGCGTGACGTTAAACTCGGTCGGCCCCGACCTGGAAGCGACGCTCAGCAACACGAGGGATTTCACCGCGACCTTGCGCACACAGCCGTGGCGAATCATTTGGCCGTCGACGAAAAAATACCCTAACGAAGAAGCGACGCCCGTGCCGGTGCGCAGAGCGACAAGGGTAAAGCGACGGTGATCTCGTTGGAGGAAGTCCGTCGCCAGGAAGTTAGTCATCTTGACTGACTCGGCCGACAGCCTTCCAGCCTGTCGTCCCCTTTTAGCGACGGCGAGACGAGCGTTTTCCTACGGGATGTCCTCGTACTCTTCCGACTCGGGAGATTCCTCGCCGATTTCCTCCTCGATCACGCGCCGGTTTTTCGGCGACAGGAAGGGCCGCAGAAATCCGTAGAGCAGATAGGTGAGGAACAAAACCGCCGTCATCCATTGATAGAATTTCACCGTCAGCGCGAGGAGCGCGATAAGGAAGAGGAAGCGCGGGATCGATTGCGTCGTGCGCCAGTTCACCGCCTTGAAGCTCGGGTAGCGGAACTTGCTGAACATCATGAACGAGAGGAAAAGCATGAGTGCCGGGAGCGCGTATTTCCAATGTCCGATCGTGCGCTCGCCCGCGTCGAGCCAGAGCATGAAAAGTGTGAGCGAGGCGATCACGCCCGCCGCCGCCGGGATCGGGAAACCGGTGAAGTTCTTGTCGGGATTCGACGATGGACCGGCGGCGGCGACGCAGTTGAAACGCGCGAGTCGGAGCGCGCCGCACGCCAGGTAAACGAACGCGATCATCCAGCCGAGATTTTTGAATTCCCCGAGCACGATCTGGTAAACGAGCAGCGCCGGCGCCATCCCGAACGAGACGATATCGGCGAGGGAATCAAATTCCCGGCCAAACGCGCTCTCGTGGCCGCCGAGCCGCGCGAGCCGGCCATCGAGCAAATCGAAAATGCAGGCTGCGAGAATGAACCAAATGGCGTCGTGAAAATCGGCCGCTGCTGCGAGGAAATCGACCTCGCGCGCGCCGTCGTAGATCCGTAGCACGGACGCGAAACCGCAGAATAAGTTGCCCGCCGTCATCAGATTCGGCAGCAGGTAAATCTTCGGATTTTGCGGGTCCGTCATGAAATCAGGGAAGCCGCGCGATCACGCTCAGACCGCCGGTCACTTTGTCGCCGACTTTCACCGTCACGGTCGCATCGAGAGGAAGATAAACTTCCGTGCGCGAGCCGAAACGAATCATGCCGAACCGCTCGCCTTTGGCGAGTTGATCGCCGACATGCGACCAGCCGACGATGCGCCGCGCGATCGCGCCGGTCAGTTGCCTAACGACAAGGGTCGCGCGCGGATTCTCGAACGCCCAGGTCATCGCTTCGTTCTTCTCCGCACACGCAGGATCGCGCGCATCGAGGCAGAGACCTGCGTGATGCTCGCGGTAGATGATCCGGCCAGCGATCGGCGCACGGTTTGTGTGCACGTTAAAAACCGAAAGGAAGATGCCGACGCGCCGCATCTCTCCTTTCACGACCTCGCCTTCTTCCCGCTCCGAGATGTCGGCCACGACGCCGTCAGCCGCCGCGACGACGACATCGGGATCACTCGGTGCAATCCGATCCGGATCGCGAAAAAATGCGAAGGTGTAGAGAATTAAAATAGCGAAAATGATCCCCACCCAAGGCTTCAGCCAGAGGCTCAGCAGAAGGAGAAGAACGAGGACCGCGAAAATCCAGCGGGCTTCATAAAGCGTTTGCAGGCGCATCAGGGCTTCGAGTTTCGAGGACGCGGGGAGAAGGGTCAAGCCCGGCGATGTTTTTGAGTGACCGGCCTCCGACGCCGCGCGATGCTCGCGCCGATGCGGGAAGAAAAGGAATGCGTGCAGGTGCTGGATCATCCGCTGGCCGCGGTGCAACTCTCGATCCTGCGGAGCGAAACGACCGCGCCTAACGAATTCCGCGGCGCGCTCCGCAAGCTTGCACTTTACCTTCTGATGGAAGCCGGCCGGAGTTGGGAAACGGATGCGATCGAGATGCGTAGTCCGCTGCAAACCTTCACCGGCGTCATCCTGCCGCGGCCGATCACGCTCGTTCCGATCTTGCGCGCGGGTCTCGGATTGCAGGAAGGGATGATGCCGCTCATCCCGGAAGCGGGCACCGGGCACATCGGGCTTTATCGCGATCCCGCGACGCTGCGGCCGGTGCAATATTTCTCCCGCCTCCCCGCGCAGCTCGCCGAAGCGCAGGTGCTCGTGCTCGATCCGATGCTCGCGACTGGTTTCAGCGCGGCGGAAGCGGTGACCACCGTGAAAGCGGCCGGCGCGACGCGCGTGCAATTTATTTGCGTCCTCGGCTGCCCGGAAGGCGTCGCCGCGATGCAGCGCGCGCATCCCGACGTGCCGATCGTCGCGGCGGCGATCGATCCGATCCTGAACCACGCGGGCTATATCGTCCCCGGGTTAGGTGACGCGGGCGATCGCTACTTCGGCACCGCTTAACGTGGAATAGAGAGCTTGCTTCCGAACCCGAAAACCAGTTGAACTTGCCGCATGGAACCAGCCACCCATCACATCGAAATCTTCGCGCCTTTCGGCGAAGCGTATGAGCTGACGAAGGGGATTCTCTTTCGGCCTTTCGACATTGCGAAGTGGTTCGTGATCGGCTTCGCCGCGTGGCTCGCGACGTTCTTCAGCGGCGCCAGCTTTAACTATAATAAGATCCAAAACTGGAACACCGGAAGCCATCGATTCGCCGCGCCTTCCGCCCTGCATCAGGCGTCGGCTTTGCCAGTTATCATCACGATCATTATCGCTCTCGTGGTGCTTGTGCTGGTCGCCTTGTTCCTCTGGTTGAATTCGCGCGGCCGCTTCATGTTCGTCGATTGCATCGTGCGCAATCGCGCCGCGATCGTCGCGCCATGGCGCGAATATCGTGTGGAAGCGAACCGCTTCTTTCTTTTCCAACTCATCGTGACCGGCTGCACCCTGCTCTTACTGGGTAGCGCGGCCGTGGCTTACTTCCTCACGCCCTGGCGAGCGCACCCGAGCCTCTTGATCGCCTTGCTCGTGGTCTGTTCTGTAAGTTGGATCGTCTTTATGATCCTCTATAGCCTGGTGACTCGCTTCATGGTCGTCCTGATGTATCGGCGGCGCTGCGGTCCCATGGAGGCTTTGCAGGACGTCTGTTCGCTTCTGTTCGATCATCTCGGGGTCTTCATTCTTTTCGAACTCTTTACCATCGTGCTCTACGTGGCAGCACTGATCGTAAGTTGCCTCGCCGGATGTGTTACCTGCTGTCTGGCGATCATACCCTATGTCGGCACGGTCATCCTGCTGCCGATCGTGATGGTACTCTTTGCTTTCCCGCTCTGCTTCTTGCGGCAATTTGGTGATGCCTACGACGTCTGGGCGGTTACGAAAACACTACCGCCACCGCCCCAAATTCCACCGGTGCAGGAACGCTTAACTCCTTTGTAAATCATCGTGGTTTCATCGTTGCGCTTCCGTGCTAAGTTGCGCGCGATGGCAGATGATCGCTTCGGAGCAATCCGGAGAGGAAAGTCCGAACACCATACGGCAACATGCCGCGCAGAAGGCGCGGGCGCTTTTCCCGCAAGGGGGAAGCGACGGAGAGTGTCACAGAAAACATACCGCCTGACCTGTGAGGTAACTTATGAGTCAGGTAAGGTTGAAAAGGCGAGGTAAGAGCTCACCGCTCGACGCGTAAGCGGCGAGGCAGGAAAAACCCCATGCGGTGCAAGACAAAACAGAGGAAGGGCAGCCGGTCCATTAATCCCTCGGGTATCGTCGCATCACGCAGGCGCGCAAGCGCCGGCGGGCGTCCCGCGTGAGCGGGATGAGATAAATGATCATCGCCCCGAAGAAATTCGGGGGCACAGAATTCGGCTTATCGCCATCGACATGAAGAGCGCTCTCGGAAACGAGGGCGCTCTTCCACTCTCTAGAAGCTATCCCAAAACATGTCATAGGTTTTGGGATACATTCTATTACCTAATCTTAGCGGCTCTGCGGTCACTTCTTCTTCGGATGAGAGAGGAGATATTGCTTCAGAGTCAGATTGTATTCCCGCGCATAAGCCTCCGCGCGTAAGTTGTAGCTGAAGTTCTGCGAACGGCTGGGGAACAAACGAAAGCG
>JBDTIQ010000156.1:0-6311 GCA_039936335.1 Chthoniobacterales bacterium
TGCTCGGGATGAACGCGGCCGTGCCCATCACCGCCGCCGCGGTTGCAGCCACGGCGGCGGTCTCATTTTCATCTCATACCTCGCGGCCCGGATGAAAACGAACAATCGGAAGATACAAGGGATGAGCTCGTACGGCGCGGATGGGAAGTAGCGCGGGAGCAGGTCGCCGAACTCCGATTTTGCCTCCGCCGCTTTCCGCGCGAGCTCTTCAGCGGCTTCCGTCTGCCCGGTCGCCTGCGCGAAGATTGCGCTGAGCCAGTGCCGTTACGGAATGTCTGAAACGCCCGGGCGAATGAAGGCCCGCGACATCGTGAGCAGCATTTTCGGCGAGAGATTCCGCCAGTCGGTCATGACGCTGCCGTAGCGAGTTTTCAGCTCGAGTTTCTGCGCCGTCGCGCGCCGGACCGGGCCGTCGTAACGCACGCCGTGGATGTCGGTGACGACGCCGCCGAAGCCGACGTGGTTGATGTCGCTGAGCAGTTTCGCTTTCCAATCAGCCAGCCAGCGGGCGCGCTGCAATTCGTGCTCCCGCTCCGCCGCGAGCGCGGTCGAATCGAGCTGCACTTTCTGGAGCGCGGCGACCGCCAGATCGAATCGATAAGCTGCTTCGTCCTTCCGCGCGGCGGCCAGCGTGGCTTGCCATTTGGGCCTTTCCGCGGCGGCGCTAGCTTTGTCGGCTTCGGCGCGTTTTGCGGCGAGGTCGGCGACCCGCGCGGTGAGTTTCGACTCTTCATCCGTCAGTTGAAAAACGAGAGCGCCCTTCGCTTTCAGCTTGCCGTTGATCTCGTGGAGTTTCTTCAGGAGCACGTCCGGATCGCGCGTCGCGCTTCGGGCTTTCTGCCACTCTTCGTAGAGCGCGTAATCGGCCAATCGTTCCTGCGCGAACGGTTTGGCGTCGTTCATCCAGGAAAATTTTGGCTCCGGTCTCAGCGCGGCGAATTGCCGAAGTGCTGCCGTGGCCTGAGTGAAATCACCGCGCTCCCAAAGTCCCAGGGCGGCGCAAAGATCCGCCATCGGCCGCACGGTCGGCGCGCTCTCCGCGATCTGGCGGAAGAGCGCTTCGGCCGCCTCGTAATGACCGCTCCGCAACTCACGCCGCGCGATCGGTATTTGCGTCACGAGATCGACCGACGGCGCTGGCGTGGCGCTGTCGTCTGTCGCCACCTGTTCGTTAGGCATGCGGATGTGCGAGCGCCAGTTCGGCAGATGATGCGCCCCGACGAAGACGCCGTAACCGACCGCGCCTATCGACACGAGCACGCCAAGAAAAAAGAGCAGCCGAACTGGCCAGCTCCAGCGCGCGCGTGATACCTCCTCGCGTGCGAGCAGCGCGGCGCGCGCGGCCGACAACTCGTCGATCAACACCTTGTAGGAAGCCTGCCGATCAGCCGGATCGGGCCGGAGCATTTTGTCGATCACGGCCGCGGTTTCCTCGGACACTTGCGGCGCGACATCCTGGAGCTTCGGCGGGTTCGCTTTCAGCTCTTTGAGTTCCGCGGCGGCCTGCGTCTCGATCTCGAAGGTCGGTCGGCCCGCGACCGCGTGGAAAAGCGTGGCGCCGAGACTGTAGAGATCGCCGCGAAAATCCTCCGACTGCCCGGTCAAGCGCTCTGGCGCGACGTAGTAAGGCGTGCCCCAGATTTCTCCGACCGCTTCCGCATTTTTCGCGGCGAGTTGGGCGAGTCCGAAGTCGACGATCTTCGCCGTGTGCGGGTCGGAAAAGAGGATGTTACCCGGCTTGATATCGCGATGGATCAAGCCCGCTTGCAAGGCGGCCTGCAACCCTTGGGCGACCTGCAAACCGACCTCGAGCATCCGCATTTCCGAGATCGCTTTCTCATCTTCGATTTTGTCGTCGAGGCTGCCGCCGTCGACCAATTCCATGACCACATAAAATTGACCGTATTCCTCACCGACCGCGAAAACGTCGACGACATGCGGGTGTTGAATTGAGCCCGTGATCCGCGCCTCCTGCATCAGCTTTTCGGTAAAGCTGCGATCGTCCGCGAATTCCTTGCGGAGCAACTTCAGCGCGACGAAACGATTTAGCCTCGTATCGCGCGCCTTGAAAACCGAGCCCATTCCGCCGGTTCCGAGCGGCTCGACGATCTCGTAGTTTTCAAAAGTCCGCTCAACCCGCAGCTGCGTACCGCAATTCGGACAGTTCACTTTGCTAAACGGCTCGAGGCCCGTGGTCTCGAAAGTATTTCCGCAACTTGGACAAACCTGCGTCGGTGCGCCGTCGGTTGCGGACATCGCGAGGATGGTAACATCCCGAGTCTGTGCGGCAATCATGCCGCTCGACAAGCGCGGCGCGTGCCAGCAATTTCGGCCATGCATCGCCAACTTTTCTGCAGCGTGCTGCTTGCGCTGGTCGGTCCGCTTTCAGTTTTCGGTGAGGCGCCTTTCCGCTTCGCCGACACGCCAGGAAAACTTCCCAAGGATGTTGTCCCGAAGAGTTATGACATTCAGATCAAGCCGGTGATCGCGCAGCGCACGTTCACGGGCTCGGAAACGGTTGTCATCGAAGTGAGCAAGCCGACGAAGACGATCACGCTGAACGCGCATGCCCTCACGATTCCCTCGGCGAAGCTGCTCTCCGCCGATGGCAAGGTCGAACAAACCGCGAAGGTTTCGCTCGACGCCAAAGAGCAGATCGCGACGCTCGCTTTCGACAGCGAAGTAGCGGCGGGGACGCATCAGCTCGCACTCGATTTCGCGGGCAAGATCAACGAAGCGGGCGAAGGACTTTATTACGCCACCTATCAGGAGGAAGGCAGCGGGGCGAAGAAGACGATGCTCGGCACGCAGATGGAAGCGACCGACGCGCGCCGGATGTTCCCTTGCTGGGACGAGCCGTCGTTCCGCGCGCGCTTTCGCCTGACGGCGACGGTTCCGGACAATTTCACCGCCGTCTCCAACATGCCGATCGAGCAGGAGAAAACAGTCGGGGCCGAAAAGGAAGTGCGCTTCGGCGAGACGCCCCCGATGGCAAGTTATCTCGTGGTCTTTGTCGCCGGTGAACTCGACGCGATCCATGGCGAAGCCGACGGCGTGAAAATCGGCGTCGTCACGACCAAGGGCAAAGCGGAGACCGGTCGTTATGCGCTGGAGAGTGCGGAGAAAATTCTGCATTACTACGACGAATATTTCGGAATCAAATACCCACTCCCGAAGCTCGATCTGATCGCGGTGCCCGGCGGTTTTGGTGGCGCGATGGAGAACTGGGGCGGGATTGTTTTTTTCGAAAGCGGTCTTCTTTTCGATCCGGCGAAATCGTCGGAGGAAGCCAAAGAAAACATCTTCGAAGTCGAGGCGCACGAGATGGCGCACCAATGGTTTGGCGATCTCGTGACGATGGCGTGGTGGGATAACCTCTGGCTCAACGAAGGCTTCGCCTCCTGGATGGGCACCAAGTGTTCCGATCATTTCAATCCGCAATGGGACGTCTGGCTACGCGCCAACCTCTCAAAGCAACACGCGATGGCGACGGACGCGCTCTCCGCCACGCATCCGATCCAGCAGCCGGTCAAAACCGAAGCCGAAGCCGACAGCGCTTTCGACGAGATTACTTATCAGAAGGGCCAGGCTTTCCTTCGGATGCTTGAGAGTTATCTCGGTGCGGATGTCTTTCGCGCGGGGATTCGCGATTACATGCAGGCTCATAAGCTTTCCAACTCGACCACTGCAGATCTCTGGAATGCGCTCGCGACTGCTTCGAAAAAACCGGTCAGCGAAGTCGCCGCGAGCTGGACCGAACAGCCCGGGCTCCCGCTGGTTTCGCTCCAGACGAGCAACTCTGGCCTAACGATCAGTCAGACGCGGTTCACCGTGCACCAGAAGGATCCCACGCCGCTGACCTGGAAAATCCCGGTCGTTTACCACACGCTCCCGATTGGGCCTAACGACGCCGATGCGAAGGTGATCCTGCTCGAAAAAGAATCGGCCGCGCTCCCGGGCCTCGCGCCAGCGCAAACCGTGAAACTGAATGCGGGGAATCTCGGCTATTACCGAGTGCAATACGATCCCGCGCATTTCCGCCAGCTCCTCGCGGCGGCGGCGCAATTGCCGGACGCCGACAAGGTCAACCTCCTGAGCGACAGTTGGGCGCTGGTGAAAGCCGACCGCGGCTCGATCGCGGATTATTTTCAACTGGTCGAAGCCGTCCGCGCGGATGACAACCTCGCGGTCTGGGAGCAGATCACAGACGCGCTCTCCTACATCGACGGCCTTTATCGTGGGTCGAACGACCGCGCCGCCTACCAGGCCTACGCCCGGTCGATCCTGAACCCGGTCTTCGACCGAGTCGGCTGGGAACCTCAGCCTAACGAGAAAGCGACCACCGGGCTCCTCCGCGTCGAGTTGATTTCCATTCTCGGCGAATTCGGCGATCCCGCCGTCAGGGCGGGCGCGCGCTCGCGCTTCGAGAAATTTCTGGGCGACCCGAAAACGCTCGTGCCCGCCTTGCGACCGGCGGTCTTCGACGTCGTTGCTCGATCGGCCGATCGAAAAACTTGGGACCAACTGCACCAGCTCGGCCTCACGACGAAGAACGCCGGGGAAAAGGGCACTTACTACCACGCCCTTGCGCTCTCTCCGGATTTCACGGCGGAAGCACTCGCGCTCTCGTTAGGCACAGAGTTGCCCGCGACGCGTGCCGCGCGCTTGGTCGCCTCCGTCTCGCTGGAAGGCGAAAAACCGGCCCTCGCCTGGAAGTTTCTGCAGAAAAACCGGACCGCGCTCGATGCGAAGCTCGACAGCCTCGGTGAGATCAACTTTTTGCCGCAGGTCGCGAGCGGTTTCAATGAAGCGGCGCGCGCAGATGAATTGGAGGCTTATGCCCGTAAGACATTGCCTCCTGGCGCGCACAATCCGATCGACAAAGCAGCCGAAGGAATCCGCTTCCGAGCAGACTTCAAGGCGCGGCTGCTCCCCGAAATCGCAAAATGGATCGCGGCGCATAAGGCGCCCGCGCAGCCGACGTCTTGATCGAGCTCGAAGTCACCCGGGCGCATGATCGAATGCGGCTCGATCGTTTTCTCGCACTCTCGCTTCCGCAGTTTTCGCGGGCGCGTTTGCAGGAGTTGATCCGGCAGGGCGCCGTCACCTGGCAGGGGAAAATCCCGCGCCCGCGCGAGGAGGTCCACACCGGCGATGTCGTTAGGTTGACCGAGCCAGACCCTACGCCGATCGAGGCACAGCCGGAGGAGATCGCGCTCCAGATTTTGCACGAAGACGACGACCTGCTCGTCGTGAACAAGCCAGCCGGGCTTGTCGTTCATCCCGGCGCGGGCAACCAAGAGCACACGCTTGTGAACGCGCTGCTCCATCACTGCGTGAACCTTTCTGGCATCGGCGGGAAGCAGCGTCCGGGCATCGTGCACCGACTCGATAAACAGACGAGCGGCGCGATGGTCGTGGCGAAAAACGACGCGACGCATCAGGAGCTTTCGCGGCAATTTGCCGACCGCGAGATCACTAAAATTTACCTTACGCTGGTGACGGGAAATTTCCGGCGATCTCACGGAACGATTGACGCCTCGATCGGCCGGCACCCGATTCACCGAAAGAAAATGGCGGTGAACCCCGAGCGTGGCCGGACTGCGCGGACCGATTATCGCGTACTCAACACCTCGGGCGGCGTCAGTCTCGTCGAGTGCACGTTGCACAGCGGCCGGACGCATCAGATTCGCGTGCATCTCCATCATCTCGGACACCCGGTGCTGGGCGACGGTCTCTACGGTCGCAATCGCCAAATGGCCGCGCCACGCCAGATGCTGCACTCGTGGAAGCTCGGCTTCACGCATCCACGGACCGGCGAGCGCCAGCTTTTCGAAGTTCCCATTCCGGAAGATTTTCGCGCCAGCTTTCCCGGCTCGCTCGACATCGCAACTCGTTAGGCGCAGCGTGACGTTTCCGGGATGACGGACTGCGAGCCCGTCGCAGACGGCAGTCTGCCCGCTGCAGTTTGCGCGAGAGCGCAACTGGTGGAGCGGAAGTGAAGCTTGTTCGGCGAGGGCGGCTGCGCCGCCGAGAGCACCGCTTCCGGGAAACGAGCGCCTAACGACTTATCTTTTCGCGGGAGACTCCCGCAAAAGACGGGGTGGCACCCCGTCCTCCCCGGACCGATTCTTCCGCACCAGCGCAAAAGCCAGCGCCACGCACGGCGGCAGCAAAATGATCCCGCGGAGCCACGGCTCGGAGTGCCACGGCAAGACAAAGAGCCGTTCGTCCCAGAACAGGTAGTAAGCGAACATCGTGATCGACAGAACAACCCAGGGCTGCGCGCGGCGCCACGCGGCGAAAGGCAG
>JBDTIQ010000157.1:0-4191 GCA_039936335.1 Chthoniobacterales bacterium
TTCAGTCGGAGCGGCCAAATCATCGCCTGATGGAGCAATGGCATCCGTTAGGCATCGTTGGCATTATTTCCGCGTTTAACTTTCCCGTCGCCGTCTGGGCGTGGAACGCGGCGCTCGCCGCCGTCTGCGGCGATGCGACGATTTGGAAGCCGTCGGAAAAAACGCCGCTGACCGCGATCGCGGTGATCAAGATCGCCGAGCGCGTCTGCCGCGACACCGGCGTTGACCCGGCGATTTTCGGCCTCGTCATCGGCGACGGTCCGTCGTTAGGGCAAAAGATGGCAGCCGATCCGCGCATTCCGCTTATTTCGGCGACCGGTTCGACCCGGATGGGCTTCGATGTCGCGAAAACCGTCCACGGCCGTCTTGGCAAAACCATCATGGAACTCGGCGGCAACAACGCCTTGCTCGTCACCCCGACGGCCGACCTGAAGATGGCGACGAGCGCGATCTTTTTCGGCTCGGTCGGGACCGCGGGCCAGCGTTGCACTTCCACCCGGCGTGTGATCATGCACGAGTCGGTCGCGAAAGAGGTCGAGGACTCGTTGCTCCGCTCTTACAAGACCGTGAAGATCGGCAACCCGACCGATCGTGAGACTTTGATGGGTCCGCTGATCGATCCGGACGCGGTCGCCAACGTCGAGAAATCGATCGCGAAGCTGAAGGAAGAAGGCGGCGAAGTGCTCTACGGCGGAGAGAAACTGGCCGACGACAAGTTCGAGGGCGGTTGCTACATGACGCCCTGCCTGGCGCGCGCGAAAGCCGATTACAAGATCGTGCAGCACGAGACTTTCGGGCCGCTCCTTTATCTCATGACCTATCGCGATTTCGACGAAGCGCTCGCGATGCATAACGAGGTCTCGCAAGGCTTGAGCTCGTCGATTTTCACGAACGACATGCGTGAGGCCGAGAAATTCGTCAGCGTCGTCGGGAGCGATTGCGGCATCGCCAACGTCAACGCCGGCACGAGCGGCGCGGAGATCGGCGGCGCGTTCGGCGGCGAGAAGAACACCGGTGGCGGCCGCGAGAGCGGGAGCGATTCCTGGAAGAGCTACATGCGGCGTCAGACGAACACGATCAACTTCTCGACCGAGCTGCCGCTCGCGCAGGGTATCCAGTTCGGTAGTCCCGACGAAGGCAGCTCGACTGCGTGAGTGGGGAGGGCCGGGGTCGGTCGAAATTCCCGCCCGCGTAACTGTGCAGGTGAGAGAGCCCGATCACGCCTTCGCGCCCTTGCGACCAGTCCTAGCTGTTCGAATCTCAGGCCGTGAATCTTCGCACCTTCTTTGCCGAGCTAAAGCGGCGCCGGGTTTACAGCGTTGCGGTCGCTTACGCCGTTGGAGCGTGGTTACTCGTCCAGGTTGCGACCCAGGTCTTTCCTTTTTTCCACGTGCCAAACTGGGGCATCCAACTCGTCGTTCTCGCAAGTGTGATTGGCTTTCCTGTTGCGGTCGTCCTTTCCTGGGCGTTCGAAATCACCTCGGAGGGAATCAAACGCGATGCCGACTTCGATCGGCGGAGCGCGCGTAAGACCGGACGCAAGCTAACGGCTCTGGTGGTCGTGCTCGCGGCCTTCGCTGTGGTTGTCATGGTCTTTCGTTTTGTCCACTCGCAGGCGCCAGGCGGCGGAGACCAGGGAGCGGCAGCAGTCGCTGCGATCCCGAGCAAATCCATCGCGGTTCTGCCTTTTGAAAACCTGAGCGCAGAAAAGGCGAACGCTTACTTTGCCGAGGGCATTCAGGACGAGATTTTGACCCGTCTCTCGAAAATCGCCGACCTTAAGGTGATCTCGCGCACCTCGACGCAGTTCTATAAAAGCGCGCCGGAAAATCTCTCCGAGATCGCCCGCCAACTAGGTGTCGCCCACATTCTCGAAGGAAGTGTGCAGAAGCAAGGGGACCGGGTGCGCGTGAATGTGCAGCTGATCCAGGCGGCGAACGATTCTCACCTCTGGGCGGATACTTTCGACCGCCGGCTGACCGATATGGTTCGCCGTCGAAAGCGACGTCGCCAAAGCTATTGCCGACAAATTGCGCGCCCACCTGACCGGAGCGGAAGAGGAAGTGATAACCGCCCGCCCGACTGAGAATCCTGAGGCCTACGACGCTTATCTCCGAGGCCTGGCTTCCACTCTTAAGACGCAGAACACGCCCGCTAACTATCTTGGCGCGCAAAAGTATTTCCGGGAAGCGGTGCGGTTGGATCCGAACTTCGCGCTGAGTTGGGCACTACTCTCCTACGTGGACGCGCGCGGATACCACACCACGAATCTGCAACCTACGGAGGCCTTGCGGGAGGAGGCCCGGCATGCGGCCGACACCGCGCTCACTCTTCAGCCCAAACTCGGCGAAGGCTGGGTGGCGAAGGGCTACTATTACTACGGCTGCGTGCGAGATTTCGATAAGGCAGTGAGTTACTACGAGCGAGCGCGACAGTTCCTGCCGAATAGCAGTCAAATTCCCGCCTCCCTTGCGCTCGTCGCCCGCGACCGGGGCCAATGGGAGCGATGTGAGTCTTACTACAACGAGGCCGAGCGACGCGACCCACGCAATGTGAGTCTGCTCACCCGTCGTGCCCAATTCTATATCACGCTCCGTCGTTTCCCGGAAGCGCTCCGCAAGCTCGATCAGATTCTCACGATCGTGCCTAACGACACCGACGCCCTGGTGGAAAAGGCCGCGATTGCCCAGGCCGAAGGCGACTTGCCGAAGGCGGCCGCGCTCCTGGCCCGGGTCCACCCGGCAGCCGGCGACCCGACGGCCTGGGAGACAGTCATCTATCAGGCGATTCTCGAACGGCGTCCGGCCCAGATCATTCCCCGGCTGAAAGAGCTCCTCGCCCATCCGGACCCAGGCGCCGGTTACCTGAATGGCGAACTCCGCTTTTGGTTAGGCTGGGCCCAGCAAGTTGCCGGCGATCATGCGGCCGCCCAGGAGACCTGGCGCGTCGCGCGCCGCGAACTGGAAGTGCTTCTCAAAGAACAACCCGAAAACTGGTCGCTCCTCGATGATCTCGCGCTCATCACCGCCGGCTTGGGCGACAAAGCCGTTGCCCTGAGTCTGGTCGAACGGGCCATCACGATGAATCCGGTCGCAGACGACGCCGCCAATGGTCCGCAAAGACTCGAGACGCTGGCCCGCGTCGCCGCGCAGGTGGGAGAACCCGATCGCGCCATCGCCACTCTCCAGCAAATCCTTTCGCAGCCGGGAAACGGCGCGCTTGCTACCGGCATGCCGCTCACTCCCGCGCTCCTGCGCCTCGATCCGGTGTTCGATTCGCTTCGAGCCGATCCCCGCTTTCAAAAACTACTACACTAACAGTTGTAGGCGGGCGTGCCGACCGCGGCTTGTCTGCCACATTCTTCACCAGGCCGGGGTCACCGCCGCTGGCTACAACTAACTCACCGGATCGCGCACGGTGAGAAAGGGGAACCGGTGGAAGTGCATGTCGCGGGTATAGATCTCCTTGATCCCATGCTCGCGCATGAGCACCACAGTGTGGACGTCGTGCAGGATGTTGCCCCGCAGGTGGGGAAATTCCTCGAGGACTTCGCGCAACACGTTCGCATGTTGTGGGCCGGGAAGGAGAAAGCCGGCGCCTGGCGCATCGAGAAGGGATTGAAGAAAGCTCCAGGCCGCGTCGGCCGACCACGGACGAGGGAAAACGTGCGGGTGTGTGCAAACGCGCATGAACTCGTAACAGACCGGCCACGGCAAATACCACGGCGCAGCCCGCTCGCGGCATTTCTGAACAAAAGCCCGGCAGTCCGAATGCAGATCCGCTTCAGGGTTGGCGGCGTAAATTAAAACGTTCGTATCGACAACGAACATTCAACGCCTTCCCTCCATCGCGTCGTAGAGTGCGTCGCGGTCCGCGATATCCACCAGGGGTTTCCCGCCACGGAATATTGGTAGAGGCGGCAGCTTCTTCCTGCGCTGCTGCCGGTCGGATTGAAAGAGCAACCGGAGCGCGGACTCCACCAGCTCTGACATAGTCCGATCCTGGCGCGCGGATTCGCGACGCAGGCGCGCCATGACGGTGTCATCGATATTCAGCGTGGTCTTCAAGATGGCAAACCATATCGGAGATATGGCTATATGGTCAACGCCGAATTGGGTCGACTTTTGCTCCGGCGATGCTCCACTGGAAAGCCGAAAACGTACTGTGGACTTGCGAAATTTTTTCACCGAG
>JBDTIQ010000158.1:0-14131 GCA_039936335.1 Chthoniobacterales bacterium
AGACGGCGGTTGTCACGTCGTCGAGATCGTAAACCTCCACCAAAGCGATTCCCGACCCCCGTCGTTCCCGCTCACGACAGCCGTATAGAGGCCGCTGCCCGGCACAGCCGATCTTCATATTGGTAGATGGCTGCTGCTGAGGTTCCAGATTGTCAGATTGCGGCGGTTTTGTAACGAGCTTTTTGCGCCGACAACATTAAAACGATGCGGTCGCCGGCGCAATCGTCGCGCAGAAACGCGGCGACAAGCAGGTCGGGATCCGCGTCACATCATGCCACCGCTCAGGCGAAAAGAAGAACCGGGCTGGCCACGTCACGCGCAGCCAGCCCGGTTGTTGATTCTGCAGAAGTTACGAGAAGTTACGGTTTGCGGAAAACGCCACCGGTGGAAGGATCACGCACGAGCCCGCCACGCGGTACCCCGCGCACATCGATCACAGCGTGACTCCCATAAGGGCTGTAAACATAACCGGGCGTGCCGGTGCGCTGCGCATAAGGGTAACCCCCGGGAGGCGCGTGGTAATAACGTTCCTGGTCGGATTGGACCGCCGCGCCGATGAGAGCGCCCGCGAGCAGACCCGCGCCCGCGCCGAGCGCGGCTCCGCGACCGCCCGCCGCGCCCGCGCCGATGAGCGCGCCGCCAGCGGCGCCGATGCCAGCCCCCTGCCCGACCGGCGTTTCACAGGAAGTAAGGGCCATGGAAGAAAGAACCGCGACCGAAATCGCGGGTAAGAAAAGTTTTTTCATGATGCTTTTTATTCGAACTACCGGAATGAGACGGATGCTCCCGCGCACTATTCACCGGCGCAGCAAAATCTGGCGGGCGACGTGAAAGAATTTCGCGAGCCGCCCAAGTCCGTAGCTCCGGGTGAAGATGCGGAACTGGTCGCGGGTCATCTGCCGGAGGAGGGCGTGATAAATCGAGGCCATGATCTCGGCGCCGATCATCGCACGGCGATCCTCGCGCGGGAGGAGGGCGGCGGCGTGGGAGAAATAAGTTTCCGCCCGCTCGGCTTCGAACTGCATCAGGCGGATGAAGCGTTCGTCGTAGGTCCGGACGGCTAAATCCTTCTCTGCGTAGTCAAATTTCGCCATGTCCTGGCGTGGCAGGTAGATCCGGCCGTTCTCGAGATCCTTCGCGACGTCGCGCACGATGTTTGTGACCTGGAGCGCGAGCCCGAGCTCGATCGCGTATTCGCGGCAGGCGGAGTTTTTGTAGCCGAAGATCTCGATGCTGACCAAACCGACGGCGCTTGCGACCCGGTAACAATACTGGCGGAGCTCCTCGAAGGTCTCGTAGCGCGAGACGGTGAGATCCATCTCCACGCCGTCGATGATTTCCTCGAGCATGGCGGGGGTGATCGGGTAGCGCTCTATTAACTTGCGCACTTCCGGCGCGATCGCGGATTCGTGGGGCGCCGGTCCACTTAAGCCGGCGCGCCAGGTTTCGAGCTGGTGCGTTTTTTCCTCGACCGGAATGGCGGGGTCGTCCGCGATGTCGTCGATCAATCGGCAGAACGCGTAGAAGGTCGTGATATCGCGCCGCCGTTCTTTGCCTAACGAAACGAAGGCGAGCGCAAGGTTCGACTTGCTCGCGCGAGTGATCTCCCCGGCGCTGGGTGAAGAACTTAGAGCCATCGCACAGGCTGCTTTCGCTCTTTCATCCTGAGCACAGCGAAGGGCCCCGCAAACTTCGTTCGACGTGACTCTTTCAGTGTGCGTCGAACGACGCTTACGAGGTCCTTCGTTGCGCGCAGGATGACAGGTGGATGGCTCATCGCGGCGTAAGAGTTAATACCGAATCCAAGTCTCGCGATTCACTTTCCCGATCTCGCACTGGCGGTAGAGCGCGACCCAGCTCGCCAGCAGCCAACCCGTAACAAACGCGCGCGCGAGCACGAAGCCGAGAGTCCAGCAGATCAACGCGAGCGGCCGCGCGGTCGCGGCGAGTCGCACGGTCGTATCGAGATAGGCGAGCAACCAGTAATGCACCGCGCAGATGATGAGAAACCAGCCAAAGCGCAAGCTGTGCCGCCTAACGAATTCCCAGTGCGCGCGAAAGGCTTCGCGCAGGCTTTCATTGTGGAGGACGAGCGAGATCTGCATTGTCCCGAAACAAAGGATGAGCGCCGCCATCAGGCAACGTCCGATCGGCAGATAATCGAGCACGCCCGGCACATTCCGGAAGTAAGCGACGAGCAGCGGCACCCGCAGGAGGAGCGTGCTCGCGAGCACGACGAGCCCGAGCCATTTCAGGACGAAGCTAAACCGCCGCATCGCGAAACGCAGGAGCGCTTCCTCTTCGAAGTGCAATCCTTTGACCCAGGCGAGGCTCACGGTGATGAGATAGACTTGGAGGTAGACGGCGCAGAGATATTCAAAGACGAACGCAACCGTATCGACCAACGCCGAACCTTGGAGAGTGCGCGCCGCGGGCAGAAGGTGAATCCACTCCGGCACCCGCCAGTAAATCAACGGCTTCACGAGCGACGCGAGCGCGCTGAGCAACACCCCCGCGTAGATCAACCAGCCGGCGCGGCCGAATTGCTTGCGCAGCGCGCGGACGAGACTCCCGTGCAAGCCGCGCCAGTTCAGGATCAGGAGCAGCGCCGCGAGGACCGAAAGCGGGTAAGTGGTCGCCGCGGCGTCAAAGATTCCCGCGACCGATTCGAGCGCGTGGAGCGAGCTTTCCCGCCAGACTTCGCCAAACCCTGGCCAGTGCCAGGTGTCCCAAAAGGCGAATTGTTCCAACCGAAAATCAGAGGTCCAGCCGAGCGGCGTGAAGACCACGAATTGAAACGTCGCGTAAGCCGCCGCGCAAAGCGCGAAGAGGAGCCAGAGCCGCTTGAACCGAAGGACGCAGCGAAACCCATCGCGGAGCGCGACCCGGACCGGGTTGCTGAATAACAAGAGCAAGTAACCCGCGAGTATCCCGAGCAGCGGATAGACGCGCGGGAGGGCGGCGAGCATGACTTCGGCCGGGCGATCCTAGCGGATGATGCCCCAGTGCCGTCCAAACGGCCAGTAAACGAACAAGCCGCGCCCGACGATGTTCTTCTCCGGGACCGGCCCCCAGTAGCGGCTGTCATAGCTGTTGTAGCTGTTGTCGCCCATCGCGAAGTAGCTATGCGGCGGCAGGACATAGGTCTGATCCGGTTTCGCCAGCGACGCCTGCCCTTGGCTGTAACCGCTATACGGCGGTTGCGCGGAGGCGACCCGGTTGATCCCGAAGTTCTGCGCGGGCGCGCCATTCACATAGAGTCTCGGCGAATCGATCCGCAGCTCGTCGCCAGGCGTGCCAGTGAGCCGCTTGATGAAATAGGGTGCGCCGGATTCCGGGTCCTCGCGGATGCCCAGGATGCCATCGGTCCGAAAAACAAAGACGTCGCCGCGCCGGGGATGGATAAAGTTGTAGCTAAACTTATCGACGAAAACCTGATCACCGGTATCGACTGCGCCGCGCGCGATCGCCTCGCCGGTGTGATAAACCTTCCCGGGATACACCTTGAAATCCGACTGCAAAATCTCCGGCGGCGCATAGACGGTGTAGGTCCGGCGGTCGCATTGCACGCGGGAGAGAGTGAAGAAGAAGAGGAACTTCTCGCCTGTCACCGTCTCCACTGTGTCTTCTTCTTTCGCGACAACATCGATGTAGTCGCGTCCGTAGGCGATGAACTCAAAGGCGCGCTGGAAAACGTTCGGCGCCGGGGTCGTCATCGGGTGGCCGATGATGCCGTTGAGCGTCGGCTGCATGGAGCCGGTCGGGATTTTGAACGGTTGAAGAAAGTAAGAGCGAATCCCAACCGCGACCACGATCGCGACAAGGATGACCTCGACATTCTCGCGCCAGACTGCGTCGCGCTGCGGCGGCGTGTGGGCGGTCAGCAGCTCGTCGAGCCGCTCGGATTCCGACACCGTCGCCTGGCGGTCGCGCGCCTTCATCGCGGCGCAAACTTTCGCAATCTGACCGCGGATTTGCGCACTCGTAGCTTCGCTTAAAATATCGCGCCGATAGCGCAGCAGCTTCTCGGCGTGCCTAACGAGAAGATGACTGTGCTTGATGTAACGCGGCTCAAACATGGGGCGAACGCTAGCTGAGGAACTGCTTTTGCAAAACCGGTTGTTTCAGAGAAGCCCGCGCCAGTTGGCGAACAGGCACTCTTGTCATCCTGAGCGGAGTGGAGCGCAGCGAAACGCAGTCGCAGGACCTCACAAACGTTTCTCGATGCGTTCCTGCAGGCCGAGCCGAACAACGCTTGCGAGGTCCTTCGACTCCGCTGCGCTCCGCTCAGGACGACAAAAGTTCATCCGCCTGCCCAACCCAGCGGCGCTCACTGCGCCTTCAGGACTTGGATGAAGGCCTCCTGCGGGATGTTGATCTTCCCGATGCTCTTCATACGCTTTTTCCCTTCCTTCTGCTTCTCGAGCAACTTGCGCTTACGCGAAATGTCGCCGCCGTAGCACTTCGCGGTCACGTTTTTGCGCAGCGCGGAGATCGATTCGCGCGCGATGATTTTCCCGCCGATCGCCGCCTGGATCGCCACCTGATAAAGCTGGCTCGGGATCACTTCCTTGAGCTTCGAGGCTAGCTGCCGTCCGCGCGGCTCCGCCCGGTCGCGATGCACGATGGTCGAGAAGGCATCGACCGGCTCGCCATTCACTAAAATATCGAGCTTAACCAGTTTCGCCGCCCGGTAGCCGGCGTGCTCGTAATCCATCGACGCGTAACCGCGACTGATGCTCTTAATCTTGTCGTTAAAATCGACCAGGATTTCGTTGAGCGGCAACTCGCAGTGGAGCATGACGCGGCGCGTGTCGAGCGACTCGGTGTGGTCCATCGTGCCGCGCTTATCCATGATGAGTTGGAGGATGTCGCCGATCGATTCGTTAGGGCACAAAATGTAAGCGCGCACGATTGGCTCCCGGATTTCCTCGATCACGCTCGGATCGGGCAGGTGCGCTGGGTTATCGACCAGGATCGTCTCGCCGCGCGTCGTGACGACCTCGTAGATCACGCTCGGAGAGGTCGCGATGATATCCATGTTGTATTCCCGCCGGAGCCGTTCCTGGATGATCTCCATGTGGAGCAACCCGAGGAAACCGCAGCGATAACCAAAGCCGAGCGCGACCGAGCTCTCCGGCTGGTAAACGAAGGCGGAGTCGTTCATACGCAGCTTCCCGATGGCGGTTTTTAAGTGCTCGAAATCCGCGGTATTGATCGGGTAAATCCCGCTGAAAACCATCGGGTGGATCTCTTGGAAACCCGGCAGCGGCTCCTTCGACGGATGCCGAAGATCGGTGATGGTATCGCCGATTTTCAGCTCCGAAGTCGTCTTGATGTTCGCGATGATGTAGCCGACGTCGCCGGCCTTGAGCGCGGGCTGCGCGAACATTTTCGGAATGAAAACACCGACTTCCTTCACCTCGTAGCGCGTGTCGGTGCTCATCACTTTGATCTGCGTATCAGCCGTCACTTTTCCCGAAAAGACGCGCACATACGCGACCACGCCGCGGTAAATATCGAAGACCGAATCGAAGACGAGCGCGCGCAGAACTTCGTCCTTAGGCTGAGGCGGCGGCGGGATGCGATGCACTACGGCCTCCAGAATCTCCTCGATCCCGATGCCCATTTTCGCGCTGCAATCGATCGCTTCCTCGGCGGGAATGGCGAGAATTTCCTCGAGCTGTCGATGCACGCTCGGGAGGTCGGCGTTCGGCAAGTCGATCTTGTTGATCACAGGCACGATCGTTAGGCCTTGCTTGTGCGCGAGGTGGACATTCGCCACCGTTTGCGCCTCCACACCCTGCGCGGCGTCTATGATTAACAACGCGCCTTCGCAAGCCGCTAGCGAACGTGAGACTTCATACGCGAAATCGACGTGCCCGGGCGTGTCGAGAAGGTTGAGCGCATATTCTTTTCCGTCTTTCGCGGTGTAGCGCATCGCGACCGGGTGGGCCTTGATCGTGATTCCGCGCTCGCGTTCCAAATCCATCGAATCGAGGAGCTGATCCTGTTTCTCGCGCTGCTGAATCGTGCCCGTCGTCTCGAGCAATCGATCTGACAAAGTGGTCTTGCCGTGATCGATGTGCGCGATGATGCAGAAGTTGCGAGTGAGCGCGATCGACATGGAGTGCGCACTATGCGGGCGTGGGTCTGGCGGGTCAATTGAGCGGAGCCTTTCCCTCTCTCGGCCTGGGGGAAGCACACGACCCACACGAGTTGTCATCCTGAGCCGCGTAGACGGCGAAGGATCTCACAAGCGTTTCCCGACGTCTTCAGGCAAGTGCGCGCCAGGCGACGCTCGCGAGATCCCTCGCCGCGCTTCGCCGGCTCGAGATGACACCTCTGGCTGGCGCGCGCTCCGCTACGAGTTCCCGTCGAGGCAATCGTCGAGACAGCGCAACAAATGCCCGACGGTTTCCTCCGTTTCATCACCCATGTTCGAGAGGCGAAACGTCTTGCCCTTGATCCTCCCGTAGCCTCCGTCGATCACGAGGTGATGCTTCTCGCGCAGCCTTTTCGTTAGGCGAGCGACGTCGATCTCGCGGTTGTTTTTCACACAGGTGAGCGTGACCGAGCGGTAGCCTTCCGGCGCAAAGAACTCGAATCCACGCGCCCGCACCCACTCGTGCACGAGCGCGTTCGTGCGGGCGTGGCGCGCGTAACGATTCGCGAGGCCTTCCGCGAAGAAGTTGGCGAGCTGCGACTCCAAGGCGTGGATGTGACCGACGCTCGGCGTGGTCGGAGTCATGTCGCCTTCCTGTTGTTTACGGAATTCGAGGAAGTCGAAATAGAAGCCGCGATCGGGAATTTCCTCAGCGCGCGCGAAGGCTTTCCCGGAAACGCTGAAGAGCGCGAAACCCGGCGGAAGCGCGAGCGCTTTCTGCGACCCGGCTAACAACACGTCGATGCCTAACGAGTCCATCGGAATCGGCACCGCGGAAAACGACGAAACGGAATCGACGATGAGCGCGACCTCCGGAAACTTGCGCACCACCGCGCAGATTTCGGCGAGCGGATTCATCACGCCGGTCGAGGTCTCGTTGTGGATGAGCGTGACCGCGTCGAAGTCGCCGCTGGCCAGCTTCGCTTCGAGCGCCCCCGGCTCGATCGGTTTTCCCCACTCCACCTGCAAGCCTTCGGCTTCCTTCCCGCAACGCCGCGCGACGTCGAGCCACTTATCGGAAAAGGCGCCGCACATGCAACAGAGCACGCGCCGCCTAACGAGATTCCGCAGCGATGCTTCCATCACACCCCAGGCTGAGGAAGTGGAGAGAAAAACCGGCTGCCGCGTCCCGAACAACTCCTGCAAACGCGGATGAACCCGCGCATAGAGTTCCTGAAACGCCGCCCCGCGATGGCTGATCATCGGCCGCGCAAAAGCCGCGAGGGTTTGTTCGGAAACTTCGACTGGTCCCGGGATGAAAAGTTTGTCGTGCGGGATCACGCGCGAAAGTTCCATGCGCCGCGGCGGTTGCGCAATCCGGCGGCTATTTTTTCACGAACGAGATGTCGCCGCTCCGCTCGAGCCGCGCGACCGCGGTCTCCTGACAGGAGGTCTGGCCGCACAGGTGCATATCTTCTTCGAGATCGCAATCGGTGATGTCGTGCCGGCGCATCTTTTCGCGGATTCTCTCACCCTTCCGCACCAGCTCGGTCGACCGTCCTTTGATCAGCCTTTCAAACGCGTGCGAGCGATAGGCCACGAACGCGAGCGCGCGATGCACCGCCACGAGCAGACAGGAAATGCCGATCGTGCCAAAGAACGGACTGCTGCCGTTGATCGCACGAGCGAGAATCGCCCCAATGATAACGATGAACGCCGTGTCGAAGGCGGTTTTGCGGGCCAGCGACCAGCTTGTGACCGATGCGCATCAAGATGAGCGCGACTAAGAAGATGATGAGCGCGCGCCAGATGAGCTGCGGAAAACTGAGCAGCTCGGGTCGGAGACCAAGCCCGAGAGTCTGGATGGCCCAGCTCCAGAACTCGTTCATCTGCAGCGGCCGCGCCCGTTAGCTTTGCGGCGGCGCGCTTTCGCCTCGGCCGGTTTTATGGCGCAGCTCGTCGATTTTTTTTCGAGGCTTCCGCTTTCGTTAGGCTGTCGTCAAATTCCTCACCGGCTTCGCGGCAGAGCGTTTGCAGATAAGAACGTTGCGGACCGGTCATGACTTCGTCGCCCGTTGTCCATTGATCGGGATCCTTCTTGGGATTCAGAGAAGCGGGTGGCGGGTTACCTGGCGGAACTTCATCGGCATTCATCATTCAAGAATCGTTCGAGCGGCGCGGCGCGGCCTTCCCCGAAAGCGGGAGCCGCGCGCGCGGCGGCATGCGATATAGAGGCATGGACAAGATGGGAGATTTCATCAGTCGGCAGAATTGGCTCGAGCCGGTGGAGAAGGTGCTCGGGGCGGTCGCGGATACGCTCTTTCTGAAGGATGTGCCCTTCGGCGAGAAGGTGCGGAATTTTTTTCACGGCACGTGGTTCGGGCATCCGCTGCATCCGGCCATCACCGACGTGCCGATCGGCGCCTGGACGACGGCCACCGTGCTCGACGTGTATGAACTTTCCACCGGCGATGAGCGTTTCGCGAAGGGCGCCGACATGGCGGTAGGCATCGGCTTGATCGGTGCGGCCGGCGCAGCACTGACCGGCTTGAACGACTGGAATTACATCTATGAAAAACCGCGACGCGTCGGTGCGCTCCACGCCGTGACAAACATCGCGGCCACCTGCTGTTATCTCGGCTCCTGGTGGCAACGGCGGAATGGTTGCCGCAAGGCTGGCCTCGCAACGGGTTTCGCCGGTTACGCCTTATCGATGGCCGGCGCGTTCCTCGGCGGACATCTGGTCTTCAACGAGCGAATCGGGATAAATCATGCGGCGGAAGAATTGCCGGAAAAATTCGTGCCGGTGATGAAGGAATCCGAGCTGCCGGAAAACAAGATGGTGAAAGGCGATGCGGATGGCGTGCCGGTAATGCTCGTTAGGCGCGGTGGGCGGATCTTTGTGCTGGGAGAGAAATGTTCGCATCTTGGCGGACCGCTTTCGGAAGGAGAGTTTGATGGCGAAACCGTGACCTGCCCCTGGCATTACTCGAAGTTTTCGATCGAAGACGGGAGCATCATTGTCGGCCCGGCCACGTATGCGCAGCCCTGCTTCGAAGTGCGGGTGCGCGACGGGCAAATCGAAGTACGCGCGCCGCGCGGGATGGTTCCGAATCCTTATTAACTATGAAAACAATTGAGATGAAAATGCCGCAAGTCGGCCTCTTTGCGGTGACGCGGGTTGCGCTCGGAATCGGCGTCGGCCTGCTCCTCGCCGGCAAGCTCTCCGAGACGCAGCGTAAGTCGGTCGGCATAACGCTTCTGGCGGTGGGTCTGATCACGACCGGGCCGTTCGTGGCGCAGATTTTCTGTCAGGACTAAAGAGAAGCCCTCAAGACAGCTCCCGCGCCCGTGCCGGTGAAGATGCTTGCGCGAAAAACCTTCGCGTGGCATAGACACTCCCCATTTCCCATGGCTACCGTCTCGCAAATCACTCACGATCCCGCGCTCGAAACGAGTCTGTTTTGGGATCAATATAAACTGCCGATCATTGCCGCAGTGGTCGTGCTGGTGCTCGGCGGCCTCGGCTTTGCTGGTTACGAAATCTACGCGCAACGCCACGCCACGGAGGCGGCTGCGCAACTCGCCTCGGCCAAGACGCCGCAGGAGTTCCAGCAGGTGATCAGTGATTATTCCGGGAGTCCAGCGGCCGCCAGCGCTTACCTGTTGCTCGCCGAGCAGCAGCGGAACGAGAAAAAATATGCCGAGGCGAATGCGACCTTGCACAAGTTTATCGACGGTTTTCCGAAGCACGAGTTGATCACGACCGCGTGGATGGGTGTGGCGGCGAATCTCGGCTCGTTAGGGAAAAACGATGAGGCGCTGAGCACTTACCAGCGTTTGGTCACGGAATATCCGCAGAGTTTCAATGCGCCGCTCGCGCTGCTCGCTGAGGTGCCGTTGCTGAAAGCGAAAGGTCAGTCGGAGCAAGCGCGCCGCGCGTGCGAGACGATTATTTCCCAGTATCGCGACAGCATTGTCACGAGCGAAGCGCTGCGGGAATTGCAGAAGCTGCCGAAAGCGAGTGCGCCCGCCGCGCCGGCGGTGAAACCGCAGCCGACTGCTGCACAGAAGTAGCTCGCCCCGCCGACTGTCCAAAAGTAGCTCCCACCTCTGTCATCCCGAGCGGAGCCGAGGGATCTCGTGGAGCTGCCGGGAAGTGTCGTCCCTCAAGAAACCTGCACAGGCGCTTCAGGGCAGCCCGACGGGATCCCTCGACTCCGTTCCGCTGCGGCTCCACTCCGCTCGGGATGACGGGAGTCGCTGCTCCAACGCGAGCAGCTACGAAAATCCTACCGCTTCGAGAACTGGAAGCGCTTACGCGCGCCCGGCTGGCCGGACTTCTTCCGTTCCTTCATCCGCGGATCGCGCCTGAGAAGGCCTTCGGCTTTTAAGCTGCCGCGAAGATTCGCGTCCACTTGCAGGAGCGCACGCGAGATCGCGAGCCGGACCGCGCCGGCTTGGCCAGTCGCGCCGCCACCGGTCGTATTGACCATGATGTCGTAAGCGTTCGTGAGTTTCACCACCTGCAACGGCGCGAGGAGCGTGTTCTGCAACGGCACGGTCGGGAAATAATCCTCAAAGCTCTTGCCGTTGACTTCGATCTTGCCGTTACCCGGCGTCATGCGAACGCGCGCGACCGCAGTTTTGCGGCGGCCCGTAGCGATAAATTCCTGTGTCTCAGCCATGAAAGTAATTCGTTAGTCCAAAACGGCCGCGACCGGTTGCTGCGCGGCGTGCGGATGCTCCGCGCCTTTGTAAACCTTTAGCTTCCGATAAACCGCGCGGCCGAGCCGGTTATGCGGAATCATCCCGCGCACCGCGCGCTCGACGAGCAATTCCGGGTGACGCTCGCGCCGGGCGCGGGCGTTTTCGGTTTTATGTCCGCCGACGAAGCCGGAGAAACTCATGAAAGTCTTTTGCTCTTCCTTCTTGCCGGTCAGGCGGACCTTCTCGGCATTGATCACGACGACGAAATCGCCGGTATCGACATGCGGAGTGAAGATCACTTTTTCTTTGCCACGCAGGAGGTTGGCGGCTTTGACGGCGACTTGACCGAGGACCTGGTCCTCGGCGTCGATGATCCACCACTTGCGTGGGACTTCGTTGGCTTTTGCGGAAAACGTTCTCATCGGAAGGCTGGTGAAGGGCGTGGAAAGTAGCGGCGGCGTTTGCGGGTGTCAACCGCAGCTTGGGCTCGAAATGCGCGAGAGTTGCTCAGGCCGTTTTTCGCGTTGCGAAACGGTGCCGTAGAAGCCGCGAAAGCGGTGCGGCAGAAGAAAGGAACTCATTGGCATTGGGTTTGCTAGAACTCCTATAATGCCCCGCTTAGGTGTTCTCATTGCCCTTTGTGCTCTTCTCGCTTCCGCCCCGGCACGCGCCGGACACCTCGCGCCCACTTCCAACGGCGCGGCCGTGATCCGTGAGCTGAATCTTGCACGGCAACATCCGGAGTTTTACGCCAATATCCTGGAAGCGCAGCGCGGTCATTACCGCGAGAAACTCTTCGTCCTGCCGAGCGGCGCGTTGCGCCGCACGAAAGAAGGAGTTGCGGGTCTCGACGAAGCGATTCGTTTTCTCCGTCACGCGCAACCGCGCAACGCGCTGCGCGCGTCCGCCGGGATTTCCCTGGCAACGGTCGAGCATGTGGCGGATCAGGCTGGCGGCGGCTTCGGCCACGGCGGATCGGATCGCAGCAATCCTGCCATGCGAATGAATCGCCACGGCACTTGGAGTATCTATTGGGGCGAAAACGTCTCTTACGGCAAATCAACCGCACGTGAGATCGTGACGGCACTCATCATCGACGACGGCCTGCGCGGCCGAAAACATCGCGCGAACATCTTCAATCCGACGTTCAATTACGCGGGCGCTGCGATCGGACCGCACGCGCGTTACCGCACGGTGTGCAGCATCGACTTCGCGGGCGGTTACGCGGAACGCACCGCCGCCGCGTCGCCACTCCTGGCTCGTAACTAGCGGCGGCTGCGCCGAACCGCTGGGGAGCACAGGCCGCTGGCCTGTCGCGTCCGGCGGCTCGCCGGACGCTCGCGCGCAGCAGGGACCGAATTGATTGAGCCGGCGCATTCGTACGAGTGGTGGTCCCGGGGACGCAAATCCTCCCCACTACGCTCGGTTGGAGGCGAGCCGCCTCCAACAACAGGCCAGCGCCTGTGCTCCCCGGCGAAAGCCGGAGCCAATCTCGTGCTCCTGCTCGTGCTCGTAATCGATTCCGCATTCAAAACCGAGCGAGCAGGAGCCGAGCACGATTCCGAGAGGCTGAAGCAAATCGCAGCCTCGCCAACACCAATGCTCCGGTTTAGATATCGCGCTCGTCATGTCGAAGCCCGAGACACCTAAATCCGCGATCAACCCGCAGCGCGCCGAAGATTTTCCCGAGTGGTATCAACAAGTCGTCCGCGCCGGCGACATGGCCGAGCCGAGCGACGTCCGCGGCTGCATGGTGATCAAGCCGTGGGGCTACGGCATCTGGGAGAATATGCAGCGCGTGCTCGACGGCATGTTCAAGGCGACCGGGCATCGCAACGCCTACTTCCCGCTCTTTATTCCGCTGAGTTATCTGCAAAAAGAGGCGGAACACGTCGAGGGTTTTGCGAAGGAGTGCGCGGTCGTCACACATCATCGGCTCGAGGTGAATGCCGAAGGAAAGATGGTGCCGGCCAGCCCGCTCGCCGAGCCACTCGTCGTTAGGCCAACTTCCGAGACAATCATCGGCGCGAGCTACGCGAAGTGGGTCCAGTCCTATCGGGATCTGCCGATTTTGATTAATCAGTGGGCCAATGTCGTGCGCTGGGAAATGCGCCCGCGCGTCTTCCTCCGCACAACGGAGTTTCTTTGGCAGGAAGGCCACACCGTCCACGAGACGGAGACGGAAGCGCGCTTTGAGACGCGGCAGATGCTCGACGTTTACGAGACGTTCTTGCGCGACTATCTCGCGATTCCGGCTTACTCCGGCGAGAAATCGGAGAGCGAACGTTTTCCCGGCGCGGTCCAGACGCTTTGCATCGAAGCGATGGTGCAGGATCGCAAAGCGATCCAGGCCGGCACTTCGCATTTTCTCGGCCAGAATTTTTCGCGTAGCAGCGGCATTCAATTCCAGACGCGCGACGGCCAGCAGGAGTTTGGCTGGACGACGAGCTGGGGCGTGAGCACGCGGCTTGTCGGCACCGTCATCATGATGCACGGCGACGACGATGGATTGATCCTGCCACCGCGTATCGCGCCGACGCACGTCGTCATCATTCCGGTGATGCCGAAACCCGAGACACGTGAAGCGGTTCTCGCGGCAGCGAACCAGCTGGCAGCCGAACTGCGCCAGCTACGATGGCACGACGCTCCGCTCGAAGTGCACGTCGATGCGCGCGACATTGGTGGCGGCATGAAAAGCTGGGAGTGGATTAAGAAAGGCGTGCCGATCCGCGTCGAACTCGGACCGCGCGATCTCGAGAGCGGCAACGTCGCGGTGAGCCGGCGCGATGAGGGTGTGAAAGCGAAACAGTTCATGCCGCAACAGGAATTCGTCGGCGCCGTTGGGATGACACTCGACGCGATCCAGCAAAATCTCTACGACCGCGCGCTCGCCTTCCGCAACGAGCACACGCGACGGATCGAGACGAAGGAAGAGTTCTACCAGCTCTTCACGCCTAACAATGTCGCAAAGCCGGAGATCCACGGCGGTTTCGCGCTCGCGCATTGGAACGGCAGTCGCGAAGTGGAAGAAAAAATCAAAGCCGATCTGAAGGTGACGATCCGCTGCATTCCCTTCGACGATCCGCAGAATCCGCCGGAGCGCGGGAGCTGCGTTATCACCGGCGAGCCGAGCGCGCGTCGCGTGCTCTGGGCGAAGTCTTACTGATCAACCGCAGAGGTGCAAAGAGCGCAAAGAAGCGGAAGAAAAATAAAAGCGGCTGGTGCCGGAGGAGTTGTCATCCTGAGCGGAGCCGAAGGCGGAGTCGAAGGCGGAGTCGAAGGCGGAGTCGAAGGCGGAGTCGAAGGCGGAGTCGA
>JBDTIQ010000159.1:0-7809 GCA_039936335.1 Chthoniobacterales bacterium
GATCGGCGGCGAACGGATGTCGGTCACCACGGGCATCGTGTCGCGGATCGATTTCAGCCTCTACACGCATTCCGCGATCGACTCGCATCTCGCGATCCAGATCAGCGCGCAGATCAATCCGGGGAACAGCGGCGGCCCGGTTTTGCAGAATGGCAAAGTCGTCGGCGTCGCCTTCCAGGGTTACAGCGGCGACATCGCGCAGGGCGTCGCTTACATGATTCCGACGCCGGTGATTCAAAGGTTTCTCACCGACATCAAGGATGGCCACTACGATCGCTATGTCGATCTTGGGATTACCTATTCGAAACTCCAGAACCCGGCGCAGCGGCATTATCTCGGGCTGAAAGATGACAGCCGCGGCGTGCTCGTGAACACCGTGATCGACGCTGGCCCGTGCGGGAAAATCTTGCAGAGCGGCGATGTCCTTCTGTCGATTGATGGTCACGCGATCGCGAGCGACGCGTTCGTTGAATATGAAGGCGAACGCGTGCAAATGCCGGAAGTCGTCGAGCGAAAATTCAAGGGCGATAAGGTGAAGCTCGACGTCCTACGGAACAAGCAACCGATGAACGTCGAGATCACGCTCGGCTCGGTTTGGCCGTATTTCATGCAGGGGCACAGCTACGATGTGCGGCCGCGTTACGTGCTTTTCGGCGGACTGCTTTTTCAGCCGATGTCGCTCGACCTGCTCGAGGCCTATCGGATCAGCGACCTGCGCGTGCGGCATTTTTTCGACTTTTTCGTCTCGGACCAGCTCTACCTGCAACACCCGGAAGTGATCATCCTAACGAACATCCTGCCCGACCCGATCAACAGCTACCTGATGCCGTATCGCGACGGGATCGTGGACCAGATTAACGGCAAGAAAATCGGAACCCTGCAGGATCTCGCGAATGCCTTCGCCGAAGCGGCCGATCGCTACGTCATCAACATGGTCGGCGACGGGCCGCCGCTCGTCCTCGACGCGAAACAGGTGAACGACGCGCGGGAGCGAATCAAGACGCGCTACAACGTGTTCTCCGAAGAGAATCTCAACGAGCAAATGCCGCCGAAACAAGCCGCGCCTAACGAGCCCACGGAAGGAGCCAAATAACCGATGCGCACTTCCGCTCTTATCTTCCTCGCCTTCCTCGCCGGCCTCGTGCCGTTGCAGGCGAAAAAGCAACCGGTGCCTGCGCCGAAAATGCCGGCGATGTCGCAGGGCGCGGTGCATGCGAAAGAGGTCTCGTTAGTCCGCGTGAACGTGACCGGGCAGCCGTTCGATTACTTCAGACCGTGGCAAAAGAAAGCGCCGTTCACAAAGCGCGCACTCGGCGCGGTCTTGCCACACGGCCATGTGCTCGTGACCGCTGATTTGGTTTCCAACAAAAACTACGTCGAGCTCGAGCGCGCCGAATCCGGCGAGAAGACCGAGGCGAAAGTGCTCGTGGTCGATTACGAAGCAAACCTCGCGTTGCTCGAGCCGACCGATAAGAAGTTTCTCGATGGTCTCCAGCCGCTCGAGCTCGCACTCGACACGGTTGTCGGTGATCGGCTCGCGGCCTGGCAACTCGAGTCCAGCGGCACGCTCGTCGTGACGGAAGGGCTCGTGACCACGATCGGCGTCACGATGTATCCGGCGGATGTGGCGGAATTCCTGACTTACCGCCTCAGCATTCCGATGCAGTATCGCGATAACAGCTACACCGTTCCGCTCGTGAAAGGCAATAAGCTCGCGGCGTTGCTTCTGCGTTTCGATCCGCGCACGCAGGTGATGGATGCGATCCCGGCGCCGATCATCCAGCATTTCCTGAAGGACGCGGAGAGCGAGAAATACCAAGGCTTTCCGTCGTTAGGCATCGCGTTCTTCCCGACGCGCGATCCGGAACTGCGCAAATACGCGGGAGACACGGACAAGACCGGCGGCGTCTACGTCACGGCGGTGCAACCCGGCCTGCCGGCGGCGAAAGCGGGCCTGAAAATCGGCGACGTCATCACCGCGATCGGCGACAACAACATCGACGAGAACGGCAATTATGTTGATCCGCTCTACGGCAAGATCGCGATGAACAACTTGCTCGGCGCGAAAGCTTACGTCGGCGATTCCCTCGCGATGCACGTGGAGCGCGAGGGCAAGCCGCTGACGTTGAATGTGAAGCTCGAGCATCGCGCCGCGGAGGATTACGTCGTGCCGCCCTACAATCACGATGAACCGCCCGGCTACTACGTGCTCGGCGGTCTCATTTTCCAGGAGCTCTCGCGCCAATATCTGAAGGAATGGGGCGCGACCTGGGAGAAAAGCGCGCCGCAGGATTTTGTTTATCTCGATCGGTTTCAATCGGAGCTTTTTCCGGAAGGAAAACGGCGTGTCGTCATCCTCAGTCAGGTGCTGCCGTCGAACGACACGATCGGTTACGATGACTTTACCTACCTCATCGTCACGAAGGTGAACGGGAAAGAGATCAAGTCGTTAGGCGACCTCGCCGAGGCGGTGAAACATCCGCTCAACGGCTTCCACGTGATCGAGACGCAGGACGATCCGAAACAGCTCGAGCTTAACGCCGCCGAAGTCGCGGCCGACGTGGACGCACTGCAGAAGAACTACGGGTTGCCCGCGCTGCAACGGCTCCCGTGACCACTGAGGCGTTCCATTGTGCCGGCGTCGCGGAGCTCCGCCTTCCAGGGAAGCGCAGACGCCTCGCGCGATGAGCGCCCTCGTCCCGTCGCCAATCTTTGGCGCGATCTTCGATTGGGACGGCGTCATCATCGACTCCGCGCGGTTGCACGAAGAGAGTTGGCATCAGCTCGCGCGCGAGCTTGGGACGACAATCGCGCCGGGGAGTTTCATTCGCGGTTTCGGGATGAAAAGCGCACGGATCATTGAGGAGATCCACCGCTGGGCGACCGAGCCGGAAGAGATCGCGCGACTAACGAATCGCAAGGAGGCGCTCTATCGCGAGATCGTGAGCCGGAGCGAAATCGCACCGCTGCCGGGCGTGGCGGAATGGTTGCATCGGTTGGGTGAAGCGGGCATTCCCTGTGCGGTGGCTTCTTCGACGCAGCGGCTCAACATCGACGCGGTGCTCGCACGGATCGGTCTGGAGCGTGCTTTCCGCGAGATCGTTTCGGCGGAAGATGTGACGCACGGAAAGCCGCACCCGGAAGTATTCGAGAAAGCGGCCGATCGCCTGGGAGTGCCACACGAGCGTTGTGTGGTTTTTGAGGATGCGCATGTCGGCATCGAAGCCGCGCGCGCCGCCGGAATGAAAGTCGTCGCCGTCACGACGACGCACCCCGCGGAGGAACTGAAAGCGGCTGACTTGGTCGTTAGGCAACTGGACGAGCTGACGATCGAGCAAGTGAGCGCCCTCCTTCCTCAGTTGTCATCCTGAGCGGAGTGCAGCGGAGTCGAAGGACCTCGCAAGCGTCCTCTCGGCGTTCGTTAGGCAAAGTCGCGTCGAGCAACGCTTGCGAGATCCCTCGCTTCACTCGGGATGACAAGGTGGAATGCCGCGCCGATTAGGCGGGACGCGGGACGTTACCCGCCGAAAGAAATCCCGACTTCGCGCGCGGTCTGCACCAACTGACTCGACGGTTGCACGAGGCGCAGGCGATTCACCGCATCCGCGATCGGGACGTGGCGCACCTGATAGTTTTGGTAGCTCACCATCGAGCCGAAGTGCCCTTCATTCGCGATCTGCACTGCTTGGACTCCGAAGCGCGTCCCGAGAATCCGATCGAGCGTCGTCGGCGCGCCGCCGCGTTGGAGGTGACCCAGCACGCAGCAGCGCGTCTCTTTGCCAGTCCGCGCCGCCAGCTCGCGCGTGACGACGTCGCCGATTCCGCCGAAACGATATTCGCCGGCGTCGGTTTGATGCAGCACTTGTTGCCCATCTTTCGGCGTTGCGCCTTCCGCGACCACGACCATCGTGCTGAAGGAGCCGGAGGCTTCGCGCCGCTTGATGAAATTTGCGAGCCGTTCGTAATCGAACGGGATCTCCGGGATCAAAATCGCGTCCGCGCCCCCGGCGACGCCGCCATGCAAGGCGATCCAGCCAGCGTGCCGACCCATCACTTCGAGAACCATCACGCGCTTATGGCTTTCCGCCGTCGTGTGCAAGCGATCGAGCGCATCGGCCACGGCCGCCACCGCGGAATCAAAACCGAACGTCATGGCCGTCGCTTCGAGATCGTTGTCGATCGTTTTCGGCACGCCGATGCAGTTGATGCCGGCCTCCTGGAGCTGCAGCGCGGTCGTCATCGATCCGTCGCCGCCGACGATGATGAGCGCTTTTACGCCGAGTTCTTCCAGAACACCGCGCGCCTTCTCGATCACGTCCGCCGCGACGACCGCGCGATTGCCGGCGCCGACTTTGGCGATGAAGTGCCCGCGATTCGTCGTGCCGATGATCGTGCCACCTAACGACATGATGCCATCGGTCCGCTTGCGATTGAGGATCACGAACTGGCCCGGTGGGAGCAGGCCTTCGAAACCGTCCTTAAAACCGATCACTTCCCAGCCCAGTTTTTCCGCCGCGAGCGCGACACCACGGAGGACCGCGTTCAGTCCGGGGCAATCCCCGCCACTGGTCAGGACACCGATCCGCGTTTTCGTCATTCGTTAGGCGAACTCAAGGAATTCTTTGGATCCTCGGGCCGACCGGCTGCGGCCCATGCGTCGTAAAGTTGCCATCCGCGGGCGAGAAGCTGCCGGCCTTCCGCGAAGCGGTCCGGACTCGCGAGTTCCACGACGATCAGGCGTCGCGGCGTGACCAGGGTGGTTGTTCCTTGCTGCGCCACTTCCGAGGTGCGGGCGGCAGAAAGCACGAGGCAATCCCCTGCCCGCTGGGTGCTGCCGGTTTTCACGCCGTCGATCGCATCCGTGCCGAGCAGCTGGTTCGTGTTCCGGAGGAGGTAACGCAGACGTTCCGGGCCGCGACCGATCGCGATCTCCCGTTCTTTTTGCGAAACATAAAAGCGGAAACCGGCGCTGTGCATCGCGTAAACCGTGAGGCGCGCAATATCGGCTGCAGTCGAGTAGGGCTTCTCGCGATTATCGAGCCCGCTCGGATTTAGAAACCGCGTGCGTCCCATCGCGAGATGCTGCGCGAGAGCATTCATCTGCTGCACAAAAATATCGATCGGTGTGGCCCGCTCGGCGGTCTCGCCGAGCGAGGTGCCGAGGCTGCGGCCGACGTGGTCCGCGAGGGTGTAAGCCGCGATGTTATCCGACTGCACGAGCGCGGCGTAAAGCAGGTCGCGCAAGGTGAGCGTGTCGCCGGGTTGGAGGTTGAGGTAGTTCTCAGTGGAACCGACGAAAGCCGCCGGCGGAACAGTCGCGACCTGCGCGAGGTCGCCTCCTCCTTTGCTCGCCCAATCCAGCACCACCATCGCGGTGGCGATTGCCGTCAGGCTGCCGACCTGGCGCTTTTTCGTCGCGTCCTGCCGCGCGAGGATGTGCCCGGTCGTGGCATCGACGGTGATGGAAGCCGCGGCCGCCGAAGCGTGCGGAGCTGCTCCAGCGACGAGGGCGAGGAAAATGGCGACCGCAGAGAACTTGCGCAGAACAGTAATTGGCCGGGTCAAAATCGCTGCACGGTAACTGGCCGCTTCCCCTTGGCAACCGCAATCATTGGGCGACGATCCGCCTAACGGGGAGAGCGGTGTCTAACGCAGCGTGACTGAGGAGCGCACGCCGAAACGGAAGGGGTCCGGGCTCAGAACCAGCAGAACCCGTTCGGCCGCATTCCGCAGATCGAACGGCGTCGCTTTGCCGAGTCCGCTCGCGCGCAAAGTGCCATGTTTGCCCTGAAGATTGCTCCCGCCGGCCATGTCGAATTCGTAAACCACGCGATGCGCGACCACGTCGGTGACCTTCACGTGCAGGAGGAGATGGGAACGGCCCGCGCCAAATTTTCCAAAGAAAAAGCGGGCGACCGAATCGCCGCCATCGACCAGATCGAATCGACCTTCGACGAGCCAGCCGACTTTCGGCACTTCGTCATCGGCGAGAATGCGCGCGGGCGCGAGCTTGCTCAGCTCTTCTTTCAGATCGCCCGCGAACTCCACGGGCGTGAGCTCCTGGCGGATCGGCATTTCACCCACGGAAGCCGCTTCGTCGCCACGAAAAACCGCGCCACCGATGCAAAATGGTCGGATGTAAATCGCACGCGGATGCGCCGCGCCGATGCCGCAGTTGGTCTCGTAATGGACGGTTTCCTGCGAGCCAAAATCCTTGGCATCGACTTCGGTGCGCGTAGCCGAGGCTGAGCTGTAGGTCTTCGTGACGACCATGTCGGCACACGAACAGAGCAGAAGGCTGGAGGCAAAGAGGCTGAAGAGTTTCATAAGGTTATTCGAAGTGATGTCGCGGTTTCCATCCCGAGAGACGGAGACCGACGACGCGCTTGATGATGCAACTCTCGTGCCGCCGCGCCGAAAAAGTTTCAGGCGACCCGCCGCGCGCGATGGCGCACCACGATGCCGCGCGCGACGAAATAAACGATCGCCGCCGAGGGCACGCCCACGATGATGGAACCGACGAAGGTCGGACCGATCAGCAAAAGCGATCTCCAGTGTGCCAGATCGAGCAAAGCGGCCGGATGAAAACCGATCCGGCGTGGGAACTGCCCATGAAGCGCCCAATAGCCGAGTTTGTACTCCCAAAGATAGATCGCGGGCATGAACGGCAGGAGCAGATCGTGTAACTGCACGCTGACCGCGGCCGCGATCTTATTGCAACCCAAAAGCCAGGCGACGCCGATCGAGAGCAGCGTCTTCAGACTCAGAAACGGAGTGAACCCGAAAAAAACTCCGATCGCCAACCCGAGCGCGATCGAGTGCGGCGTGTCCTCGATCGTCATCACTCGCAGATGCAATCCGGCCAGCCAGTGACGGAAACGTTGCCAGACGGACGGTCGGTCGGAAGTCTCCTCGCTCATTTGCGGTGTCGTTTCTTGCCTAACGAAAAAGATCCGGCTGGCGCGCGGGCGCGTTCGTGATCTGGCCGAGCGCTTTCCGCAGCCGCAACGCCGCGTGCGGCGCGAAATCGAGCGCGTTGTTGTTGAAGATCACGTGCACCTCCCCGGCTTCTCGGGCGAGACCTTCCGCGCGTTCCGCCACTTCGGCGATCTCGGCCTCGTCGTAATCGTAATAGAAGCGCTCAGCTACCGTCTTCCCGCGCAGATACGCTTCCGGGTCGCGCCCGTGGAGACGCAGGTAAGCGAGGCGCGGATTTGTCACCTCGTTCAACTCCGAAGGCATGATCGTAAAATGCTCCTCGTTAGGCGCGTCTACGAGCGAGAGCGTCGCCTCTTGTTCGCGGAAGAATTCCAGAGTGCTGGCAAGTTGCTCGCCTTCCGTCCAGTTGCGATTGCGCAACTCGACAACCGCGCCGAGCGGCACGAGCCGTGCGAGGAGCGGTTTTAGTTCCGCCAGCTCATGTTTGCGCGGAGAAAACGCCGGCGAGAGCTGGAGCAAAAACGCTCCGAATTTCCCGCGCGCGCGCAGAACTTCCGTGGCCGCAATCAGTTCGTCGAGGAGCGCCTGCTCGATTTTGTCGGTCAGCGCGACATTGCCTTTGGCATCTGCTTTCGACGTGCGCTGAAGCGATGGCGGAAGCGACTTCGCTTTCGCCGCGTGCCGCGAGAGCAGCTTGTGGACTTTCACATCGAACAGAAAATCGTCAGGCGTAGTGCGGGACCAGCGTTCCACCATGCGCGCCGCCGGGATGGCGTAGAAACTGGAATTCACCTCGACCAGATCGAAGTGCTGCGCATACCAGCCGAGGCGCTCGCCGGCCGGCATTTTCGGCGGATACCAGCGCTCGAC
>JBDTIQ010000160.1:0-4683 GCA_039936335.1 Chthoniobacterales bacterium
GCGTTTCCTTTTTAACTAACGAATAAAGGATGCGGGAGACCGCATAGGGATCAAGCGGACGAGAATCGTCGATTCGGATCGCGCGATCGACGCCCATCGCCAGAGCGGAGCGAACCTGCTCCTCAACCGTCGCCGTGCCAATCGTGACACCGACGACTTCGGTCGCTTCGCCGCGTTCGCGAATCCGGAGCGCTTCTTCGATCGCGATTTCGTCGAAAGGATTGATGACCGACTTCGGTGCGGCGGGCGCCGCGCCCGCGACAGAGACGTCGTAGGGATCGGGAACGCTTTTGAATGGGACGAGAATTTTCATGGACTGGAATCGCCTAACGAATGCTTAGAGCCCGAGGAGCGAGGCGACGATGTTGCGCTGGATCTCAGTCGTGCCGGAGTAGAGTTTGCTCGCGATCGAGTCGCGCAATTCCCGCTCCATCTCATACTCGACCATGTAGCCGTAGCCGCCGTGAATCTGGATCGCGTCCTCGCAGCATTTTACCCAGCTGTCGCTGATCTCGAGCTTCGCGAGGGCCGCTTCCATGTAAACGGCTTTACGATGGCTCATCGCCCAGCCGTAGTGATAAAGCGCGTGGCGCGAGCGTTCGACCCGCATTTTCATCTCGACGATTTTCGTCGCGACCTGCTGGTATTTGCCGATCGATTGGCCGCCTTGTTTGCGCTCGTTGGCGTAACGAATGCAGATCTCGAGCAGACGTTGCATGGTGCCGACGTGCGCGGCGAGAATCGAGCCGCGTTCCCAAGTCATCGAGCGGGTAAACGTCCAGCTGCCCGCGCCTTCTTTGCCGAGGCGATTCTCCTCGGGCACCTCGCAGTCTTCGAGAAAAACCTCGCCCATCGGCGCCGTGCGGATGCCCATCTTCTCGATCTTGTGCGAGAGATCGACTCCCGGGAAATCCTTCTCCACGAGGAACGCGCTGATGCCGGCGGCGCCGCGCTCTTTATCGGTCGCGGCGAAGACGAGGAGGACGTCGGCGATCGGGCCGTTGGTGATGAAAATCTTGCTGCCGTTCAGGATGTATTTCGCGCCCTTTTTCACCGCCGTCGTGGAGAGGGCGAACGCGTCCGAACCGCTGTTCGGTTCGCTCATCGCGTTGCCGCCGATCAAGGAGCCATCGACCAGGCGGGGCAGGAATTTCTTCTTCTGCGCCTCGTTGCCGTTGAAAACGAGCGGGATGATCGCGGTCCACATGTGGGCGTTGATGGAGAAAAGAAGGCCGTTGTCCTTGCAACCGTAGCCGAGGCGCTCGAGCGCGCCGACGGTCGTGAGCGGATCCTGCGCGAGGCCGCCATATTCTTCCGAGACAGGCAGGCCGTGAATGCCGAACGCCGCGCACTTATTCCACGCGTCGCGGTTGAAAAAGGCGTTCCGGTCATTCTCGATGACGTCGTAGTTCAACTGCTCCTTCGCGAAACGATCAACCGCGTCGAAGAGCTCTCTTTGTTGGTCAGACCAGGCAAAATCCATGCGTATAAGTGCTGTGTTTGTCGGCTTTCGACGCCGCTCTTTTCGTCCCACTCCGCCACAGCAAGGCCAGTGCCTTCTGCTCCGCGCGGTCCGGAGGATGTTAAGGCGCCGAACCTACCGGCGCGCGCCAGAGCGTCAACCGACGGGGCCGAGGTAGCCGAGGAATTCCTTGAGGAAATCCATCCTCGAAAGGCCTTCGAGCCGGTCGGCATTGAAGCTCGCGCTGACTCGACGCTCGAGCAGGGAGAAAGCGTCGGAGACGAAGAGATCCTGTCGTTCCACCGCGAAGCGGACCACGAACGTCGACATGAGCGCGCTCCCGGCGCGATCGTCTGCGAGGTTGCCGTAGGCCATCACGGCATCGAAGAGATTCAGCTCGGTCCATTGCTTGCTCACCTCGTAGGTCTCGTTTTCCTTCGCGTAGATGAAATAAGCCGGCGCGTCTTCCGTGCGGGCGTTCGGGTCGCCTTCGCCTTCGGGCGCATCTGGAAAGTAGGCCGCGGTGGCCGGCCAGGCCGCGGCCCCCCAGAGCTGCGCGACATCGCGCAGGATGCGATGCGCGGCGGCCGCGAGTGTCTGGATCGAAACGATGTCGGTATCGACAAACCAGAGCCAGATGGCGGACTCAATTTGAAGCCGAGCGGCCTCAATTTTTCTCAATCTGACGACTTGCGGTTTGATGCATCGGTCCATTTTTTGGGATTCCTGGCGTTGCTCTGAGGTGGGCAATTCCCTCGATCTTAACGATTTTCGGATCGGTTTGTCAATCCGGATGACGGGTCGGAAAACATGCTGGCCGCCACTTGCTAATACTTGCGATAATGTCGGGAGAGACGCATTCAAAATCACCCAAGCCGGGCTCTGCCGGGTCGTCCGCGAAGCGCAGTGGCGGACGTCCACGGAAGGTGCGCGCGGCAAAAAAACTCGTCGCGAAAAGCTGTCATGCTCCATCTATTCCGGCCGCCGGCTCGATGGAACGCACGCGCCGTCTTCTGCTCGCGGCCTTGCGGGTGTGGGAGTTAAAGCGACGGGTGGTCGAGTAGTTTCGCCGAAGCAGCGTTGACGCAAGGAAGCGCGGGCGCTAGACCTCGCCCGTGGAAAAAACTCCTGCAGTGCGGCACGCTCGACGCGGTCCCTGGCTGGTCGCCTTGGGCGCTGCACTCTGGGGAACCGAGAGTGCGTGGCGGATCCCGCTGAATAACCTCTTCGACGCCGAGGTGATCGTGTTCTGGGAGCACGTGCTGATTCTCTTGTTTTTCCTGCCGCTGCTCATCGCGCGGTTGCGCGAGATCCCGCGGATCGATCTGCGCACGTGGGGCTGGCTGATCTTTTCCGGGTTCGCCGGGTCCGCTGTCGGCACGATCTTTTTCACTCTCGCGCTCAAGACCGGCAACCCGACGGTGGTGAATGTGATCCTGAATATCCAGCCGCTCTTTTCCACCGCGGGCGCCTGTCTTTTCTTCGGCGATCGATTGGGGAGAAGATTCTTTCTCTTCGCCGCGATCGCGATTGTGGCGGGTATGTTTCTGTCCGTCGAACATCCCTTCTTAATCACACAGTCTTTCCAGCAGGCTGGGTTGAATCGCGGGACCGGGTTCGCGCTGATCTGCGCGCTTTTTTGGGGGCTCGCGACGGTGGCGGGAAGGGGAGTCATGACTGGAATGTCACTGCGCCTGGCGGCGAGCCTGCGCATCGTCGTCGGGCTTTTCTGCATGACCGTGATCCTGCTCTTTAATCAGCAACTCAACAGCGCGTCGCTCTGGCCCGCCGCCGCGCAGGCGCATCCCGGCACGGCGATCGGTGCGTTGATTTTGCTCGCTACTTTATCAGGTGGCATCCCGCTTCTGATCTATTTCGAAGGGCTGCGCCTGACGAAAGCTTCCACGGCTGGTTATTTCGAGATGATGCAGACCTTGGCGGCAGTCTGCATCACCTGGGGTTTTTTCCATGCGGTGCTGCTTCCCCATCAAGTCATCGCCGCAGTCGTCCTGATCGCGGCTGCCGCGATGGTGCAGCGCGTCCAGGAGCGCACCCTGCTGACGGAGGAATCAGGCGCTGCCGCTTCGGAGCAGCGTTGACGAATCCGCAGCAACGACTCGGTGCGCTCCCGTTCCCGGCAGCAGAGGGCATCTAAAAAGCTCGTCATCCCGAGCGGAGCCGGAGGCGGAGTCGAGGGATCCCGGGAGGAAACCGTGAAGCTTACACCACGGGATTCCTCGACTGCTCCCGCCTTGCGGGATCCGCTCGGAATGACCGACTTTAGACGCGGTCCTAGTCGTTAGGGACGCCAATGCCGGGCGATCAAAGCTTTGATCGCGGGAGTTTGGAGCCGGTAATTTTCCTCTTCGTGCTCCGGTAGCTCTGGGAACCATTTCCACCAATACATCCCCGCGATCACAGGACAGTGCCGCGGTAAGTCGAGCGCGACTTCGATGCAGCGCTCCTGGACTTCGTCGGCGTGCGCTCCTCCAGTCTTAAACGCCCAGGGTTCCGCGGCGGCGCGCGCACTTTCGTTGTAACCGATCTCTACGAACAACAGCTTCTTCCCGCCGTGCGCGGCAGAGAACTTCGTTAGCTCAACGCAACGTTTATCCCAAGCCGCAGCGATCTCTTCCTTCGAAGGATTCTCGGTCTTTGAGAGCGGGAAGTAAGCCAGTACGCCGATGTAGTCGAGCGCATCCCAGAACTTCACCTCCTGATAGCTATCCCAGTTACCTCCATAGGTGACTTTGCCGTGGTACACCTGCCGGACCGCGGCGGTGATTTTGCGCCAGCGCGCCTCATATTTCTGCGCTTCCGTGAATTCCAGCCCGATACAGAAGATCGCCGCCTTATGAGTCTCCGCGATCTTCGCCATCTGCACGATCCACGTTTCGTAGTCGCTAAAGAAGCGGTCCCATTCCTCCTTCGTTTGAAAGTTAATCTCACCGCGCCAGAGAAACTTGGAGCCCCAGTAGGCGATATGCGGGATCAGCATGACCGACATCCCCCGTTCGTGTGCCCAATCGAGCGGCACCGTAATATAGCGAAAGTCATCCTTCACCCGGTAGCGCACGTGGCCATCGTTTTCGACCTGCGCGTAGGGATGAATCGAAATGCTGTTCACGCCTAACGAGTGTAACTCATCGAGCGTCTGCGCCATTTCCGGCGTGGCCCATTCCCAGCCCCAGGTTTGCGCGGAAATGGTCATGCCTTTGATG
>JBDTIQ010000161.1:0-7682 GCA_039936335.1 Chthoniobacterales bacterium
AAGAGATCACCGCCTCGCAGCCCGCCGGCAAGGCCATCCACGTGATTGCCGACAACCTCTCGGCTCATAAAACCAAGCTCGTGGATATCTTCCTGGAAACCCATCCCAACGTGCGCCTGCACTTCACGCCGACTTACTCCTCCTGGCTCAATCAGGTCGAAAACTGGTTCGCTAAAATCCAGCGCCACGTCATCGCACGCGGCGTCTTTAGCTCTCTGCACAATCTGCGGGTCAAGCTCCTGCGCTCCATCCGACACTACAACAAGACGGCCAACTCCCATTCACTGGACTTACTCCAACCCAAAACGAAGGATCAAGTCGTAGCCGGTTCATGTGTTACATTGCACCAGAGGCTATCCTCAAACCTGTCATTCTGAACAAAGTGCGAGATCTCTGTTCAATTCTCCCTGCGAGCGTTTGGGAAAATAGTCAGAGATGTTTCGCTGCGTTCAACATGACAAGGTAAGAAAAGGCTTTGAGATTGCCTTTAATGAGCAGCGCACGCGGCCTGGCGCGCGACTGAGGATTCAAGCACCGCGAGCGCGCGCTGCCACCCCGGGCGGAAGAAGTTCCACCGGAGTTGTCGAGATGACTCAATATGGATCGCTCTATCCTTTGCTCGTTAGGCTAAAACACGGGCGATAAGCCGCTGGGTCAAGAATGCTCTCGCGACCGTATAAGCAGCGCGCGGGCGCGAGTATGGCGCAGCAGACCGCACCACTAAAGCGCAACCATCCGCCGCTCGTGCCGTTCGAAAATGGCGACTTCACGAATGCCCATCTCCTCCATCTTCGCGGCGAGGCGCTCGAAATTTTCCCCTTGTTGCACATGCGAATGCGCGTCGGACGCGCTCGTGAACGGAATGCCTTTCATCTGCGCGCGGCCGATGATTTCGTCGCTCGGATAGAGCTCGCCGACCGGCTTGCGCCAGCCGGCAGTCGATAACTCCAACGCTAGATCGGCATGGTGGATTTCGCTGAGGACCGCGTCGAGGACATCAGTGAAATCGTTCGTCGGCCGGAACCCGAAAATCTTCACGAGATCGAGGTGCGACATGCAATCGACCAAGCCGCTCCCCGCGATCGCACGGATTCGTTCGTAATAGTCGGCGTAAACTTCATTGATGTCGCGACGGGCGAACTCGGCCTCCTCGCCCGCGTGATCAAACGGCCAGTCGCCGCGCAAGAAGTGGACGGAACCGAGCACGAAATCGAGACGCTCCCAGTTTTCCTCGACCCATGCGCGGCCGGCAGCGGAGTGCACCGGATCGTTATCGAGCTCGATTCCGGCTCGAATTTTCAGGTCGGGATTGACGGCGCGCAGTTTATCGATTTCATCGAAGTCGACGCCGGTGTGGTAGCGGTCGTGATCGGTCAGCACGATGTCGCGCAGGCCACGCTCACGCGCGGAATCCGCCCATGGCTGGAGAAGTGCCTGCGTGTAGGGACGCAGGCTGTGGACCTGCGGGTGCATGTGGTAGTCGGAGAAGAGCTGCATGAGTGCAGTTGTAGCCGGGGGCGGTGACCCCGGCGAATTGTGGCCGCAATCTTCTGTCAACCGGGGTCACCGCCCCCGGCTGCATTACGGCGCGGAGATCGCCTTCCGTTTCACATCGAGGTCGGGATAAGCCGGCACGGTCACCTCGACGGTGAAGACCCGTCCCGGCGACAACTCGCGCGTCGCGATCGTCTCGGACCATTCGAGATGCTCGTTCGGATTGATCAATGTGATGCTCGGCGTGGGCGCGAACGCGCGGTTTTCCGACCAGCGAGTGACGACGCGGCCGTTGGAATCGTGCAGGAGAATCTCGATTCGTTGCTGGGTCGGAAAGCTAAGCTCGACCGCGCGCTTGCCGACATTCGTGAGGCGAACGGTGATGGGCAGTTGCCGCACTTCCGTCAGCTTAATCGGCTCGTCCGGCAGATCGATGCTGAGCTGAAGGCCCGTGAGTTTTGGGTTGTCGTACTTCGGGACCTTCTGCGAGGAACCGAACGGATGCAGCACGCGGCTGAGAAGACCACGCTTCGGTGCCGGAGTCTGCTGCGCCTGCAGCAGCGGGGTCGCGGCGAGCAGGAAAAGAGTGGCCAAAAGTGCGCTTCGTCTCATCGCTCCTAAGAGGCCGACGTTGCAAAAACTGTCAAACCCTTTATCAATCGCCGATGAGGAACTTGCTCGCAGCCGCGCTCTTCTTCGGGCTCGCGCTCTCGTCGGCGGCGGCTCCGCGCTGCACGTTCCGAGTGCACGTCGCGGCGAATGCGAACGACGGCGGCGTCTTTGCGCAACCGATGCGCTCGCTCAGTGGCAAGAGCGTGTACATCGAGCGCACGCCGTGGTTGAGCGAGAACGATGTGACGGCTTTTTACCCCTATAAATCGGCTGACGGCACGAGCTACGGCGCGCTTCTTCAGCTCGACGATCACGGCCGGACGATCCTCGACACGCTCAGTGTGGAGCGGCGCGGGTCGACGCTTTTCATCTTCGTGAACGGCCGGCCTCTGACGGAGTTGCTGGTCGATAAGCGCGTTTCGGACGGGAAGATTTACCTGCCGTCAGGACTGACGCAGGCCGACATCAAATCGATGGCGAAGGCTTGGAAAATCCTCGGCCGAAAGAAAAAATGATGCGCTCGGGTCGGACCTGCGCGCTTCTGTTTCTCGCGATGACGACGGCGGCGCGCGCTCAGGAGGCTCCGCTTGCGCTGGCGTTGCCGACGGATAATCATGCGTTGCTCACCGGGCATTTCTCGGAGATCAACCAGGTGATCGAGCGCAACCTGCATGGCGTGATTTCCCATCCGTGGGAAGGCGGCCAATACGGTTTCGTACGCGATCCGGTGCAGATGGCGGGCGAGACGGTTTACACGCGCTTCCACGAAGGAATGGACATTCGGCCGATGCGGCGCGATGCGCACGGCGAACCGCTCGATGAAGTGCGCGCGATCGCGTATGGCAAGGTGGTTTACACGAACACGCGAGCCGGCGCTTCCAACTACGGACGCTACGTCGTGGTCGAACATCACTGGGGCGGGTGTCCGTATTACAGCCTTTACGCGCACTTAAACACAATCGCGGTCGCGGCGGGTGATGTCGTTAGGCAAGGTGGGAAACTTGCCATCATGGGCCACACCGGGGCCGGAATCGATCGTGAGCGTTCGCATGTGCACGTGGAGCTGAATCTGCTCCTGAACACGCACTTCCAAGATTGGCACAACACTTTCTTCAAGGGCGAGGTGAATTACCATGGCATCTACAACGGCATCAATCTCGCGGGGCTCGATCTGCCGAAGCTCATCCTCGCACTGCACGCGGATCCGGAGCTTACGATCCCGAAGTTTCTCGGGCGTGAGGAGGTTTTCTTCAAGGTGATCGTGACTAACTCAAACGGCTTCCAATTGCCGAAGCGCTACCCGTGGATGATCGCAGGCGGCGTGCCGACCGAGAAACCGGCGGCGTGGGAAGTTTCCTTCACGCGTTCCGGGCTGCCGGTGCGCCTGATGCCGCGATCCGAAGCGGTCAGCGAGCCGCGGGTTTCCTACGTGAAGCCGAGCCCGATCGATGCGCGCTACCTGGCGCGGGATCACGTGGCCGGCCATGGTGCGGCAGCGCACCTAACCGAAAGCGGGAGACGCTACATTCGGCTCCTGACTTTCCCGGACTAATGAGCGATGCGGCGGATGACACGACGCAAGTTTCTCGGGCTCGGCCTCGGTGCGCTGACGGCCACAGTGGCGCTTGACGCGCGTTTCGCCGAGCCAACATGGTTGCGCCTAACGAACTTCGATCTTTCCCCGCAGCCGACGAATCGCTTCGTGCACTTCAGCGATTTTCACTACTGGGGCGACGCCGAGTACGCCGCGCAGGTGGTCGCGACGATCAATGGTCTTAAGCCGGAATACGTCTGTTTCACGGGCGATCTCGTCGAAGAAGCGCGTTTCGCGCCGGCCGCGCTCGATTTCGTTAGGCAGATCAAGCGGCCGGTTTATGGCTGCCCGGGGAATTGGGATTACGGGAGCGGTGCGGATTTTAAGTTGTATGAACGTGCCTTCGCCGAGACCGGCGGCGCCTGGCTGGAGGATCGCAACGTCGTACTCGAGAAGCCGGGCATCGAGCTGATTGGAATGGGATTGCGCGGGGTGCACGCTCTCGGCGAACCGCAGGCGGTGCGGCGGATTTTGCTCATTCACTACCCGACGCAGGCCGACCGACTCGATGGACGTCGCTACGATCTGATCCTCGCCGGGCATTCGCATGCCGGACAGGTCCGGCTGCCGTTGGTCGGCGCGCTCATGCTGCCTTATGGAGTCGGGCGTTACGATCAGGGAAGGTTCGAGTCGTTAGGCGGGCCACTTTATGTGAACGCGGGTATCGGCACGCTGGCGATGATGCCGGTCCGGTTGAATTGCCGGCCAGAAATCACGGTGATCGGGATTTGAGCGGCGGGTGAAGCTGTGGTCATCCTGAGCGGAGCCGGAGGCGGAGTCGAAGGACCTCGCAAGCGTCGCTCGATGCCGCTTCGCCTAACGAGGTCGCGCGACGCTTGTGAGTTCCTTCAGGATGACAAGACGCGCGAGGCGCGGTCCGCGTTAATTGGCCAGCTCGAGCAGAACGTCGGCGTGACATGGGTGATCGAGCGGACACCAGCAGGCGAGATTCCTGCCGCCGAGCCGCGCGCGGATGGTTCCTGGATCAAAAACTTCCGCGACATGCTGGCGGTAGAGCTCGACCGCTTTCGCCGCCGTCAGCGTTTCGCCGTTGAGCAACTTCGAGCCAACTTCATAAGGATTTCCCCAGACGGTCGGCCGGCCGACGTAGATCGTGTCCGGCGGCATCCGCCAATCCTTCGCGCGGCGCCTAACGACGCGGCGCGGACGCGGTCGTTTCGCCTTCATTGCGGAAGGTCGGCAGGACGCGCGAACAGAGCAATTGCTGGAAGGGACGGGCGCCGTCCCGTCAGAGGATCGCGCTTCCACAAACGCGGACGCCACAGCGGGCGTCCCTCTAAGCGACCCGCAATTATTCCGGCGGTGCTTCGGCGGTCGCGTCACCGGCAAGCGGCTCGCCGACCGAGTAACGAGTGAAACGCCGGATGACGATGTTCTCGCCGATCTCGGAGATTTTTTGCGCGACGAGGTCTTTGATCGTCAGGTCCGGATCTTTGATAAAGCCCTGCTCGAGCAGACAGACGGTGCTGTAGAACTTGTCGAGTTTACCTGAGACGATCTTCTCGATCACGTTCTCGGGCTTCCCTTGCACCTGTCCGGCAAACACTTCTTTTTCCTTCGCCACCATCTCCTCAGGAACTTCTTCGCGGCTGACATAGAGCGGCTGTGCGGCTGCGATGTGCAGCGTGATGTCTTTCACGAACGAGCGAAAGCCTTCGTTCTTCGCGACAAAATCGGTTTCGCAATTCACTTCGACCAGAACACCAACTTTGCCTTGCAGGTGGATGTAGGAGGCGACGATGCCTTCCTTGGTCGCACGCGAGGATTTCTTGCTCGCACCGGCGATGCCCTTCTGGCGGAGCAAGGTCTCGGCCTTGTCGATGTCGCCACCGGCTTCGGTCAGTGCGCGTTTGCAATCCATCATGCCCGCGTTGGTTTTCTCGCGGAGCTGTTTCACAGTTTGGGGATTAATTTCCATGGTTGAAGAAAAGTTGAGAGTTTTTGGTTGAGAGTTGAGAGAAAGAATTCTGAGAGCCGGGAGTCTCTCAACTCTCAACTACCGACTCTCAACTTGTCCGCTTCCTAGGCGGAGACGCCGGCCATCTCGACCTCTTCGCGGACGCGGGCTTCGCCACTCGCGGAGACGATCGCATCGACCAGCTTCTGGAGCATGACGCGGATCGCGCGGATCGCGTCGTCGTTCCCCGGGATCGGGTAATCGATGACTTCCGGATCGGCGTTCGTATCGACGATCCCGACGATCGGAACTCCGAGTCGGCGGGCTTCGTTGACGGCGTTGGTCTCGCGCGTGGTGTCGATGATTATGAGCGCGTCGGGGAGCTTATCCATCGCGAGAATACCTTCGAGGTTGCGGCGGAGTTTGGCGCCTTCGCGACCGAGCGCGGCGAGCTCCTGCTTGCCCATTTTTTTATATTCGGGCGAGCTCTCGATTTCCTCGATGTATTTCAAACGGCCGATGCTTTTGCGAATCGTCGTCAGATTCGTGAGCGTGCCGCCGAGCCAACGCTGGTTCACGTAAAATTGTCCGCAGGCGACCGCTGCTTCCTTGACCGCTTCCTGCGCCTGCTTCTTGCAGCCGACGAAAAGGATCTTGCCGCCGCGCCGGGTAACATCCTGGAGAAAATCGGTCGCGCGCTGCAATTGCACGACGGTCACGTCGAGATTGATGATGTAGATCGCGTTGCGCTTCTCGAAAATATACGGCTTCATTTTCGGGTTCCAACGTTTCGTTTGGTGACCGAAATGGACGCCGGCTTCGAGGAGTTCCGGCACGAGTTCAACTGGGATTGCCATAGGTAATAAATGCCGGCCGACTGGCGCAGCGGATGTGGAAGATGCTACAGAGGGTTCGGCGTGGCAACCGGCAATTTTCGCGCTATCGCGGAGCAAGCCAGAGCCCGCCGTCAACCAGCGATGTAATAAAGGGACGACAACAAGAGTTGTCATCCTGCGGCGGCGAAGCGCGCTCGAAGGATCTCGCAAGCGCTGCCAGAAGTCATTTAGCCAAGCAACGACGAGAAGAGCTTGTGGGGTCCTTCGCCGTCTGCGCGGCTTAGGATGATAAACCTGCTACGCGGCTCGGGGCGACAGACGCGCTTTAATGTTCCCAGCCTGAATTGCTGTCCTCGATGAACTGCTGGAGCGCGGGAAAATGCAATTCGCCGTAGTTCATGGCGTAGAAAAGGTTACCGCCTTTGAACACCCACGTGGTCGGAATCCAACTGACCGGCAACCCCGCAAATTGCTTGATGTGGTCCGCGCCGCGTGGGCCTTGGTCGGCGAGGATCGTGACGTTTGGTTGCGCCGCGACCCCATATTTCGCGAGCAGCGCGCGGCCGTCGTTCCCTTTGTCCCAGACGGAGACGAAGTAGAATTTCACGTTGGGATTCGCCTTGATGATCTTCTCCCAGCCACCGCTTTTCAGCTCGGCCTGGCAGTTTGAACACCACGTGGCCCAAAGATGGACGACGGAAACGTTTGGCGTCTTGATTGCCTCGGTCACCTGCTGCTGCGCGGTGTCGTTAGGCGCGGCGAAAGCGGAGAGCGGAAACAGAGCGAGAAGCAGGACGAGAAAGAAGCGATGCATGGAGGGACTATCGGAGCAAAAGTCCGGCGCTCAACCGCGAGCACGAAGGGAAGAGACGGACCGAGCGGACCAACTTCTTTCTCCTACTGCCTCTTCTTCCCGCCCAGGAGCAGGATTACGAGCAAGAGCAGGAGCACGAAATCCAGACGCAACCCTACCAGTTGACCGCCCCCGGGAACGTGACTACTTTCCCAACCCTTTCTGCGGGAGCAGCGGCGATGATCGCCTCTGCTACAACCAGCGATCCCCGCGTCACCAGGAAGCACCCACTGTTATGTTGCAGATGCAAGAGTTGATGGCCAAGTCGATGCGCGACTTCAAAGAAGGCACAATCGTAAAAGGACGCATCCTGGAAATCCGACCACGCGAAGTGCTGGTCGATATCGGCTATAAATCCGAAGGCGTTATCCCGAC
>JBDTIQ010000162.1:0-5198 GCA_039936335.1 Chthoniobacterales bacterium
AGGGCGACGAGACGACGAGCAGCGTCATCATCCGATAGATGGCTTGCGCGAGAGGCTCGCGCAGCCCGAAGAAGAGCCAGGCAAAAAAGAGGACGCTGCCGGCGAGCACGGTGACCGTGTAATAGCGAGTAAAGCTGTCGGTGAAACGTTGCGCCGGCGCCTTTTGTTCCTTCGCATTTTCGATCAGGTCGATGATGCGCTGCACCGCGCTCTCGCTCGGCAGGCGGAGGGCGCGAATCACTGCCTGGCCGTCCATGTTCATCGTCCCGCCGCTCACCTTGTCGCCCGGTTCCTTCGCGACCGGGAGGGATTCACCGGTGAGAGTCGATTCATCCGCGCTCGTCGCACCCTCGAGCATTTCGCCATCAACGGGAAAAAGTTGCCCTAGCCTAACGAGCAGCTCGTCGCCTACGCCTAACGAATCGGCGGAAACTTCCACCCACTCACCCTGCTCCCGCCGAATCGCGGTCTCGGGCGCCGAACGCAGGAGCGAGCTGATGGTTTGCTCAGTGCGATGATTGGCAAACTGCTCGAGCGCGTTGCTGAGCGAGAAGAGAAAAAGCAGCGTCCCGCCTTCTGCCCACGCGCCGATCCCGGCAGCGCCGAGCGCGACGACGATCATGAGGAGGTTAATGTTGAACTCGCCCCGGAGCAGTTCCCGGCCGAGCTGGAAGGAGGCAAACCAGCCGCCGGCCACATAAGCGACGACGAAGAGACTAACGAAAAACCGGGGTGAGCTGCCGCCCCTTTGCAGAATAAATCCGCTCAACGTGCAGAGGCCGCACAGACCGGCGAGCAGGAGCAGGACGCGGTAGGGCGGCGGCCTGACAGAGCGCGATGTCGAGCAACAGGAATTCATCGTTTTTATTTTGGCGTCGTCACCCCGCAGGTTGCGCTTTGGTTGATTCCGCCATGACCCTCTTTAGTACTCCATTATGAAACGAATCGCACTCCTGACCAGCGGCGGCGACGCACCGGGGATGAATGCCGCCATCCGCGCTATCACCCGACGCGCTCTTTTCCACGGGGCCGAAGTCCATGCGGTGCGCCGTGGCTACGCGGGATTGCTCGAGGGAGATTTTGTTCCCTTCGGAGCGCGCGACGTGGGGCGGATCATCCAGCTGGGAGGCACGATTTTGGGGAGCGCGCGCTGCGCCGAGTTTCAATCCGCGGCCGGAGTGGCGCAAGCGGTCGAGTCGTTAGGCAAAAACGGCATCGAAGGATTGATCGTGATTGGCGGGAACGGCTCCCAAGCCGGCGGCTACGATATCGCGCAGCGCGGCTTCCCCGTCGTCGGGGTGGCTTCCACGATCGATAACGACCTTTGCGGGACCGACGTCGCGATCGGAGTCGATACCGCACTCAACATCGCGCTGGAAGCAATCGACCGGTTGAAGGTCACCGCGCTCTCCCATGGGCGCGGGTTCCTCGTCGAGGTGATGGGCCGCAAGTGCGGTTATATCGCGCTCATGTCTGGCCTCGCGGGCGGTGCAGATGTGATCGTCATCCCGGAAGTCCCGAGTAACCCGGAAACGGTCGCGAGCGAGCTGCTGGCGGCTTATGACCGGGGCAAATCACACGCGCTCGCGGTCGTATCGGAGGGCGCAGAATATGACGCGGAGAAACTGAGCAATTACTTCAGCCAGCACCACGAGCGGCGCCAGTTTTCCCTGCGCGTGACCAAGCTGGGGCATGTCCAGCGCGGGGGCGCACCGACGGCGTTCGATCGGATTCTCGCTACCCGTCTGGGAGCGGCCGCAGCCGACATTCTGGTTGCGGGTGATCACGGAGTGCTCGTCGGGATGCAACGCTCGGGGATCACGACGACGCCGTTCGGCCAGATTCTTGGCAAACAAAAGCCGCTCAATCCCGACCTTTTCGCGCTCGCCCAAAGTCTGGCGAAATAGGCTTTGGAAAATAAGAGCGGCTGAGATTGTCGCCTGCGACCTATCTCGGGGTTTGCTCGGAGTTTTGCGGGACGGAGCATGAGTGAATGCATTTCCTTGTCGTTGCGGAGACGGCGGAACAGTTTCAGGCGTGGGAGCAAGCACAACTGGCGCCAGCGATAGCCCGACGGGCCCGAGCGCGCTGCAAGGGCGGGCGCTTTTTCAGCAGACCAGCTGTATGAATTGCCGCACCATCAGAGGCACGCTGGCAAGTGCAGGGGTTGGCCCTGACCTCAATCATTCTGCAAGTCGCAAAATCTTGGGCGCAGGAGTTGTCGAGAATACGCCGGCCAATTTGCGGTGGTGACTGCAAGACCCACAACAGGTCAAACCAAGTGGGAAGATGCCTGACTACAAGTTCACTGATAGTCAGGTCACTCAGCTGAGCGATTACATCGAGACACTGCCATGAACGAAATCGCGACTGTCATTGATCGCTTCGGCATCCTGTCTCCCGCCGAACGGGAGCACTGGAAGATGGCGTGGCTGTCGACGGTCGGAGAATGCAAGCAGCGCCTATTTCGACCGGGTCAGTCAGATTCGAATGGATCATTGGACCAAAGGCGGCACCGCTCTGATCGGAGATGCCGCGGCCTGTGCCTCCCTCCTTGCCGGTGAAGGAACGGGACTGGCCATGGCTGAGACCTGTGTGCTTGCGGGAGAACTCAGCGACTGCGCTGGAGATCATTCCGAGGCCTTCGCTCGCTACGAGGCGGGGTTGATGCCCTTCCTGAAACGAAAGCAGAAGTCGGCGGCGAAATTTGCTTCGTCATTCGCTCCGAAGAGCGCCCTTGGCGTCACCTTTCGCAACCAAGTTAGCCGACTGCTGCGGGTTCCGTTGATTGCACGTCTTCTCATCGGACGTGCCATTCGCGACGAGCTAGAGCTTCCTAAGTATCGGGCGCTGCAAACAACTGAACGACCGAGTAAGCCGGCTTCTCCAAGCTACGAGTTATCGCTAGCGTCCTTTATTTCCAGAAGGTCCTGAATTCGAACTTCCGCCGGACCTCTGATCGGGAAGTGCATAAGATAGACGGGCACCCCCTCAATGTCCGTTTGCCAACCCCACTCGCAACTTCGGCTCCCACGAAAGGTGTTGAGGGCGATTTTGCCGATGAAGCAAACCACCTTCGGTTGATAGGTCTTGATCGCTCTGACGAGGCGGCGCACGCCGGGTTGTTCTTCACCTTTCTTCAACAGCGTCACATCAACCGTGGGACGATCCACCAGGTTAAGAAGATTCAAACCGTAGATAGGCTGGAACTTTTGCTCATAGATCCTTTTGAGCGATTCATCGTTCTTTAGGTCGGTTTCCGTCTCTCGCAAGAATCCGGCGCGGTTCAGCAGATACCAAAACATCTTGTTGTTCGAGAAAGGCACTCCACGACGAAAGGATCCGGGATGGGGATTGATACCTACGAAAAGAATCCTGGCGCCCTGTGAAAGCTTATAGCGGATCATTTTTCACTCCGTTCCTTCTTGTCTTTCGCATAGCTGAACTCAGCTTGCTCCGAAGCTACCGGTGGATAAGTCAGCACTCCCTTTCGCACTCGCGCGAATGGGGTAAGCCGGTGAAGCTGCCGCCGGGTCGGCGTCATGATGTCTTCGACGCGCATTCCCCGGATGGTCAAGGCATCGCCGATGAGGGAGCGATGGCAGCGCCACGGGACCGCTTCTGCACACATGATTGCAATCCGCTTCTGGCGCGCGAGTTCGATCAAGTGATCGAGGTTCTCGGCGAATTCCGAGGTCTGCATATAGTCGGCATAGCCGCGGAAGGAAGCGTTACGCCAGCCCATGTTTGGCGAATCGGACTTAGCATGGCGCAAGCCTCCCAGGCCGGGCAGATGCACATACTCTATGCCGGCTTTGCGCAGAGGGGCCGGCAGCGAAGTCTTGTTAAACTGCGGGTTATGGCGCGACTTCGGTATCGTGCGCACATCTGCCAGCATCGTCACGTCGTGTGCCTGCAGCAGTCGAACGAATTCTTCGATCGCGCGGGTGGAATGGCCGACGGTGAGAACAATCTGCGGTTCAGGCTGGGTCTCTTTTGGTTCTTGAGGAACTGCGGCGGAATTCTTCTTCGTTTTTTTGAGTGAGTGAGTCATCGCTCGGGCGAGTAAAGATACGACAGATATGCGGAATGACGAGATCTGCTCGTCCAGTCTCTGCAAACATTTCCCCAACCTCCAGCGGGATCGGCGCGTGATGAAAGGAGGTTGCTTCGATATAAAGCTAAACCTGAACCAGCTCTTTGGTCGACGGCGATGCCGGCAATGGGCGCGACGCGGATGGCGTTCCGCGTTCGAAGACGTTGTAGAGCGTCGGCAGAAGGTAAAGTGTGAGCAGAGTCGAGCTGACAAGTCCGCCGATGACGACAGCAGCAAGCGGCTTTTGAATTTCACTGCCCGGTCCGGTGGCGAAGAGCATCGGGATAAGCCCGAGCGCCGCGACGCTGGCGGTGATGAGCACCGGTCGTAAGCGCGGGACCGCGCCGCGCATGACAGCAAGATCAACCGCCATGCCTTCGCGCCGTAACTCATTAAAGTAACTCACCATTACGATGCCGTTAAGCACCGCGACGCCGAAGAGCGCGATGAAACCAACACTCGCGCTCACACTTAGATTGAAGCCGCCCAGGACGATCGCGACGATGCCGCCGATCATAGCGAAAGGAATATTAAGGATAATGAGCAGGGCTTGCTTCGCGGAACTGAAGGACGCGAAGAGAAGCAGAAAAATCCCTGCGATCGTCAGAGGCACGACGAGGGCGAAGCGTTTGCTGGCGCGCTGCTGGTTCTCGAATTGTCCGCCCCACGTCATGACATAGCCGGGCGGCAGTTTCACCTGCGCGTCGATCTTCTGCCGCGCTTCGCTCACGAAACCTCCGATGTCGCGCCCGGACACATTGCACTCCACCACGATACGGCGCTGCGCGCTCTCGCGACTGATCTGCGCAGGACCTTCCGCGACGAAAACGCGCGCCAGTTGTCCCAGCGGGATCTGCGCGCCGGTGGGGGAAGGAATGAGGATGTCCTTGATCGACTCGACATCATCGCGCGCCTCCTTTGGAAAACGAACCGCCAGGCCGAAGACTTTTAGCCCTTCATAGACTTTGCTCGCTTCCTTTCCGCCGATGGCGGTCTCGATCACGTCCTGGATGTCGGCCACGTTGATGCCGAACCGGGCGATCCGCGCGCGATCGATCTCGATCTGCAAATAGGCGAGACCGCTCACCTTTTCGGCGTTGAT
>JBDTIQ010000163.1:0-8486 GCA_039936335.1 Chthoniobacterales bacterium
CCGTCGTTATCGAAATCGCCCCAGACAGCGGCTCGGTCGTCACTCAATGCGCCGAGTCGACCTCATCGCTGACTTCCGTGAAGGTCCATCGCCGTCCTGGCGATAGAGCGTCCTCTTGAGGGGGCCGACATCGCCTCGACTGACGAAGAGGTCGAGCTTTCCGTCGCTGTTGTAATCTGCCCAGGTGATCGAGCGCCCTCCGACATAAAACTTGATCCCAGCTTCCTGCAGAGACATCGGTGAACGTTCTATCTCCGTTATTCCGATACAGCACATCTAAATTTCCGTCGTAGCAAATCGTCTCGACACAAAAGATCAGGAAGACCGTCGCCGTTGTAAATCAGCGAAAGCGCATTCGTCATACTGGAGATGAGCCAACCCGGCCTGCGCGGTCACATCGGTAAAAGTCTTATCGCCATTGTTCCGATATAAGACCAGGTCGGTCTTTAGGTTTCCGCAGAGAGGATCGAGATAGCCATCGTTGTCGATATCGGCCCAGGCGACGCTTCTCCCCCGGCCCTCGGTATTGATGACATTGGCGGACTCCGCGATGTTAACAAACGTACTGTCCCCCTGGCTGTAGTAGAGCTGATCCTCGTTCATACCCAGAATTCCTACCAAGCCGCCTCGCTTCGTGATGAAGAGATCAAGCTTGGCCCATCGTTATCGATTTCTGTCCGACCCGATCCATGCCTGTCGGCCGCGGCCTTTAGTCCAGAGGTGGAAAGAATGTCGGTAAAGGTGCCATCGCCATTGTTTCTGTAAAAATAGGAAGCAGCGCTGTAATGGTTATCTACAAACATATCGAGATCACCATCGTTATCGAAGTTCCCCCAGAAGGGATTGCCGAATGGGGTTCCCGTGGGATTTAACTGGGCCGAGAGGGCCGCGTCAGTAAAGACCGGCACCGGTGCGGCACAGAGCGACGAAGCCAGCCCGAGTGAAGCTATGCAGAGAAGTGTCGCTGCTCGCCCCAGTTGGAGTCACTCGTTCGATGAGGCTTCGAGCTTGAGGTGTCGTGGGTGCGAGGCAGGAAAAGATGCATGTAAGTAAGATGGCTGAAGCCAGGGCCGCCTATCAAAACTAATTGAAAGGCAACCCATACCCGGGTCCGTAAGTCCTCTGCTGACGGGGGAATAGGAGGAAGGCCCTGTTAACAGATCCGCGGCAACTGCTCGCCCGTGAGCATGTCGACCACCCGCGTGCCGCCGACGCGCGTCTTCATCGTGACAAAACCAGGATGCGCCGCGACCACTTCACCGATGATCGCCGCTTCTTTGCCCAACGAGTGGGCGCGGATCGCGGCGAGGACGCCATCGGCTTCTGTCGCCGGCACCACTGCGATCAGTTTTCCTTCGTTTGCGACATAAAGCGGATCGAGCCCGAGGATTTCGCACGCGCCTTTTACTTCCTCGCTGATCGGGACCGCCGCTTCGTTTAGGTGCACGCCGACTCTGGCGGACAGCGCAATCTCGGTCACGGAACTTGTGACGCCGCCGCGCGTCGGATCGCGCAGCACGTGGACGTCGGGACAGACGCGCAGGATTTCCTCGACCAGTCCGTTCAATGCCGCCGAATCACTTGCGATCTCGGTTTCGAATTCCAAGCCTTCACGGACCGACATGATCGCGATGCCGTGAACCGCGACCTGGCCGCTGAGCAAGATTTTGTCGCCGACTTGCGCGCGGGCCGGACGAATGTCCACGCCGTCCGGCACGATGCCGACGCCCGCGGTGTTGATGAAAATCTTATCCGCCTTTCCGCGGTCGACCACCTTGGTGTCGCCGGTCACAAGTTGCACGCCGGCCGCATCGGCCGCGGCGCGCATCGATTGCACGACGCGCCAGAAGTCTTCCATCGGCAATCCCTCTTCAAGAATGAAACCGACCGAAAGATAACGCGGCCTCGCGCCGCACATCGCGAGGTCGTTGACCGTCCCGTGCACGGCCAGTTTCCCGATATCGCCGCCCGGAAAAAAAATCGGGCTGACCACATACGAATCCGTGCTGAACGCGATGCGCCCGCCGCCTAACGAAAAGACGGCGCCGTCGTGCAGCGGTTCGAGTAGATCGTTGCGAAATTGCGGCAGGATGATCTGGTCGATCAGCCGGTGACTCAGTTTTCCGCCACTCCCGTGCGCGAGGACGATTTCCTTGTAATCGGTGATCGGGAGCGGACAGCTCGCCGTCAGCAAATTCGCGCCGGTCGCCGTCGCGGACCCGTCAGGTGACATCCTCTGCACCTAACGCGATGTGAACCAAATCCCAAATGATATGCACCGCGGTGGCGTGCGATTCCTGAATGCGATGAATGCTGTAGGAAGGCACGATGTAGCAATAATCGGAGACGTCGGGAAAACGTCCGCCATCCTTCCCGGAGAAGGCGACGCTGAGCATCTTCTTCTCGCGCGCGGTCTCGAGCGCGTAGATCAGATTCGGCGATTTCCCACTCGAACTGAAGACCATCGCGATGTCGTTAGGCGTGGCGTGCAGGCGCAACTGGTTCACGTAAACGCGCGTGAAATCGAGGTCGTTACTGATCGCGGTCATCACCGCGATATCGGTCATGAGCGGGATTGCGGGGAACGCGAGGCGCTTCTCGATGATCGGGTGGTTGAACTCGACCGCGATGTGGAGCGCGTCGCAGAGACTGCCGCCGTTGCCCATGACGAAAAGCCGGCCGCCGTTCTGAAAACGCTCCGCCAGCGCGCGGGACATTTCGTCGAAGGAATCCGCGTATTGAGTGAAGAACTTTCCGTTCGTCTCCATGCTCTCCGCGGATTTGCGGATGACTTTCTCCCGGAACGGCTCGGTCAGCCGATCGGCGATTGTCTCGGCCGTTTCGGGCATCTTTAGCTCGCCCTCGCCAGCGACGGCTCCTGCAGATGCCGGCCGTAGGCGTAGTAGGCCGCGCAGGCGCCCTCCGCCGACACCATCGTCGCGCCTAACGGATGCTCCGGATTGCAAATCGTCCCGAAAGCCGGGCAATCATGCGGCTTTTTCACGCCCCGCAAAACGAGCCCGCTGATGCAAATCTCAGGCTCTTTCGTGTCGATCTCGCGCGTGTCGAAAATCCGATCGGCGTCGTATTCGCGGAATTCGTAGCGCAGTTTATAACCGCTCTTCGGAATCGAGCCGACACCGCGCCATTTCCGATCGCCCACTTCAAAGACCTTGTTGATCAAGTCCTGCGCCACCTTGTTTCCCTCGCGGCTGACGACGCGCGGATATTGGTTTTCCACCTTCGCTTCACCCGCCTCGAGCTGGCGAATCGTCATGAGCGTGCCTTGCAGAATATCGATCGGCTCGAAGCCGGTGATGACGATCGGCACTTTGAAACGGGCGGAGAGCGGTTCGTATTCGCGGTAACCCATCACCACGCAAACGTGCCCCGGCCCGAGAAATCCTTGCACGCGATTGAGCGGCGATTGCAAAATAGAACTGATCGACGGTGGTACGAGCACGTGCGAAACGAGAATCGAGAAGTTAGCCAGGCCTTGTTGCTTCGCCTGCCAGACCGCCATCGCATTAGCCGGTGCGGTCGTTTCAAATCCAATCGCGAAAAAGACCACCTTCTTGTCCGGATTCGCGCGCGCAATCTTCAGACAATCGATCGGAGAATAGACCACGCGCACATCGGCACCGCGGGATTTGAGAATCAGCAAATCGCACTCGGACCCGGGGACGCGCAGCATGTCGCCGAAGGAGCAGAAAATCACATCGGGCCGGCGCGCGATCTCGAGCGCTTTGTCGATCATCTCGAGCGAAGTCACGCAGACTGGACAACCCGGCCCGTGCACCAGCTCCACTTCTTCAGGCAGGAGCCGATCGATGCCGTATTTGACGATCGAATGAGTCTGGCCTCCGCAGACTTCCATGAGCACCCACGGCTTGGTGACGATGCGACGAATCTCTTCGACGATCGTTTTCGCCATCGCTTCGTCGCGATATTCGTCGAGATACTTCACGCGGCCGCCTCGTTCTCGGTCTCTGGAAAAGCTGTGCCGTCGTCCGGCACATCGGGCGTGTCGAGCTCGCCAAGTTGCTGCATTTGCTCGAGTGCCTTGTAGGTCCGCGCGGCTTCTGCTTCGTCGACTTTGCTCAGGGCGAAACCGACGTGCACCAGAACGTAGTCGCCCATCCCGACCTCGGGCGTGTATTCGAGGCAAACCTGTTTCACGATCCCGCCGAAGTTTGCCTTTCCCATTCGCACGCCGTTCGCGTCGGTGCTGATCTCAGTAAGCTTCCCAGGAATGGCCAGGCACATGGCTAATTGTATCACTTCAGGACACGGTCGTCAGGGTGCGAGAGCGGATTTTTTCGGCGAGATAAATCTGGCCGGCGGCGATTCCGCCATCGTTAGGCGGAATGCGTTGATGCCAATACGGCTGAAATCCGTTCGCCCGAAGTTGGTCGATCGTCCGCTCGGTCAGGTAACGGTTTTGAAAGCAGCCGCCACTCAAGGCGACTCTGGTTTGCGCGGCCCGTTGCGCGATCGCGACGATCGCGTCGGCCAGCATGTTATGAAAACGCGCCGCGATTCGCGGGATGGGAAATTGCTCGCGGCGATCTTCCAGCAACGCGCGCACGGCCGGCCCCCAATCAACCACACACGGCACCTCATCGCCTAACGAAAACGGATAACTTTCCTCGACCGCGCGATCGACCACGAATTCCAATTCCATCGCCGACTGGCCTTCAAAGGAAGAACGATCGCGGAGACCGGCGAGTGCCGCGACGCCATCGAAAAGGCGCCCGGCGCTCGAGGTCGTCGGAGTGTTGATTCGTTGCGCCAACATGCGGCGGAGCGGCTTCTGCTCGCTCGCGCTGAAGCCGGCGAGCAGCTCTCTCCGTTCCCAAAGTTCTTCGCCGAAAATCTCGTAAAGCAACCCAAGTGCGCTGCGTCGAGGTTCTTTTACGGCCGCGTCGCCACCTGGGAGAAGAAACGTCCGGAAGTGGGCGAAACGTTGCCAGCGTTCTTCTTCGACGAGGAAAAACTCGCCGCCCCAGATCGTGCCGTCGATGCCATAGCCCGTGCCATCCCACGCCACGCCGAGGAGTGGTGGGTCGAGTTCATTCTCGGCCATGCAGGACGCGATGTGCGCCCAATGATGTTGCACGCCAACCTTTGGCGCGGCGAGTTGGGCGGCAAATTTAGTCGAGAGATATTCTGGGTGGAGATCGTGCGCGATTAGCTCTGGTTTAGCCTCATAGAGAAATGGGAGATCCGCGACGGAGCGAGCGAACGCATCATAGGCTGGCTGCGTGCTGAGATCGCCGATGTGCTGACTGACGAAAACGTTCCGCTCCACACTGAGCGCGACGGTGTTCTTGAGATGCGCGCCGAGCGCGAGCACGTTCGGTTGCGGTTGCCGGAGCAGAATCGGCAGCGGTGCGAAACCACGCGCACGGCGCAGGATCATCTCGCGATCGTGCATGACACGCACGATCGAATCGTCCACATGCCTCACAATCGGACGATCGTGCACCAGGTAGAAATCCGCGATGTCGCGGAGACGTTCGAGCGCTTCGTATTCGTCGATGCAGATTGGCTCGTCGCTTAAGTTGCCGCTCGTCGCGACCACCGGAAAACCGAGTTCCCGTAAGAGCAAATGATGCAACGGAGTGTAAGGCAGCATGGCGCCAAGGTTGGGGTTGTTAGGCGCGACGGCATTATCAAGAAGCTGGTTGGCAGGGGATAACCTCTGCAAGAGCACGATGGGAGATTGCGGAGAAAGTAAGAGCCGCTCTTCCAGTTCGCTGGCGTGACACTGCGCGCGGAGCGCGGCCAGCGACGGAAACATTACCGCAAACGGCTTCTCCTCGCGATGTTTCCGCACCCGCAAGCGCACAACGGCGTCGCGCGCCCGCGCGTCTACGAGCAGCTGGAAACCGCCCAGACCTTTCAGCGCGAGGATTTTTCCCGCACGAATCTCCGCGCCCGCCCCGAGTAAAGCCGCGTCGTCCGCCGCGATTGTTTTGCCGAACGAATCCCAGAGCTGCAAGCGCGGTCCGCAGCGCGGGCAGGCAATCGGCTCGGCGTGGAAACGCCGGTCGGCCGGATCCCGATACTCGCGCTCACAATCCGCGCACATCACAAACTTTTTCATCGATGTGTGGACGCGATCGTAAGGAAGCGCTTCGATGATCGAAAAGCGCGGGCCACAGTTCGTGCAGTTGTTGAAGGGATATCGATACCGCCGATTGCTCGGATCGAGCATTTCGGCTAGGCAGGCGGCGCAGGTCGCGAGATCTGGCAGAATCAGCGCGGATTTCCCGCCGCCCTCATCGCTCTCGCGGATCTCGAAACTCTTCTCGTCAGTTGGCCGGAGAATGGTGGAAACAAAGCTTTGAATGATTGCGTGAGGCGGCTTCTCCTCCCTCAGCCGAAGCGCAAAGCGCCGGACCGCTTCGGGTGAACCCTCGGCCTCGATCAAGACGCCTTGGGAAGAATTAAGAATCCACCCGCCAAGGTTCATCTCGGTCGCCAGATGATAAACGAAAGGCCGAAAACCCACGCCTTGGACGGCCCCACGAATGGTTATCCGTCTTCGTTCGAGTTTCATTCCGAAGCATCCAACGGCTCAGCGAAGAGGAAAAACATCATCACAATCATACCACTTCGGTGTCTTACCGACGCAACCGCCAGCCAGAAAGAGGTGTAAAATGCGCAACACGAAAAAGGGCTGCAAAATCTCGCTAAAAATTAACCGCACTGTGGAATCGAACGGTCCTTTGGCTCGTAACCTGCTGATAAGAAAGGATGTTTGTCGCTGCAGGTATCATCAGTCTAGGAGTGATCGGCTTCGTCGCCCTCGCTCGAGAAATTCACAATGCGCCGGAAGGCTACGAAGATGAGTTCGGGTTCCACGTGATCCAGCAAAAAGACCGCTCTCGGAATCTTCCCACCGCCGGCGTCAAGCAACACCGCAGGTTTGGCTCAAGAGCAAAAGCTGCCAGACCGCTTCCCAGGCATGCTTAGCAGCTTCGGTCGCTGAGAGGTAAGAGAAGCGAGTCGAACAGCCTCAGGAATTCGCGCCGACGGCTTTGCTCGGCTTGAATCGAATCGAGCGAATCGAGCAGTCTTCGCCTTCCGTGGCGACAGCTGCTTTGCCGCAAGTGGGACATTGCAAAGTGGCCACGGGCGCGCCTGATAGGATCCCCTCCCAATACTTCGGCGGACCGCTGTAGGAGCAATGTGGACAGGAGACTTTGCCCAGCACCGGCTCGATCGTTAGGCTGGAACCGGCGATCGGCGTTTCGGTGATGATCGATTCGTAGCAAAAGCGGAGTTGCTCTTCTTCGATCTGCGTGAACTCACCGATCGCGACCCGGACCTCGACGATTTTTTTCTCCGGGTTTTTCTCCGCGAAATCGAGCAGCTTTTCGACCAGCCCGGACGCGATCGAAAACTCGTGCATCTGCGGCGCGTTAGATGGCCAAAAGTGTCTCCACCACTTCGTCGAGACCGATTCCTTTTTTGCAGCTCGTCGGGATGACTTTAATATCGGGCTTTAGCGCGTGGACGTCGGAAATAAGCTGCTCGACGCTCACCTCCATCGCTTCCGCGAGATCGATTTTGTTGATCACTACGACCTGTGAACCGAGAAACATGTGCGGATGTTTCCGCACCATCCAGGGTCCTTCAGTCACGCTCACGACGACCACGCGGGCTTTCGAGCCAAGCGGAAACTCCGCCGGACAAATCAGGTTTCCGATGTTCTCGATGAAGATCATTTTTAGATTTTCGAGATCGATTTTCTTCAACCCTTTCCCGACGAGATTGGCGTCGAGATGACAACCGTTGACCGTCGCGATTTGCACGACGGGCACGTTCTGGGCCGAGATCGCGTCGGCGTCGCTGCTCGTTGTCGCGTCACCGTTGAAGACGGCTACCCCGAAGCGGCCCTTCATCTTCTCGACCAACTTCGTGATAAGCGTGGTTTTGCCGGAGCCGATCGCTCCCATGAAGTCGATCGCGGTGATGCCGTTTTTGTCGAGTAGCGCGCGGTTTTCCACCGCCAGCTTCTCGTTCGCCTCGAGCAGGCTGTGCTCGAGCTCGATGTCGTAGATTTCGTCCGGTGACGCCTCGAGCATCACCTGCGCCGCACCTTCGTTAGCCATGACTTACTTGGCGAGTCCCATCAAGGCCGTCGGCGTGTGCATTTGCTTCAGCAGCTTCCCGCCGCCGAGATACATGTGCACCCCGCATGGCAGACAAGGATCGAAGCTGCGCACGGTGCGCATGATGTCGATGCCCTTGAAGTTATCCGGGCCGTTCTCCTCGAAGATCGGACAGCCTTGCACTGCATCTTCGTAAGGTCCAGGCGTGCCATAGGTGTCACGCGGGTTGGCATTCCACGGCGTGGGCGGATACGGATGATAGTTGGCGATCTTGCCGCCGCGGATGACCAGGTGATGCGAGAGAACCCCGCGGACCGCTTCGTGAAATCCGCAGCCGATCGCTTCGTCCGGCACTTTGAAGGG
>JBDTIQ010000164.1:0-17509 GCA_039936335.1 Chthoniobacterales bacterium
CCGGCATCCCGTAAAGTGATGCAGTGACCGCGTCGGTTACCGGACTCTCTTTCTCAATTGAGGAGATCATTTTTCCTATTAGCGAAGCCATTCCGTCAATTGGCAAAGCCTTCGCGTCAATGAGCGACAACATTTTTCCAATAGGGCGCGTGCTTGAGATACAAGTTAGCGATGTTTCGCACTACTCAACATGACAGCCCAGCAAAAAGCTTGTGGGATAGCTTCTAGGCTAGGGCACTTGCCAGAAATCTCTTCCATCTCCTCAAATCCAGCGGCGGAAAGGAAGTCAGACTTCCAGTCGGGCTATGGCGTCGACAGGCTGGGAAGCCTGTCGCCCGAGTCGGGCAGCATGCCTGACTTCCATCGGTGGATGCCTTCCTCCCCTCCCGTAGCCGGAAATCACTTTTGGCAAGTGCTCCAGCACAATCGCAGGGTTGGCCCGAGCAGAGAACCGGGAGGACGCTCGCGAGATCCTTCGCTTCCCTCATGATGACAAGGGAGGGGCTGCGTTTGCCAGCCTTCGGAGTATGAGCCCGCAAACGAGATGGAGAGCGATGACGGCGGCGCAAGCAAGAAGACCAACGAGGAGGGGACGAGCCTCGCGCGGAAAGAGAAGGATGAATCCTTTGCCTTTGATGAGCGCTGAATAGCTCGAGACACAGAAGGGCATGAGAAAGAGCCGAAAGACCACCCAGCCTTCCGGTCGATGATTTGCCTGCCGGGTGGAAAGATTGAGCGCCAGGCCGATCACGAGAGCGATCCCCACCGAGGAGATCCAAAGTATCGGCGATGGATCGAAGTATTGCGCCACGATCGCGACATACCACGCCAGGTAGCACCAAAGGATGAGCTTCGACTTACCAAGCCCTCCGAAGTAGCGAATCATGACGAGCAAGAAACCGTGAGATAGCGAGAAGCCGCCGCCCGCGCGGTCGATCCCGGCATGGCGGCGGCTTCAGCTAAGTGACTCTATAACCGCAGGACTACCAGATGACGGTGCGCTGATCGGGCGGACGCATCATCGGGCAATTCGCCGGCAGGTTAAACGCCTTCTGGAACTCAGGCATATTCGAGAGCGGCCCATTGCAGCGGAACTTACCCGGCGAATGCGGGTCGGTATTGAGTCGCAGCTTAAGGTCTTGCGGCCGCTGGTTGGCGCGCCAGATCTGGGCCCAGGCGAGGAAGAAGCGTTGATCGGGCGTGAAGCCGTCGATCTTCTTATTCGGGTCGTCGTGGTTCTTGACCTGCGCTTTCTTGAAGGCTTCATAGGCAATTTTGAGACCGCCGTTATCGGCGATGTTCTCGCCTTGGGTCAGCTCGCCATTGATGTGCAGCCCCGGGAGCGGCTCGTAAGCGGCGTATTGCGCCACGATCCCCTTGGAACGTTTCTCGTAGGCCTTCGCCGACGCCGGTGTCCACCAATCGCGCAAGTTACCGACCGGATCATACTGGCGGCCCTGGTCGTCGAAACCATGCGTCATCTCATGACCGATCACAGCGCCCATGCCACCGTAGTTGACGGCGTCATCCGCCTTTGGGTCGAAGAACGGCGGTTGCAGAATGCCAGCCGGAAACACGATCTCATTCATGTTCGGGTTGTAGTAGGCATTCACGGTCGGCGGAGTCATCCCCCACTCGCTTCGATCGACCGGCTTGCCGATCTTATTCAGCTCACGATTCGTCTCAAACTTATCGCCGCGCATGACGTTCATGACATAAGGACCGCGGTCGATCTTCAGGAGCGAGTAATCGCGCCACTTATCGGGGTAACCGATCTTGACGGTAAAAGCGGCGAGCTTCTTGAGCGCTTCCTTCTTGGTCTTCGCGTCCATCCACTCCGCGGCGTTGATCCGATCGGCGAGGGCTGCCTCAAGATTATGCACCATCTCGAGCGCGCTCTTCTTCGCTTCGGGCGGGAAGTGATCGGCGACATAGAGCTTGCCGAGCGCTTCGCCCAACTCCTGGTCGGTCGCGCTGACGACACGTTTCCAGCGCGGCTTTAGCTTTTGCGCGCCGGTCAGAGTCTTGAGATAAAAGTCGAAGTGGGAATCGACGAAGTCCTTCGAGAGCGCCGGGGCGGTGTCGTGCATCAGGTGCCAGCGCAGATAGGTTTTCCAGTCATCGATGGAGACGGTTTTAAAGACATCGTTCGCGGCCTTGAAGAAGTCGGGCTGGCCAACATTGATCGCCGCAGGAGCAATGACTCCAAGCGACTTAAAGTACTCGTTCCACTTAAAGTCCGGCATGAGCTTTTGTAGCTCTGCCTCGGTCATCTTGTTGTAGTTCTTCTGCGGGTCGCGCAGCTCGACGCGGGTACGAGCGGGCTTGGCGAGCGAAGTTTCGATGTCCATGACCGTCTTGGCGTGGGCGGCAGCGTCGGATTGCGAGTCACCGAGCAAGGTGAAGACCTTCGTCACATGCGCGACATATTCATCGCGGATCTTCTTCGAAGCCGCGTCGTCCTTCGTGTAGTAATCCCGGTCGGGTAAGCCGAGACCACCCTGGTAAGCCTGCGCGATCACCATCGTGCTATTCTTATCGTCCTGGCCGGAGGTGAAGCCGAAGAGCGCTCCGACTCCTTCGTCATGGAGATGGCCGATCTCTTTCGTGAGATCATCGGGTGTCTTCACCGCATCGATCATGTGCAATTCATCTTCCAACGGCTTGAAGCCGGCTTGGTCGATCTCGCTCTCATTCATGCCGCTGGCGTAGAAGTCGCCGACTTTCTGCACGTCGGCATCGGCGGCTTTTTCGATCTTGCCTTCGCCTTCTTCCTTCTGGGCGAGGGAGGCGGCTTTCTCGGCGATCTCGTGGAGCGCGTCGTTGTTTTTCTCGATGAGCTCGTTAAAGCTGCCCCAGCGCGAATACTCCGGCGGGACCGGATTGTTCTTTAACCAGCCGCCATTGGCGTACTCGTAGAAGTCGACGCCGGGTTTGACCGACGTATCCATGTTCTTCGGATCGAGCGGCGGCGGGTTTTTATCGATGTGCGGCTGCTCGCCTGTCTGGGCGACCGGCTGGGGCGTCGCCGCGATGGGGGGCGGGCTTTGTTCGGTCGGCGGATGCGCAGCATCGTGGACGGTCGGTGGTTTCGATTCGCCTGCGGCCGGAGATTGGCCCGGCGCGGATTGCGCGCGCAACGAGGCGGCGCAGAGCAGGCTGAGAGCAGTGATAGCTAGTTTTTTGGTCATATGGACAGGAATTAGCAATAGGCCCGGGCGCGCGAGATGCAACTGGCGGGGCATTTCCCGTCTCGTGCTCTTGCTCGTAATCGTGCTCGTAATCGACGTTGCCTCCAAGCAGTCCGGAACGATTATGAGCACGAGCACGAGCACGAGTAAGAATGAGGGCTGGAACAGGATTAGGAGCAGGAGCAGGAGACGAGGTCCGTCAGATTTATGCCGAGTTGGACACGCGGCCGGTGGAGCGCGCCTGCACGCGGCTGACGGAGTGCTGCCAGTTCAAGCTCACCGGACTCACGCCCTACCTAACGAAAGGCGAAGCGCTTGTGGCGGCGAAAGCGTGGCGGGCGACGGGGCGGAGGAAACTGCCTAACGACGAGGGCGGCGGCGCGTGCCCGATGCTCGACCGCGCTTCCGGCCGGTGTCTCATTTACGCGGATCGGCCGTTTGGTTGTCGCACGCACTTCTGCGCAGCGGCGGGCGGTCCGATGGCGCGGCGCGAGGTGATCGATCTGATCCGGCGCCTCGAAACGATCGACGCACAGCTCGGTGGCGACGGGCCGAGGAAGCTACCGGCCGCGGTGGCAGCGGCGTTGGCCGATTTGTCCTAACGATTTCCCTCGCGCTCTGTCAGCCCGAACCGGCGCAGCACGAAGAGGGATCTCTCAGACGTTCGTTCGATGTCATTTGGAAAATCGAGGCCGAAAGGCGCTTGGGAGGTCCTTCGCTACGCTCAGGATGACAATTTGTGCGGGCCATCCTTCGTGGACGCTCCCGGCTTTCTCCCCACTCTGTGCTTCCCCGATCGAAGCTTCCCGCTCCTAGTGCGCGCCCATCGGCGCCTTACCTTTGCTCACTTTCTTGAAGAAGAAGACGAGCGGCGTCGTAATAAGACAAAGTACACCGAAGAGTTCGAAATTGTGTGCGTATGTTACGAGCAACGACTGTTGGCCGAGGATGCCGTAAAGAACCTGCGGCGCCTGGTGCGCTGCGACCCACGGACCTTCCGTCGCGCTGAGACCTTGCGTGATGGCCGCGAGCTTCTGCTGGTAGATCGGATTGAACTGCGAAAAATGCCCGACGAACGCCGACTGGTTTGTCTGCGCCCCGCGCGCGACCAGCGTCGTGAGAGCGGCGATGCCGATGCTGCCGCCAAGGTTACGCATCAAATTGAAGAGGCCGCTCGCGTTGCCGATCTGGTCCTGCGCGAGCGTGCCCATACTCGAGGTCGCGAGCGGGACGAAGATAAAGCTGATCGCGATGCCACTCAAAATCGTCGGCCAAACAATGCTGCTCATGCTGATGCTCAGATTGATCTTCCCGAAGAGAAAACAGGAGTAGGCCAAGCCGAGGAACCCGATCATGATGAGAACGCGGTTACTCACTTTCCCAACCAACCGGCCGACGACGATCGTCGCGAGAAACGCCCCGATCCCGCGCGGGCTGAGCGCGAGCCCGGCGTCGAGCGCGGTGTAATGCAGAAGGTTTTGCATGAACAGCGGCAGCACGGCGATCGTGCCGTAAAGGAGCGCGCCGAGGATCGCGATGAGGATGCAGCCGACCGCGAGGTTGCGATTTTTCAGCACGCGCAGATCGACGAGCGGTTGTTTCGCGGTTAGTTCCCTAACGACAAAAGCAACGAACGCGAAGGCGGAAATCGTGACGCACCACGCGATCACGTGCGAGCCGAACCAGTCGAGTTCCTGGCCTTTATCGAGCACGAATTGCAGTGTCGCGAGCCAGATGGCGAGGAAGCCGAAGCCGAGATAATCGATGTCGCTCGCGTTCACTTGTTTCAGGTAGGGAGGATCCTCGATGAAGGCGTTCACCATCAAACCGGCGAGGAGACCGATCGGGAGATTGATGTAAAAGACCCAGCGCCAGCTGTAGTTATCGGTGATCCAGCCGCCTAACGTCGGCCCGAGGATCGGCGCCACGACCACACCCATCGCGAAGACCGCCATGGCCGCGCCGCGTTTCGCGGGCGGAAAACTCTCGAGCAAGACGGCCTGCGAAATCGGCTGGAGCGCGCCGCCAGCCGCGCCTTGCAGGACGCGCGCGATGACGAGAAATCCGAGGCTACTGGCTGCGCCGCAGAGCGCCGACGCGAGAGTAAAAAGCACAATGCAGGAGACGAGAAAGCGTTTCCTGCCGAAGAGATTTCCGAGCCAGTTCGTAGCCGGGAGGATGATCGCATTCGCGACGAGATAACTGGTGAGAACCCAAGTCGCCTCGTCCGTGGTCGCGGAAAGATTCCCTGCGATGTGCGGGAGCGAGACGTTCGCGACGGAAGTGTCGAGCACTTCCATGAATGTCGCGAGCATCACCGACGCGGCGATCAGCCACGGGTTATAGCTCGGTTTCCACGCGGGCGCCGCGGCGTTGGATGCGGGAGCAGCCACGGAATTTGCCTAACGAGCCGCGACGCGGCGCATCCACCAGACGGTCGCGCCGATGATCAGCAGAATCACCAGCCCCGCCACGATCGCGACGGTCACAGCCGGGCGAAAGGCGCCTTTCACTTTCACATCCGGCACCGCGGACATGCCAGGTCCGAGCACTTGCTGAACATTAGGTTGCTCGTCGAGCACGATTTTTACCGGGACGCGCTGCACGACTTTGACGAAATTACCGGTCGCGTTTTCCGGTGGGAGCAGACTGAACCGCGCGCCACTTCCCGCCTGGATGCTATCGACGTGACCATGCAAAGCGCGCGACGGATACGCATCGACATCGACCTCGGTGGGCTGTCCCGGGCGCATGTCGGTGAGCTGCGTTTCCTTGAAATTTGCCGTCACCCAGACTTCGGTCGGCACGATCGCGAAAAGTGGCTGGCCGACCTGCACATACGCGCCCGGCTCGATCGTCTTATCCGTGACGCGACCCGCTTCCGGCGCGGTGATTTTCGTGTAGGACTTCTGGAGTTCTGCCTGACGCAGCTCAGCCTGCGCCTCCGCCACTTCGGCTTTTGAGGCGCCTACCTGCGCACGCGCGGAACCGGCCGACTTCTTTGCCTCCTGCGCGTAAGCTTCCGCGGCTTCGAGCTGTTTCTCCTTGGATCGAAGGGTCGCTTCCGACGCCGTGGTGTCGGCCTCCGAGTGAGCGAAATCCTGTTTCGAGATCGCGCCGCTTTCGATCAGGCCGCGATTGCGTTCGAGGTCGTTTTTCACCTTTGCCGTGTCGGCGGCGGTGGCGGCCGTGCTCGCTTTCGCCGCGGCGTAAGCAGCCTGTAAAGTGTGGACGTGCGCCTCAGCCTGTTCGGCGGTCATCTGGGCGTTCTCGCGTCGCGCTTTCGCAACGTCGACCGCGGCCTGGCGCTGCGCCACGGTCGCTTCGATGTCCTGCGGATCGATCTCGAGGAGCAGCTGGCCCTTCTTCACCATCTGGTTATCTCGCACGCGGACGGCGGAGATTTTTCCCGCGATCTTTGGCGCGACACTGACGATGTGCGCGTCGATGAAAGCGTCGTCGGTGCTCTCGTGCGTGAGGCTGTGGAAAAAGATCGTAGCGGTGTAGAGAATCGCGAGCACGAGCACAACCGCGGCACCGATGATCACTCCGCGGCGATGGAAAAGCGGCGTCTTCTTTTCGTCGACGACCGGATGGCCATCGGGATCGATCAGCAAATCCGAGTCGGCCGACTCCGGGATTTTGCGCGTAGTGGTTTTGGGCTCTTGTTCGAGGACTGGCATAAAGTTGGTTCGTTAGGGCGCGCTGCGCAGACCGGCCGCGCAGAAGTGAATGATGCGCCGGAGGGTCGCTTCGGGGTCGCTGATGCGGCAGCGACCGCGAGAGGTGCACTCGAGCACTTCCGAGTGCGTGACGGTGTGCAGGAAAACGCCGTGTGCGAAGTGCAGGCGCCAATGGGCTTCGCACTCGGAGAGACGCGGCAGCGCGCGGCGCAGGGCGCGATGAAACCGGCGCGTTTTCTCGGAAAATTCCTTCTCGACGAGCGGCTTCAAATAAGCGCTTGGCTCGGCCAGAGCAAGCGCGAGGAGGCGCAGAAAATCGCGTCCACCTTGCGAGCGGCGCGAGACTTCATCGAGGACCGGACGGAAAAGCGCCTCGAGAATTTTCTCGAGCGCGACCGGGTTTTCGCCGGCTTCTTTTTCAAATCGATCTAGCAGGACGAGCCGCGCTTCATTGATCGGGCCGAGCCGCCGATTCAACATCGCGAGGATGAGCGCATCCTTGGTCGAGAAATGATAATTCACGGCCGCGAGGTTGACCTTGGCTGCGGCGGTGATCGCACGGAGCGAAGTGGCCTCGAATCCGTGAGCGGCGACGAGACGCTCGGTCGCTTTCAAGATTGCGAGTTTGGTCGCATGCATCTCTTTTGGCATCGGGCGGGGAGAATAATTCAAACGTTCGTTTGAATCAAATGAGAAAACAAAGGTGCCGATCCCTCGGATCGAAGCGGAACTGGGCCGAGTGTTGCATCGCTTCGCCGGGGTGCCGGGGAGCACAGGCGGCTCGCCTTCAACCGAACGTGCGGGCTGGTCGCGCTGAGGGAAGACGGCAGGCGCAAGGTTGCCTCGCAATCAAGGTCTGCTCGCAACACCGCGCGCAAAGCTTCTCCACAGGATCCGACCTACCCTCCGCCACGGATGCCGGCGAGCCGCCGGCATCAACAGGCGAGCCGCCTGTGCTCCCCGGAGTTATGCTGTTCGACCGCTGGCGAGCAACTCTGTCGGATCCTTCGACTTCGCTCCGCTCCCTCGGGATGACAGCGGTGTGGGGCGGCGGGGCTGTCGGCCAACGGGCGTTAGGCAGCTTTTTTACTGGTCGACTTGCTGCTCTTTTTCGTGCTCTTTTTCTTCTTTCCGCCTTCGGCCTTCGCGAGGCTTTGCTGGAGCACCGCGACGAGATCGATCACCTTCGACGACTCCTTTTTCGCCTTCGGTTTCTCCGCGACTTCCTCGCCGCCGGATTCTACTTTTTCCTCGATCACTTCGAGGAGCGCGTCGCGGTAGTCGTCCTTGTATTTCTCCGGGTCCCACTTTGCGGTCATGCTCTCGACAAGGGCTTCGCCCATGTCGATCTCACGCTTGGCCGGCTCCATCTTTCTCGGGACGTTCAGTTTCTCCGCATCGGACAGCTCCTGCGCGAAATGCATCAGTTCGAGCACAAGCGAGTCTTTCGTCGCCTTCACGCCGGCGAGGTATTGGCGCGTCTTGATGATGACTTTGGCAATGCCGACTTTGTTCGTCTTGGTGAGGACGTCGCGCAGCAGCACGTAAGCTTTGTCGCCGCCTTTCTGCGGTTCGAGGTAATACGGCTTGTAGAAATACATCGGGTCGATCTCGTCCACATCGACGAAATCCTGGATGTCTACCGTCTGCGTTGCCTCGAGATCGACGCGCTGAAAGTCTTTTTCGTTCAGGACGACGAATTTTCCCTTCTCGTATTCGTAGCCTTTCGCGATCTGATCCCACGGCACCTCCTTGCCGTCCTTCTCGGCGACGCGCTTGTAATTGACCGGGCTGAGATCGCTCCCGCGGAGTAGCCGAAACTTGAGTTCTTCCCGGCGGGTCGCCGGATAAAGGGCGATCGGAATGTTCACCAAACCAAAGCTGATACTCCCCTTCCAAATGGCACGCATGACAAAAGGAGTTCGTCGCTGCGGGGGGAAGTGCGCGGGCTCGGCACGCGGCTCGCTAACCGGTTTTGACCGGGTGCGAGCGGCCCGGCACGCGATAGATCACCGGCCATTCAATATGAGAATCGACCGGATGTCCGCCGCGAAATCCCGGGACAAAAACTGCATCGCGGATGCGCCCCGCGATCTCTTCTCCGAATCCCATGTTCGGCGGATACTCGTAGGCGATACGCGAATGGACGACGTTACCGGTCGCATCGACCTCGATCGCCGCCACTGCGATGCCCTCATGATTGGAGGCCTTCTGGGGCGGACGGAAGCCGCGGAATTTGGAGAGCCCAGCGCTGATCACAAATTGCGGGGCGACGAAATCGCGGCCTTTGAGCAGATCAGCCTGCTCTTGGTTCAGATAAATCCGGAGATGCGGCTTCCCATCGATGATGACAAACGTGACCGTGCCGTTAATCCAAACGTCGACGTGGTTGTGCTTGTAAACTGCGGGAATGAATTCGGCGAGGTGGCAGCGGCGGGCGACTTCCATGCCCAGCTTTTCGGAGCCTGGAGTTCCGCGAAAATAAAACCCGTCGAAGGAGACGCCCAGCTGACTGACCAGGCAGCTGAACATGACGGTGGCGTTGCCCTGTCCGCGTTTCATGAGTGATTGGACGTCGATGATGTTAATCAGCGAGCGCTTCGTGTTGGCGATCAGCGCGGGTCGAAATTCCGGCAGCGCCTCCGCCCACGAGGTCGCAGGAATGAGGACGGTGGCGAGAACAGAGATGAGGAAGCTACAGACGAGGGCCATGGATTTCTTCATAGGAGAAATCGAGAATACCCAATCGGATCTCGCAGGTAAAGCTCCGCTACCCACCGCCGACATCTGCGCGGCGGAGTAATATTCACAGCAGCCCGCTCGGCTTGCCGCAAAAATCCCGACTGATCGCCGCTAGCGGTGCGAGACGGAAACCGTGGGATCAACCTGAGAGAGCGCTGCGCCGGGCGTTTGCTGTCCGGTTTTTTGCAGCGTCTCCTGGCTGTAGCTGCGGCTGCCGTCCGCGTTGTATTTCGGCTGATCGCTCAGGTGCTGATTGCTATTCGCGCAGCTGGCGAGAAACAGAACCCCGACACAGAGTAAACCTTTCATAGTCTTTCCCTTTCGTTAGGCAACTGCGGCCCGGTGCGGGTGAACGCTGCGCTGCCTTGCGGAAAGCTCGGACTCGCCTCCAGGGAAATCAACTCGCCCAGGACAAAAACTTCCGATCCCGCTTCCGTCGAGAGGCCCGCGAGGTTGAGGAATCGCGCGCGGCGCAGCAAAGTAAAACGTGCAAGGAAACTGTGCGCTCTGTCATCGGGAGGAAACCCTCACGCGCCATCATCTCATCCCCCGCACCCGGCATCACAACAAACGAAACAAGGGAGCATTCGCTCGTGCTACCGTGCATGCGGTCGTCGGACTTTGCCGCTCCCGCCATTCCCAGGTTCATCAACTCCTGACCGAGAAACAACTGGAGCGGGAATTCAACACGATCGAGAAGCTGCGTGCGCATCCAGGGATCGCGGCATTTGTGGGATGGATTCAGACGAAGCCAAGCGGCTTCCGCGCCGCGATGCGGAGCGCGCGAGCCTTCGCGACGCGCGCTAAACGCGTGCGATTCTTCTGCTTGCCAGAGATTTTTCGAGTCTTAAGTTGAGCCAATGAAAACTCTTCGTCGCTTCCTCTTCCTCTTTGCTCTCCTCGGAGCTGCGTCGCTGGTCAGTGCGGCCGTCCCGCCGATGGATGTCACCGTTTCAAACTCCGCGGGCAAACTTCTATTCAAGGGAAAAACGGACGCCCAGGGTGTGTTCACTACGAAGAGTCTTGCGCCGGGAAATTACGTGGTGCAGTTCAAGTCTAAGTCATCCAAAGGCGGTCCCTACACCTTGGTCGTGGGGGCGGGAAAGAAAAAGGTCGTGGCTGAGTCCGTGCCGGCTTCGAAGATCAGCAAAGGCGGCGTCGCGCTGCGTGTGGAAGTGAGCAAAGCGATAAGCCTGAGCGGACAGGTCGCAGAGGCTGGGCAGACGACGATGGCTGCCAGTGCCGGTAGTGACAAAAGCAACGCCAAAGTGAAATACGTCAACGGCAAGAAATTCGTTTGGGTGCAGGGTGAGTTGGGCAGCAACCTCGGGGGCCGCTGGGTCGATGCGAACAGTCCCGAGGGGCGCAACGTGCAGAATGTGGATACCAAGTCGATCCAGGATTTGCAGAGCCGCCATTAACCTTTCTCGTTAGGCGCGGGTATGCTGCGCGATTGCTTAAGCCTGATTCCTGACGCTCGTCGTTGCCGCGTCGAAAAAATCTACTGCCAATCAATTCTCACTCTTGCGCGGGTGGAGTCGGCTTCTTAAATTGCAGGATGATGAAAACTCTTTCCCGCTCATTCTTGATCTCGTCCGCAACGTTTCTCGGTGCCGTCTCCATCGCCTGCGCCTCACCTGTCATGGATGTGAAGGTAACGAACTCAGCAGGGAAGGTGATTTACCGCGGGAAAACCGATGCGCAGGGAATGTTTGAGACGAAAACCGTCCCACCGGGCAATTACGTTGTGCAGTTCAATGCGGCGGGGACTGCCAAAGGCGGCCCGCTCGCGCTCATGGTGCACGCGGGGGATCAGGAGTCGTCCGCCAATTCCGTTCCGGCGTCGAAGTTCCGCAAAGGTGGCGTCGCGATGAAAGTTGAGGTCAAGAGCGCGACCGTCCTCACCGGCCAAGTCGCCCCCGCCGGCAGTAAGATGGCCCAAACCGCCAAGTCCTCCGCCGGCACCACCACAGCGACCCCGAGCAACGGCAAGAAATCGAAGCTCAAAACCAAAGTCGTCAAAGGCGAGACCTACGTCTGGATCGGCGGCGATGACGCCATGGGGAGCTCTTTTGGTGGACATTGGGTTCCGGAAGGCAGCGCCGAGGGCAAGAGAGCGGAAGCCAACGCCCGATAAGCACGCGGCAGCCCCACTTCGTTTACCGCGCGGTCGCGGGCGCTTCGCATTCGGCTCATCTCGATTTCCTGCGGCGTTGGTTGCCGCAAGCCGCCGCGCTGGTGGAGCAGACGCCGGTGGAGATCTCGATCGCGCTCGTCGGGGCGGGCCGGATGGCGACGTTGCATGAAAAATACCTGCGCGTCGCAGGCCCGACCGATGTCCTGACCTTTGACCATGAGCGCTCCCCGGATGGCAGGTGTCTCGCCGGCGAGGTAGTGCTCTGCGTGCCGTTCGCGAAGCGGCAGGCCGCGCGGCGCGGGACCGAAACGGAGCGAGAGCTGCTGCTCTACGCGCTGCACGGCGTGCTCCACCTGAGCGGCTTCGACGACCTAACGAAAAGCGATTACGAGAAAATGCACGCGGAGGAAGATCGCATTCTCACTGCAATCGGAGTCGGCGCGGTCTTCGCTGCCTAACGACAATCAGAAATCTCAGCCGACGCTCGCGTGCAGCTGTTCGGTGCTGATCCCGCGCAGTTGGAAAAGCCGGATGAGGGTTTCCTCGATCAGGTTATTCGGACAGGATGCGCCGGCCGTGATGCCGACCACGACCGGGCCTTCCGGCAACCAATTGGGCGCGAAGACTTCCCCTTTTTGATGCAGGTCGTAATGGCGGATCTCCTTCTCCGAGATCAGCCGGCTGGCGTTGAGCACAAAGTAAGTCGGCAGCTTTTCCTCGCCCATCTCCGCAAGGTGGGAAGTGTTTGAGCTGTTGTAGCCGCCGACCACGAGGAGCAGATCCATCTTCACGTCGAGCAGTTCGCGCAAGGCATCCTGCCGTTCCTGGGTCGCGCCACAAATCGTGTCGAAGAAGCGAAAATTTTTCGTCGCGAGCTCGGCGCCATCGCGATCGGCCACGGCTTGTTGAATCCGCCGCTGCACTTCCTCCGTCTCGCCGCGCAACATCGTCGTCTGGTTCGCCACCCCGATCGTCTTCAGGTGAACATCGGGATCGAAACCGGCCGAATACGCCCCGCAAAAACGATCGAGAAACTCCTGCTTATCGCCGCCGTGCCGGATGTAGTCGCAAACATAATCCGTATCCGCGAGCGTAAGCACGACGAGATAATGCCCCTTCCCGTCGCCGAGCGCGCGCGAGCTCGTCGCCTTGGTCTCTTCGTGCTCGGCCTTGCCGTGAATGATCGACGTCGCCGATTCGCTCGCGTATTTCCGCACGCGTTTCCAGACGCTCATCACGTCTCCGCAGGTGGTATCGACGATCTGGCACCCGCGATCCTTGATCTGCTGCAGCAAGGAAACCTCCGTGCCGAACGCCGGCAGGATCACGACATCTTCCGGTGTCAGGTCTTCAATATCCGCCTGCTTGTGTAGACCGGTCAGATTCTTGATGCCTAACGACGAGATCTGCTCGTTTACCTCCGGGTTGTGGATGATCTCGCCGACGATAAAGAGCCGGCGATCCTTGAAAACTTTGCGCGCCGCGTAGGCGAGATCGATCGCGCGCTCCACGCCGTAGCAGAAGCCGAATTGCTTCGCCAGTCGCACCGTCACGTCGCCCACCGAGATGATCCCGCCGGTCCGCCGAACCTTGTCAACGATGTCGCTGCGATAATGCGCCTCGACCTGTTCCTGCACGGCAGTCATCACCTCCGGCGTGCGGAGGTTGACCTTGTTGCGCGCGGTCGTGCCGCTGGAAATGAGGTTTGCGCTCACCGGCTAATGTCGCCGCGAGCGCGCTGAGTCGCAACTCGTTAGTCCACGAGGAGCGGGCCGGTCGGCTCCTGGAAGGCGCCCGAGGTTACCATCAACTTCGGATCGGGATCGGGCGACTTCGAGTCATCGACGCGTTCGATCTTTGGACCAATGGTCGCGTCTTCCGGCTGGCTGTTCGCGATGTAAACCGGCGTGCCTTCGTGGACGAGGGCGAAGAACTTCGGCGCCGCTTCACCATGCAACCGCAGGCAGCCATGCGTCCGCGGCACCGGGTGGACGAAGCCCTGATGGAAACCATAGGCCGGCGCGAACTCGCACCAGTAACCCATCGGGTATCCGACATAGCGCCCGGGGATATTCGAGCCCGCCTCGGCCGGGCGAATGTTCTCGCCCTGCACGCGGAAACCATAAGAGCCGGAGCGCTTGTGTTTGATCTTGTTCGAGATAGTGAAGTGACCTTTGGGGGTCGGATGGTTATTCATCCCGACCGAAGTCGCGACCGCCATCAGGCAACGATCGCCTTCCATGACGTAAACATTCTGTTTCGAGAGGGAAACAAGCACGCGCACTTTGGAAGGATCGTGCGGCTTATGCGCGACGACGTGATAGGTCTTGGTCGTCGGCGCCAGCGTGCTGCAACTCGTGAGCAGAGCAAACGCAGCGAGACCGGTGAAAAGGCAAAGGCGGGAAATGATTCGCATGATTTTTCCCAATGGAGTTTGTCCCAGCCTAAAGTCAACCGCGCGGAGTCGCGCCGCTTGCTTTCACGGCGGAAACCAGGCCGTCGAACTTCGGTGAAGATCGCGCGTAAGACGGATAACTTCGACCCGCATTCTCCGGGAGATAACGCCAATATTTGTACATCCACATCCAGGGCGCGGGATTTTGCCTAACGACCGGCTCAAACTGATCCCAGCAAAGCTGCGCCACCTGCTGATGCGTCGCGCCCGCGGGGATCACGAGCTTCGGATGAAGCACCACCCGAACCCGTCCTCCCGGCAGCGGCTCCGCGTGCGCCGGCACAATCGGCGCGCCCGTTTTCTCCGCGAGCCAGGCATGCGCGAAGGTCACGGAAGTTTGCAGGCCGAAGCAATCGATCGCGACCGTCGGTTGATGCAGTTGCAAGGCGAGATCGACGAGAATCGCGACCGAGCCACCGCGCCGGAGCGCCCTGTAAAGCCGCACGATCCCTCCGTCGCGCGGCACGATCTGGTGGCCGGAGCGCATCCGGAGATCGTTAAAAAACGAGTCGAGCGCCGAGTTCTTAAACTCCTGCGTGATGATGTGCGGCTGAATCCCGACCCAGCCGCAGCCGAGGCTGAGCAGCTCGAAATCGCCGTAATGGTAACAGGCGAAAATGTGCGGATTCTGCCGCCCGACCGTCCGCTCGAACTCGTCGAGCCCTTCAAACTCGATCAACTTGCGGAAGTTGCCCGCGTTCACCCGCGGGCTCCAAAAGAGATCGATCATCGTCCCCGCGAAATGCTGGTAGGACTCGCGCGCGATTCGCTCCCGTTCGTTCGCGGAATAACGATCGCCGAAAGCCGCTTCGAGATTCGCCAGCGACACCTGCCAACCGTGTCGGTCGAGCGCCGCCGCCCAAGCGCCGACCCCGCGGCTCAGCTGATAAGCAAAGGGCCGCGGGAGTCGCGGGATAAGCGCCGCGAGCAGGCGGATCCCCCACTCTTCCAGCCGATAGCGAAATTGTTTCCAGCGCAATTTCATGCTTGCTCGTTAGGCCAGGACATCGGCGCACCGTCGCATCCCGCTCGCTGCGTTGACTTGACCCAGTTTGATTTTACGTTCGCGAAAGCGTCGTCGCCGCCGCCTCTCCTCGTTGTGAAACACGTCCTTTTCGTCTGCACGGGCAACATTTGCCGCAGCCCCATGGCGTTGGGACTTTTCCGCCGTCTCATCGCGGATCGCAAGGACATCGAGGCCGATGCTGCGGGCGTGCATGCCGTCCGCGGGCAACTCCCGAGCGTCCACGCGATCGAGGTTTGCCGGAAACGCGGCGTCGATCTCACCGGCTTCCGCAGCCAGCCCCTCACCGCGACCTTGGTCGACCGCGCCACGCACATCTTCGGCATGACCGGTTCCCATCTCGACACCATCCAGATGCTCTTCCCACAGGCCGCGAAGAAGATGTTCCTCCTCCGGGAATTTGAAGAACCCGGCGCCACCGTCTGGCGCGATCTGCCCGACCCGATCGGGATGGGCTACCACATTTACCACGACTGCGCGGAAGCCATTGAAAACGCTTTACCGAGCGTGCTCGCCTACGTAGAGAAAACCGACACGGCCGCGGCGCGCAATGCCGGCAGCTCCACCGCCTTCCAAGGAAATATGCCAACCGAAAACAGCATCGACGACGAGAACAGCTCCCCGGCAGCACGAGGCGGCCGCCTGCGTGAAGTCGACCGCGAGATCTACAACGCCATCGAGGAAGAGGAAAAACGCCAGCGCGAGAACATCGAGCTGATCGCCTCGGAGAACTTCACGAGCCGCGCGGTGATGGAAGCCCAGGGCTCCTGCCTGACGAACAAATACGCCGAAGCCTACCCGGGCAAACGCTGGTATGGCGGCTGCGAGAACGTCGACGTCGTCGAGCAACTGGCCATCGACCGCGGGCAGAGACTCTTCGGCGGCGATCACCTGAACGTGCAACCCCACAGCGGCGCGCAGGCCAACATGGCGGTTTACTTTGCGGCCATTAAACCGGGCGACCGCATCCTCACCATGAACCTGGCTCACGGCGGCCACCTCACGCACGGCCATCCCGCAAATTTCTCCGGCAAACTCTACGAAGTCAGCCAATACGGCGTGAACGAGAAAACGGAGACGATCGACTACGACGCCCTCGCGAAACAAGCCCTCGAAGTGCGCCCGCAACTGATCACCGCCGGCGCCTCCGCCTATTCGCGTTTCATCGACTTCCCGCGGCTTCGCCAGATCGCGGATTCCGTCGGCGCGCTGTTGTTCATCGACATGGCGCACATCGCCGGGCTCGTCGCGGGAGGAGAACATCCGAGCCCAGTGCCGCACGCGCAGTTCGTCACCACGACCACCCACAAAAGCCTCCGCGGACCGCGCGGCGGCATCATCATTTGCCAGGAACAATTCGCCAAAGCGATCGACTCTTCCGTTTTCCCCGGCGTCCAGGGAGGGCCGCTCATGCACGTCATCGCGGCCAAGGCCGTCTGCTTCCACGAAGCGCTCCAGCCCGGCTTCCGCGACTACCAACGCCAAGTGGTCGTGAATGCCAAAGCCCTCGCCGCGGGCGTCGCGAAACAAGGATTCCGGATCGTCTCCGGCGGCACCGATAACCACCTCATGCTCGTCGATCTCCGGCCAAAAGAGATCAACGGCAAAGACGCGCAGAACATCCTCGACCGCGCCGGCATTACCGTGAACAAAAACGCGATCCCGTTCGACACCTACCCGATTTTCAAGCCGGGCGGCATCCGCCTAGGGACGCCGGCGGTCACGACGCGCGGGATGAAAGAAGAAGAAATGCTCGAGATCGCCGACCTGATCGGCGAAGCGCTCGCCGGCCGCGAAGACGAGCGCGTCATCGGCCAGGTGCGCGAACAAGTGCAGAACCTCACGCGGAAGTTCCCGTTGCCGGGCTAGGCTTTTCCCGACACCCCCACCACTTGTCATTCTGAGTGGAGCGAAGGATCTCTTCAACGTCCCCCGCCCTGCTCGCGCTTCGCGGCGTCCAGCAAATGGCCAGAGATCCTTCGCCCTCTGCGCGGCTCAGGATGACAATTCATCGACGGAGGAAAAGCTCTCGATGGCTGAGAATGTAAGTTGTCGGCGGACGAACAATCACGACAACCCAAGCTGAATATTCGAAGGGAAGCTAGAATCGCTCCCTAGACCTGTTGTGTCGATAGTAAGCTCCGACCTCGGCTCCGGTGCTCTTTCTACTTTCGTAGCGCCTTCCGCTCATTCACGGCGACGATTTCAAAGTCATCGCCGCCTGTCTTCCGAAGAGTGAGCGTTTTCAGCACCTTGCCCGAGGCGTGCTTTGAGCCA
>JBDTIQ010000165.1:0-4038 GCA_039936335.1 Chthoniobacterales bacterium
CGGAGTCGAAAGACCTCCCAAGCGTCGCTTGACGTTGCCTCTGTTAAAGACGTCTCGAGACGCTTGCGAGGTCCTTCGACTGCGTTTCGTTCGCTGCGCTCTCTGCACTCCGCTCAGGATGACAAGCCACCTTCGCTAAGCGAGAAACTGCCTAACGAGCGGCAGAAGTTGCGGCACATCCGCCCGCCTGAATGGCCGGCTTTTCACACGCACAGACGTCGGTGACAAATCGCGCACCTGCTGCAGCTCGCCGTTCTTCCAGACCCACGCGTTCTCGTTATACGGCCCCACTTTACGGGGATCGCTCCAGGTGTGAATCGAGAGCAGCCGATCGCTTAGCGCCGCCGCGATGTGCATCGGCCCGCTGTCCACGCTGATCGTGAAACGCGCCCGCCGGATCAGCCAGACGAGCTGCAATATGCTCGTGTGATTCAGCAGGTTCACGCAGTTATCCGGCACCGGCAGCTCGCGTTTCGTTTTGCCGACGAGCACGACCCTGTGCGGCGCGAGCGCGCGGCAGAATTCCTCAACCGCGAGATCGCTCAGCGACTTGCGCTGCCCGCGCGAAAACGGGTGCAAAAGCACGAACGGCTCATCCTCATCGAAACGCTGGATCTCATCCCCGGTCGGGAGTGGGAAGCGCAACGGCCGCCGCGCCGGAATGCCGAAGCTTTCCACCAACGCAAGATAGCGCTCGACCGCATGCGCGCTCCGTTCGACCGGCGCGACGTGATCGTAAAACTTCGTCGCGCCTTCCCGCGCATCGCTCATTCCGTAGAAGGCACGCGGATGGCTCATCTTCCCGATCAGCGCGCTCCGCAGGAGTCCTTGGAAATCTAGCGCCACATCCGGTCGCAACCTTCCGGTTTGTCGCAGCCACGGGAGCAGCCGGGTCGCGACGCCGAAACCGCCAAGGTCGCCGCGCGGGAAGATGTGAATGTGGTTTACGCACCTATTTCCGCGGAGGAGGGGAGCCCATTCGGGATTGATCACCCAGGTGATGTTGGCCTGTGGGTAAGCATCGCGGAGGAGCGCCGCCGCCGGCAGCGTGTGAACGATGTCGCCTAACGAGCTCGGCTTGATGATGAGAATCGAACGGGTCGCGGAAGTCACAGAGAAGGACAGGATTTACTGGATTATCAGGATTAAGAGAGCGGAATCGCGGGCGTGTTCACTTCGCTTCCCCATTCTGTGAATCGTGTAAATCCTGTCCGAATTCCCCGAGCCCTAACGACCGAGTGCGAGCCGGTCCGCCAGCCGATGCGGCAAGCCCGCTGCGCGAATTTTGCGTTGCGCCGTCTCGAGATCGTAGGTCACGCGGCGCTGCTCGATCACCTGCTGATCGGTGTCGTAAACGCAATAGGCGGCGCGCCAATCGCGATCGCGCGGCTGACCGACGCTGCCCGGGTTCACGAAATATTTTTTCCCGTTCGTGAGCTGGAGTCGGTAGAACGCAATGCGTTGCACGTTGTCGTCGCGGATGAACGCCATCGGCCAGTGCGTGTGCCCGAAAAAACAGAGCGAAGTGTGCTGGTAAGTGAAGCTGGCGATCGCGTCGAGATCATTGAAGACGTAGCCCCACTGCTTCGGCGTATCGAGCGTCGCGTGCACGATCGTGAAATCGCGCACCGGTCTCGTTAGGCGGAGATCGGCCAGCCAGTTTTTCTCCTCGGGAGAAAGTTGTGCGCGGGTCCAGCCGATCGCTTCCTCGGCCAGTTCGTTGAAGCCTTCGGTCGAACCGTCGATCGAGGCCTGCTCATCGTGATTCCCTTTCACCACCGGGCACTCGAGCTCCTGGATGCGCTGGACGCATTCGCTCGGGTTGGCGTTGTAGCCGACCACGTCGCCGAGACAGACGAAATCTGTGCACCTCTGCTCGCGCGCGTCGGCGAGGACGGCCTCAAGGGCTTCGAGGTTGGCATGGATGTCACTGAGAACGGCAAATCGCATCGCGGGAAAGTTATTTATGGGCGTCTGGAATCCGCTGATCCAAAGGAATATCCAACTCTTTTTCGAGAAATTTCAGGCGCTTCAGCAACGTGGGCAGCCGCTCGTGCGGGCCCCGTCGGTAGAGGCCGAGGAGCGCATCGTAAGCCGCGCGCTCCTGACCCGGCGCATAAGATAACTCGTAAGCGGCAAAGCGCTCGTCGTATTCTGGCGCGCCCGGGAGACTGGCGGCATGTGCGTAGAGGCGCGCGGCCGCGGCGTGGTCGTGCAGCTTGTCCTGGTAGAGGCGGGCAAGCGACTCGTAGAGCTGCGGCCGGTCGGGATTGTTCCGGATCCCGCGCTCGAGGAAATCCTTTCCGAGCTCGATGTATTGGTGCCGCGCTCGGAGGCGGAGCGCCTCGTTAGGCTGCGACTGGTCATTCATCGCCGCAACGCTCGCGTTCCAGGCCATGTGCCATGCGGCCATGTCCCAGAATAAAATCGAGCGCGGCTGAAGCGTCGTCGCCTCGCGAAAAAGCAGGAGCACACGACCCCACTCCGCCTGTTCCCAGGCGACATGCGCCTGGATGAAAACCACGTCGGCCACGAGCGAGCGGAAACCGCTCAACGCCGCGAGAAAACCGAGCTGTCCGATCTGTTCGCGCAAGCCGAGCTCGAGCTGCGTTTCATGAAAATAAGCGCTCCGATGTTCGGCGGTGAGCGCCGACTCGATCGGCACGCGGATGGCGCCGAAAGCGAGCACCATCAGAGCGACCAGTGCGTTGCGCATCAGAGTTCCCGCCCGTGAAACATGACCCAGGCAAAGAAGAAATAGACCGAGGTATAAACGCAACCGAGCACCGCAGTCTGCGCGAAGAGGCTTCCGGAGATCGCCGTCCGCCACGATGTCATCGACCAGGTTGAAAAGCTGGAGATCGGGGAAGACCAGCGCGACGAGGGCGAGGAAGCCCTTCGTGATCCAGCCGGCGGCGTTCCCTTGGAGCCAATAAGCGCGCGCGGTCGCCTGGAGGTGGCCGATGAAATAAATGAACACCATCACGAAAATCGTGAAGAGGTTCGAAGTTGCGAAGGTCGAGATGAAGAGCGTGAGCGAGGCGAGCAGCGCGGCCTTCAGGTAGATGATCACGATGCCGGGGAGGAGGTTGGCATTGAATGCGGAAGCCTTGAGCGCACGGATCGCTTCCTGCACCTGCGCGGGTCGCAGGCTACCGGTCTGCCGCAGCATTTCGTGCACGAGGATTTCCTGCCTAACGAAAAGCACGACGAGAAAAACCGCTGTCATCGCGATCAGACTAACGAGCAAAAGCAGGAGCACGCCGAGCAACTTACCGGCGAGATATTCATAACGCGGGATCGGCTTGGCCAGAATCGTGTAGATCGTGCGGTCCTCGATGTCGCGCGGGATGAGTTGCGCGGTCGCGACGATCGCGAGGAGAGAAGTGAAGATGCTCATCGCGCCTAACGACACGTCTTTCAGGACCTGGAACTCCTGCTGGAAACTTATTTGCGCCATGAAGATCGAGCTCCCGATCAGGAGGAGCGCGAAGATCAGGAGAAAATAGAAGACCTTTAGCCTGACGAGCTCGGTAAAAGTGTTGCCCGTGAGCGCGGCGACCCGGGTGGGGGAAAGCGGTCGGTAGCCAATCCGGACAGGGGGATTTTCGACCACGGATTTCACAGATTTCACGAATGGAGGCGCATTGAACGACGTTATTTAGGATGAATCATCCGTGTAATCCGCGGTCGCATTATTCCTCTCCCGGCCGCTCCGTTGCGCTGAGAAACAGCTTTTCCAGCGTCGTCTGGGGCTGGCGCGTTTCCACGAGGCGCGCGGGCGATCCTTCCAAGAGCGCTTCAATCTGCGCGAGCACATCCGGCGTTGCGTTTTGCAGGATTAACTCAGTTTGATCCTCGATCGCGAGCAAGTCCTCGACCCGGCCTTCACGCACGAGCACGCCATGCGCGAGAATGCCGACGCGATCGCAAATCTCCTGCACCTGCGTGAGCAGATGCGACGAGAGCAACACAGTGATGCCGCGCCGTTTCAGGTCGAGAATCAGATCACGAATCTCACGCGAACCCGCGGGATCG
>JBDTIQ010000166.1:0-7685 GCA_039936335.1 Chthoniobacterales bacterium
ATGGTCGCAGTGCAGCGCCAGCCGCCATTCATTCGCTGCGGCAGGCGGAAGATTAAGTTGCACCTGCTTCTCCTCAAAGGAGCCACCAAGGTTCTTCTTCACCTGCGGCAGGACTTCGCCTAACGAAGTCTCTGCCGATGAATCACCGGCACGACCGTAAAGGTCCTCCAGCTCCGCGGCGAAAACGTTTAGCACTTTGTTAATGAGCGCCTGCTGGTCTTCCGTCGCGCGCATTGCGAGTGAGAGGAGTTGCTGCGCGCGCGGCGAATGCTTTTCCAACTCGATCAAACGCAGAGCGGTCACGGCATTCCCGAGCGCCGCGTTCATTTCTTCCGCGATGCAGCTAAGGAGGATTTCTTTCTTCTGTGTCTCGGAGTTCAAGCGCTGATAAGCGATGACGATCTCGCGCGCCTTTTGCAGCATCCCCTTCTTCGCTTCGAAGACCTCACCGAGCCGCTCGAGCAGGAGTGCGGAGGCGCCATCGATGTTGAGCGCGGTCGCTTCGAGCGAGACTTCTTCACCCGCAGGGTTCTGCTCGATCCATGGGCCGGAATTGACGCGGGTCTGGCCTCCTACGGCCCAAGTTTCTTCGGCATCGATGAGGAAGTTTTCGAGAAAAGGAGAAGCCTCACTCACAGGAAGGGCATTAGCTTCGCTCGTTAGGCTCGGCCAGAACGCGGCCAACCACGCGGGCGGCGCGCCGTGCAAGCAAAGTGAGCCCGCGTCATCACGGAGAAAGAGCGCAAAGCCCAATGCTTCCAGGACGGCGCTCGGAGGTGAATCAGGTGCAGCCATCTCTCGTCAGGCGGGCTGAAGCATTCTGCGTCCGAGTTCGGTGAACGCCTCTTCCACTCCAGCGCCTTCTTTTGCGCTCGTTTTAAAGCTATTCCATCCACGAGCCTTCAGATCGGCCATCCGCTCATCGGTTATCTCCCATTGCGTGGCGAGATCTGCTTTGTTCAGGGCGAGCAGAAAAGGCGCCGCCCCGACCGCGGCGGTCACGCGCGCCTGGATCTCGATGATCTGATCCAGCGTGACCAGCCGCGTGCCATCGGCCACGAGCAAATAGCCGCTCGTCCCACGGAGATAGGAGGTTTGCAGTCGTTGGTAATCGTCGTCGCCCGCGAGATCCCAGATCATCAGTGTCATCTCGATACCCTCCACGGTGATGCTTTTCTTATCGATCCTTACGCCTACAGTCGTTAGGTATTTATCGGAAAACATGCTATGCACGAATTTCGAGACGAGACTGGTCTTGCCGACGCCGGAAGCGCCGATCATGCAGACTTTTTTTTGGATCATGGCTTCGAGGCAATCGGACGTGTGATGACTTTGAGGGCGGCGCGCCGGTCTGATTCTTCGGGCAATGGCTTAGCGTCAGGTGCTTGCTCTTGCTTGCCGAGTCCTTTCGCTTCGAGCATATCGGAAGCAAAGCCACATGAGAGAAGGAATTCACGCACCTTGTCAGCCCGGCGTTGACTGAGATTCGCGTTGGCGGCGGCGTCGCCAACCGCGTCGGCGTAACCATCGATCTCGAGAGAAATGTCCTGTCCGAGCCGATGGGCCGCAGTTTCGCAGCGCCGAATTTCATCCGGCAAACGCGACAAAGCAGCGAAGCCTTCCGTCGCGATGTTGTCTTTGTTGACCAGGAAGTAAACGAAGGCGTGTTCGATGATCGATTTCGACTGGGCAAAGGTGCGCTGATCGAGATCGGCGGCTCCGCTCTGGTCGACCCGCGTAATACCTGGCAGGTTGGTAGCCTCCGCGCGCACGCGGGTGAGCCAGCGATGCGACGCTTCGCCGTTCAAAACGAGAACGCCGTTGGAGATTTTTACATTCATGCTGTCGGGTAATCCGAAGCGCGCTTCGAACCGTTCCTGCGCCAGATTGCGGTCGTAGGAAACCTTCGCGCCTTGGTCGACGACTGTGTTGATCCCAGCGACCAGCGTGGCCTCGTGACGGACGCGGTCGAGCCATTCGTAAGGCGGGGTGCCGGTAAGGGTGAGGACGCCGTGATGGACGCTTGCGTTGGTGCCGGCGGGCAATTGGAAGCGCTGCGCAAAGCGCCGTTGCACGCTGGCGTCATCGAGCGCGAGATAGTCCTTCCAGCTAAAATCGATCCGCGCCGGATCGTAACCGGCCGCGCGCGCGATCGCCGCGGGATCGGCAGCTGCGGGGTCGCGCAAGCCGTTCACTGCCGATTTCGCGAACCAGTTGTGCTCCGTGTCGGTGACGACTATCCCGGGTGTGGAGGAAAGTTGCCTAACGAATCGCGACCAGCGCGTTTTCGCGAGGCCGAGCGCGAGCAAGCCGGCCGCGATAAAGGCGGCGACGGCCGTTATGATAAACAAAGCGCGAGTCGGCCGACGGCTGCCTTGCTTCTCCGCGTAACGGGTTTCGAGGCAACCTTCGAGTTCCGGCCGCAGAGACTCGAAAGGTGCCGTATCACCCTGGAAGTTCGCGAGCGCGGAACCCTTCAAGGTGTGAATGCTGTCGATCGCTTCCTCGAGCCGCGTCCGCAATTCGCGTGAAGGATTTCCACGAATCACCGCCGCCAAGTAAGCGGAGCGGCCGGACGCAATCCAGACTTGCAGCTCACCCATCCGGAATTCATCGAGCGTGGAATCGTCGCCCGTCTGGAAGGAATCGCGCGCGAAATCCTGAATCGCGCTGAGCATGCCCGCGACCATATCGGAGTCGCGGCTCAGCGCGGGATCAGCCGCGACGTGGAGCAGCGCCATGCTCGTCTCGCGATGGATGAGAAAGACCTGTTCGACGCGATAGACGAGACTCCGCAACATCACGACTTCGGCGAAACTCTTCCCGGTGCGGAGCGCTTCGAAGCGCCACTTCAAGCCGCGCCAGGAAAAGGTGTGCTCAAGCGATTGATTGAGTGACTGGAGCAGGCGACGCATGCTCTCCGCGAGCGAGCGCCTAACGATCGGACCGATGATCGGGTGGAGCGCATTAACGAATGTCTCGGGATGTTTCTCGATCGATTCCCGGACGGAACTCTCAACTGCGGGCCGCAATGCGCCGGCCAGTTCGCCGCCGTGCTCGCGGCTCATTTTCACCGCGGCCGGGAGAATCGCAGCGACATCCTGGGAGCGGCGTTCCTTGTTCGCGAGTTGGTCGCGCAACTCATCGAGTTCGCCGCGCTCGCGACTCAGGAGCAGACGCCGGAGTTCTTCGTACTCCTTCAGAGCGTCACCAGGCGATTCGCGCATCGGCGGCGAAGTCACGGGCAAGGGTTGGCAGGTGCGCTGCCCGACCGCCTTCCCCAACGTTGTCATGTTGAGCAGAGCGAAACATCTCTGACTATTTCCCGTTAGGCGCCGGGCACGCGAAACTCGTTCTTCAGGCGAAGCGCGACTTCGTTCAGCATCTCGGCGAGCGATTCGCGACCGGTCATGGCTCCGCGGATTTGTTCCGCTTCGTGGTTCAGGCCGGCTTTCATCTGGTCGTGTTTGTCTTTGATCTCGGCGCTGAGCGCTTTGGATTGTTCGAGCAGTTGCTCGCGCAGTTCGTGCATCTCGTGCGCCCTCTGTTCATCGAGGTTCTTGATTTTTCCCTCGAAATGCCGGGCCGTCTCGGCGAGATCGTGCGCGAGTCTGTCGATGGCGTTGCCGCGCTCGGATTGCTCCGAGTTCAACCGATGAGTGAGCGATTGCACCTCGGATTTGAGGAAATTCTCCAGGCCTTCGATTCGCTTCTGCACCTCGCTGCGCGCTTCCGCGGCTTCGCGGGCGAGGCGTTCGTCGAGGCGCTGGAAACGCCCGTCGTAATCGCGCATTTGGGAGCCGAACAGGATGTCGCGAATGCGATCCACCTTGCCGGCTTCGTCTATCCCGCCCTCGCGGTTTTCGGAGTTAAAGTTTACCTGGACAGGTTCGTGGGATGGTTCTGCGTTCATGATGGACTCCTCCTACGACGGAAGCAGCTTATAGCATTTTGGAGCGGGCGTCTGCAAGCTCATTCAGCGCTGACGGCGAGCGATTTTTTTCGTGGGAACGGGGTGTTACCCGTCGGAGGTGGCGGGGCTCGCCATCCCCTCTTCCAGACGGGATGTGCGCCCACGCGAGTGGAGACGTTCTGTGACTGCGCTCCCGACGGGACGGTTATAGCCACAGGTGGCCAGGCTAACAGCGTGCTTGATTCCGTGGAGGTTTGCGATCCGGCTACAGGCCTCTGGACGGTGGCGGCCAACCTGACTACGCCGCGCCGTTTCCACTCCGCCACCCTGCTCACCAGGAGATCCAGGACACCGGCCTCGCTCCGACTAATGACCTCGAATCCGCCATCGTCGCGACGCTGGCTCCGGGCGCTTACACCGCGGTGCTGAGCGGCCGCAACGGCACCACCGGCGTCAGCCTCGTGGAAATTTACGACCTCGACCCGGCCGGCGCTTCGCGTCTCGGGAACTTAAGCGCCCGCGCGGGTGTCGGGAGCGGCGAAAACGTTGTCATCGCCGGCTTCATTCTCGGCGTGCAAACACTCGACTCGGACCTTGTCGTGCGCGGCTTGGGACCGTCGCTCGCTCAGTTCGGGATCAACCATGTGCTCGCCGACCCAACTCTGGAATTGCGCGACAGCGACGGCAACTTGCTGAAATCCGACGACAACTGGCAGGATGATCCCGACCAGGCCGCCTTGATCACCGGGAGTGGTCTCGCGCCGGAGAATACGAAGGAGGCTGCGCTCGAAGTGAACCTTCCGCCGGGCAACTACACCGCGATTCTATCCGGCAACGGCGACACCGGCGTCGGCATCGTCGAGATTTACAATAAGCGCTGATTAAACTACGAGCATTACGCCCCAGTCGTAGACTTCCCTGCTGAGGACTTTGGTTGGTCGGCGGTGAAGCGGCGCACGCCTGCAATCAGACGGTCGATTTCTTCGCTCGTAGTGTAGCACGCGCATCCTACACGCACGAGACCGGTCGCGGTTTGGCCGAGGCGTTCAACCACGGTCGGGGCGTAGAAGTCGCCGTGGGAAACAAAGACGCCTCCTCGCGCAAGCTGCCTCGCAACTTCCTCCGAGGAAAAGCCTGCGACCGTAAAGGAAACGGTCGGCGTGCGTGCCGCGTCCGGGCCGGGACCGTAGAGGTGGACGCCGTCGATCTTCGATAAACCCTCCCAGAGTTGCTTAACGAGAAGCAAGCTGCGCTCATGCAGTTCCTCAAAAGCCGCCGCAAGTTGCGCACGTCGCGTTTCTCCGGACCCGAGCGAAGCGAGGAAATCGATGGCGGCGGCAGCACCGGCGATTCCTTCGTGGTTCTGCGTTCCGGTCTCGGCTCGTTCCGGCGCGGCATTGGAAGCAGGCTGGAGTTTAGGGAAGTCGATCACCTCAAGCAACTCGTGTCGGCCATAGAGCACGCCGATGTGCGGCCCGTAGAACTTGTAAGCCGAGCAGCCAAGAAAATCGCAATTCCACGCGCGCACATCGATCAGTTGATGGGGCGCGTAGTGCACCGCGTCGACGAACACCTGTGCGCGGGCGGCGTGCGCAAGCTGCGTGGCGCGCGCGATGTCGGTGATGGTCCCAAGCGCATTGGAGGCCGCGCCGATCGCGAGCAGCTTGGTGCGCGGATTCACCCGCCGCTCGAGATCAGCCCAATCAAGCTGACCAGTTTCCGGAATCATTTTCGCCATCCGCACGATGACGCCGCGCTCTTTTTCCAAGGCGCGCCAGGGCGCCACGTTCGCGTGGTGATCCAGTTCCGTGAAGACGATCTCATCGCCGGCTTCGTAGCCGCGACCGAGAGCGCGCGCGAGATGAAACGTCAGCGTCGTCATGTTCGCGCCGAAAGCGATCTCGTTAGGTGCGGCGCCAAGAAAATCCGCCAGCGCCTCGCGCCCGCCGCTCACAATCGCATCGGTTTCCTCGCTCGTCGGAAAGGACCAATGCGTGTTCGCGTTGTGATGCAGCAGGTAATCGCTGATCGCATCCGCGACCACCCGCGGGACTTGTGTGCCGCCCGGGCCATCGAAATAGGCAACCGGTTGATCGTTCTGCTGTCGCTGGAGGGCGGGGAAAGACTGGCGGATTTGGGAGAGGTCGGTGGAACTCATAACTAGGAGTTCATCCACCCGCTGGCTGCGTTTGGCAACGACAGCCGAGGTTCCAGCCAAGTCTTGATCGAATGTCGCGGCGAGCGGTTCGGCTAGGCTTCTTTTCTACCCTGAGAATGCAGCTCGACTGATTCCCCCTATGCGCGAAGGCAACGATGAATCGCTGCCTTCGCGCCACAATCCCGGCGTCAGATAATACGGATCAAGTCAGGGCAGGTGGTAAACTTCCACCAAAGCCACTCCGGAGTCGTCAGCCGTCGCACCTCGGACGATCGCGGTGTAATTGCCGCCGCGCAGGTTCGCAAGGATCGCCGATTCATTCGCGTCAGTCGGCGCAATGCCGGTCGCGTTGATTTCGCCTTCTGCCGTGTCCGCCCAATCGTCGCTGGTGCTGACCACGTTGCCGGAGACGTCATACAGAGTCACCGTCGGATTCTTCAGGAAGTTAGTGACCGGCACGTCTGCGTTGGCCAGTTCCGGGCCGAGCCCACGAATCAAAACACGCGCGCTTTCGGTTGGATCGATGATGAAGCCGCCAATCATCACGTCGCCCGCTTCCACGAGACCGCGTGAGCTGATGTTGCCCAGTTCACCGGGATCCTTGGGGTTCAGGTCGTAGGCTTCGACCATCGCGACGCCAGTGGATGCGCTTTTGCCACGGAGGATGGCGGTATAGGCGCCCGGATCGAGAGTCGCACGGATCGCGGATTCGCGGTCGTCAGTCGGCGGGATGCCGGTGGCTTCGATGTCGGCTTCCTGATCGGAGCGCCAATCGTCGTTTGTGATGACCGTGCCATCGGGTTTGTGCAACTCGAGAACCGTATCGTCGAGCGCACCAGAGATGGGCGGATTGGCGCCGGAAAGCGATGGCCCGATCGCGCGCAAGAGCACGTCCTTGGGAGTATCGCCGGTGACAATGAAGCCGCCGATCAGCACGTTGTCGCCCAGCTTGACGTTCACGCGCGTCGAGATGTTGAGCAATTTGCTCGGCAGGATGAGCTCGAAGGCGAGAAACTTCGGATTCCCCCCAGTGGCGAAGACGCTCCGCGTGCCGTCCTTGGCAAATTCCGAAACTTCTCCGGCCGCCGTTTCAGCGACGAAGAGATCGCCCAGGCCTTGCTCCGTAATGCTATAACGCTTCGGGCGGAAGGCCATGCCGTTAGGCGTGGTCAAACCGGAGACGAAGGGAAGAACGACGCCGGCGATCGGACCCACGTTTGGAGTCACCTTTGAGATGCTCCCGTCGCTGGCGCTGACAAAGGCGTTATCCTTTCCGTCGACCGCCACCCCTCCTCCACCAGAGATGGCGTAGTTAAACATGTGGTTGTCGCCGGTGATCGTCTCCAGGCCGGTAGAATTGACGATGAAGGTCCGCGGGAGCGTGAGATCAGGGGCGGGACCGGTCTGCGGAACCGGTTGGACCGAGACGTCGATCGGTGCGGTGTGGGCGAGAAAAGTATTCAGGCTTCCGTCGGGATAGAATTGCGTGAGCTGATCCCCGTCTTGCTCGGCGACGGTCAGAGAGACGCCGTCAAAGGCGAGGCCGACCGGATGATTCAAGCCGCTCACGAAGAGGGTGCGCGTGGCGTCGGCGGTGTAGCGATAGATGTTACC
>JBDTIQ010000167.1:0-7074 GCA_039936335.1 Chthoniobacterales bacterium
GAGGCGTATCTAAAGCGGCTCGCGCGCGGGCTCAGCCGCGCCGGACAGGAGACGCGGCTCTTCACCGATGCGAGCTGGCCCGCCTCGGAATGGCCTTGGGGACCGATCACACGCCTGCGCGGCGAGACGGCGCTGCGCTTTGCCGATGAGTTCGAGAATGCGCGCGACCGAAACGGTTGCGACCTGCTTTTCAGTCTCGAACGCGTCTGGCGGTGCGACGTGTATCGCGCGGGAGACGGCATCCATCGCGCGTGGCTCGAGCGGCGCGATGCGGCTTCCACTACGTTCCAAAAAGTGATTCGGAATTTCGGACGCAGCCATCGCGATACGCTCGACCTGGAGAAGTCGCTTTTCCGCGGCGGCGCGGACCGCGTGATCGCAAACTCCGAGCTGGTGAAGCGCGAGGCGCAAGAAATTTACGGCTATCCCGAGGAGAAAATCGACATCGTGCGCAACGGCGTTCCGCTCCGCGAGTTTCGCGGCGACGACCCTGCGCTCCGCGCGGCGAAGCGCAAAAATCTCCGCCTCGCGGATGACGAGATCGCGGTCCTCTTTGTCGGTTCCGGTTGGGAACGCAAAGGGCTGCGTTTTGCGCGACAAGCGGTGGAATCGCTCGGCGGAGATTTTCGCCTGCTTATCGCCGGGCGCGGCGCGCGCCGTCCGCGCGATGGCAAGTTCGTCAGGATGCTCGGCGCGGTCCGCGATCTGCCGGCTTTATATGCGGCGGCCGACGTTTTCCTGCTCCCGACGCTTTACGATCCCTTCTCAAACGCCTGCCTCGAGGCGCTCGCCGCGGGATTGCCTGTGATCACGACGCGCGCGAATGGTTTCAGTGAAATCATCGAGAACGGCGTGCACGGTTCGATCGTACAGGAACCGACCGAGGTGGGGCAGATCGCAGCGGCGTTACGTTATTGGGCAAACGCCGAGCGTCGCGCCAAGGCCCGGCCCGAGATTCTCCGGCGCGCGAGCCATTACGACATCTCCGCGAACGTCGCGCAGACGCTCGCGATCCTGCATCAGGCGGCCAACGCGGCGGCCGTGTCGGGATAAATCTGAAACACCTGGTCGAGCCGCGCGATCTCGAAGATCGGTCGCACGCCGTCCTGCAACCCGGTGAGCGCGAAGCTGCCGCCGTAGCCGCCGACGTTTTGCATGGCTTCGATCAGAATCGCGAGTCCAGAGCTGTCGATGTAGGTCACCTGCGAGAGATCGACGATGAGTTTCTTCGGTTTCTCCTGAATGATGGCCGCGAGGCGCGAGCCGATTTGGGGCGAGACATGCAGGTCGATTTCACCTTCCAGCGGGACCACATTTGGCGAATTTTCCGTCATCTTGGAGGAATCATCTCACGCGCTCGCGTGGCGTCAATTTACTCGTGCTCCTGCTCATAATCGTGCTCGTGCTCGCTGATTTCGATTACGAGCACGATTACGAGCACGAGCACGAGAAAGAATCACCAGCCGAGCTCGGCCATGACCGCTTTCACGTCCGAGAAATCCTTCACGATTCGATCCGGCTGATGTTCCGCAAGTTGCTCGCGCGAGAAGCTGCCAGTCGTGACGGCGATCGTGCGCGCGCCGATCGCCTTGCCGCACGCGATGTCGTGCGGCGTGTCGCCGATCACGTCGACGGCGTCGGCGACAAACTCGATCGCGTGTTTCTCCCGCGCGCGGCGTTGCGCGAAAGGCCCGAGCTCGTTGCGATCGTGATGATCGTCCGCAAAGGCGCCGAATCCGAAGAAATGCCAGACGCCGTGATGCTCGAGCTTCAGCTTCGCCCCGCGCTCGATATTTCCCGTGAGCAACGCGAGCGCGTTCTGCGGCCGTTCATTCAATCTCTGGAGCAACTCCGCTATACCTGGGAGCAGCGTGCCCTCGCGCCGCGGCAACTCTTTTGCGAGTCCACTTACATACAGATCGAGAAACTTCCGCACGTTTTCATCCGACAACTCGATCCCTTGCTTGCGCAAAATTTGATGCACGATGCCGGTGTCCGTCTTTCCCGCGACCTCGACGCCGTGCAGATCATCCGTGATTCCGAAGAGAGTTTGGAGCGCATCCTTGAGCGACTGGATGCCGGCGCCGCCGGAGTCGATCAGCGTGCCGTCGATGTCGAAAAGGAGAAGCCGCTTGGCCGGAGAAGATTTCAAGCGAACGATTTCCGATTGAAAAGCGCGCTAGGCAATCGAAAATCTCGCTTTTGAAAATCGCGCCTTCTTATCGCGGCCGGCTCGCGCCTTCGCCGACCGGCTACCTGCACGCGGGCCACGCGCTCACGCTTGGCGGGCGCAGGAACGCTGTCGCGCACGGGATGGCATTGGCAGCAACCGTTGCGCGTGAGCCTTGAATTTCTGGGGACACAGGCCGCTGGCCTGTTGTTTGCGGTGGCTCGCCGCAAACTCTGGCGGGCCGGGCGGGTGGAGTCCTTTTCTCGACCTCGTTCGTACGATTGACTCCCCCCGAACGCTTCCACGCGCTCTCTGCGCTCGGGGCGCCCGGCGAGCCGCCGGACGCAATAGGCCAGCGGCCTCTGCTCCCCGGAGAAAGCAGCGCGCGATTCTACATCGGCCCGTGCAAACGCAGGAGATCGAGCAGGCTCAACATCATCGCGAGAATCGCCACCGCCCCCGCCGCGTAGACAGCCAGCGCGACGGTATCCTTCTCCTTCGTCCGATTCGGAAACGGCGACGCGTTTGCGAAGTCGGCCGGCTTTTCGCTCGTCTCCGCGGGTCGCGCTTCGATCTCAGCGGCTTGCGGCAGTTCCTGCGCTTCGCCGGTTTTCTCCGATTCGTAACGCGCCTCAACTTTTCCGAACCGCACGCGGTCGCCGACTTTCAGAAACACTTCCGTGATCGCTTCGCCGTTCACGCGCGTCCCGTTCGTCGAGTTCAAATCGGCCAGCTGATAACGATCGCCCACCAGCGTGAGCGCGGCGTGCCGACTCGAGACCGACGGATCGGGAACCTGAATCTGATTATCCGGCGCACGCCCGATCGTGATCTTCTCGTCGGTCAGCTCGTGAACGGCCTTGGCATCTTCCAGTGCGATCGAAAATTTCGGCATGACGCTCCCTGCTTATCACTTCTTCTTGAAGACCTCCACCGCATTCCAGGCTTCATCCGGCGGCGCTTCTTCGTATTCCAGGCAGCGCTCCAGATACATCTGCGCGAGGTGATCGGTAGGGTAAAACTCGAGGAACTGGGAAAAACAGATCTTCGCCTCGCGAAAGTCGCGCTTCCGGAATTTCCGAAATCCCTCCTCATAAGTTTCCAGGCGCAGGAGCAGCTCGGGAGCGAGCGTCTGGTCGCCGTGCGCGCCGACCAGCGTCGAGATCTCGACCGGCTCGGTTTTCCCTTTCACCTGCACGCGCGCCACGCTCCGGACATGGAATTCGTCGCGAATAAATTCCGTCGCGGTCGGACCGACGAGAATATCGACCGCGTAAGTTCTCGTTAGGCTCTCGAGCCGCGAGGCGAGATTGACGGAGTCGCCGATCACGGTCGGGTCGGCTTTTTCCTGCGACCCGATATTCCCGCCGAGCACGTCACCCTGGTTAATCCCGATCCCGATTGCGAACGGCGCAACTCCCCGCGCGAACCAGCCGTCGTTCAAAATCTTCAGCTCGCGCCGCATCACGAGCGCGGCGCGCGCGGCGCATTTGGAATCCTGCGCCTTGCCCTGACTACGCACGTTTCCCCAGACTGCCATGACGGCGTCGCCGATAAACTTATCGAGCGTCCCGCCGTTCTCGAAAACCGCGGTTGTCATGCGACTGAGATACTCGTTGAGCTGCGCGACGAGCGCTTCCGGGTCGGCATTTTCCGTCAGGCTGGTGAAGCCGACGATGTCGGAAAACAGAATTGTCGCCGGGATGCGGACACCCTTGAGCGAGCTGTAGAATCCGCCCGGATTATCGAGGATCTCCTTCACCAGATTCTTCGAGACGTAGCGCTCGAGCGTCCGGCGCGTGCGCAGTTTTTCGATTCGCTCCAGCACATACTCGAAGCCTAACGAGAAAGCGCCGCTCAAGAGAAACGCGCTCAGCACCGGAACGGTAAGGAGAAGAAAACCCACGCGATCGTAGGCCACGCGACTTGCGAGTAGATAGAGCCCGGCCGCGATCACGAGCACGAAAAGACAAGCCAGCGGTCGCCTCACAAAAGCGATCAGGAGCCAGGCAAATGCGCCCGCACCGCCGACCAGGACGAACATCATATTCGGCGGCGTCGCCGTGAGAAATTCGTGCCCGAGGGCCGCCGCCATCGACTCGAGATGGAGCGCGGGCCCGGGCGTGCTCGGGTTAATCGGCGTCGTCACGAAATCATGCATGATCTGCGAGGCGGCACCGATCAGCACCACCTTGCCCTTAAAGAAGGCACCGCTCCCGTAATTCGCTTTCCAAAATCCCGGGTCGAATACCTCGTAGAGCGAGCGCGGCGGATACGCCCCGACCGCGCTAAAACGCAGCATGTGTGCCCGCTGATCGCGGGGCACATCGGCGCCGTGGCCGAGCTGTTCGAGCCCGCGCGCATCGAAGGATGTGATAACCTCGTCGCCCGGGTAGGGAGGAAGCCCGGCGAGTTGCCGCACCGAAATCGTGTACAAAGCCGCGCGGACCTCGCCATCGACCGGATCGGGCCAGTAATTCAACAGCCCGACGCGTGGATCCTTTTCCTGCGGCGGCGGAATGAGCGTCGCGTTCGGCATGACGATCTGGTCGTTTTTGCTCGAATCGAGATTCGCGCCGATCACCACGCGGTCGTGATATTTCGCGAGCGAGGCGCCGAACTCCGGATCGCCGTCGTTCGGGTGATCATAAGAGAAATCGAAAAGCACCAGTCGTGCGCCGGCCGCAAATAACTTATCGAGCAGGATCGCCCAGACCTCGCGCGACCACGGGAAAGGCCGTGCCGTCATGAGCTGAAAAGCGCGATTGTGCGCCAACTCCTCCGGCGAGAGCGGCGGCATCTCGAGCGTGCTCTGGTCCAACCCGAGGAACACGAAATCCGGGCGCGTTGCCGTCTTGCGGCCTTCTTGCCGGAGCAAATCTTCAAAGCTCTGCTCGCTCCGCCACGGCGCGGAAATGAAAGGGGTGTCGGGAAATTGCCGCCCGAGCAGAATGAGCCCGGTCCAGAACGCGCAAATCGCGAAGAGGATGAGGAGACGATAACGGCGCAGCACAGGCATGACCGGGCATTGTAGGAAACCTGCGGAGCGCGGCCAATCCGAAATTAAGAACTAAAAGGCGGCGATAGCTGTCATCCTGAGCGAAGCGGAGTCGAAGGATCCCGCCGAACGTCCGTGAAGCCCCGCCGTCGAGACACCCCCGCGATCCCTCGACTCCCGTTCCCCCGGAAAATTGGTTGCCCCGCAGCCGACCTCCGCTATTTTCCCAGCCCGACGTTCCTAAAAACGTCACCCGCACTACCCACCTGATCCGTTTATCGGATCGACTCAGCGAATGAGGTCGGGGAGCGCCTAACAAAACAACAATTCGCTGAAAGGAGATTCCCCGAAAGCATTCGGGGAAAAAACAACATGCCTAGAGCCACTAACGCGCCTGCCAGCCGCGAGCGCCGCAAACGCGTCATCGATTCCGCGAAAGGATACCGCGGCCGCCGATCGAAACTCTTCCGCTACGCGAAAGACGCGACCATGAAAGCCAAGTATTGGGCCTATCGCGATCGCAAAACCAGGAAGCGCAACTTCCGCATGCTCTGGATCCAGCGCTTGAACGCTGCCGTCCGCGCGGAAGGCCTCACCTACAGCCGTTTTGCCGAAGGCTTGAAAGCCGCCGGCATCGGTCTCGATCGCAAGATTCTCTCTGACCTCGCGATTACCGATGAAGCCGCCTTCAAGAACATCGTCGGGCAGGTAAAAAACGCGCTCGAGAAGAAGTCGGGCGAGACGAAGAAAAAGCAGGCGGCTTAACGTCCCTGCATCATCCGCTGCTGAGCGCGGACTTGCCTAACGACGAATGACGCACCCGCTGGAAGAACTGCGCGACGCCGCGCTCGCTGAGATCGCCGCCGCGCCTGACGAACAGACGCTGGACGCCGCGCGCGTCCGTTACCTTGGGCGCAGCGGGAGCATTTCCGCGTGGGGAGAGCAGATGAAGACGCTCTCGAAAGAGGAGCGACCGGTCGTCGGCAAGTTGCTCAACCAGGCGCGCACCGCCGTCACCGCTGCGCTCGAGGAAGCGGGTGAAAAGCTACGCGCGGCGAGTGAAGCCGGCGCGCTCGCCGATCTCGATATCTCTCTCCCCGGCACGCCTAACGAACTGGGTGCGCTCCATCCGCTCACGCAAATGCTCGACCGCGCGATCGGGCTTTTTCGCCGGATGGGTTTCGCGCTCGCGGAAGGCCCCGATGTTGAGGACGAATGGCACTGCTTCGACGCCCTCAACACCGCGCCCGATCACCCGGCACGCAACGAAGCCGACACGTTTTATCTGCCCGATGGTCGCCTCCTACGCACGCACACGTCCACCGTCCAAATCCGGACGATGGAGAGCGCCCCGCCGCCGATCCGCGTGATCGCGCCGGGCGCGGCCTTCCGTCGCGATGAAGTCGACGCCACGCACAGCGCGCAGTTTCACCAAATCGAGGGTCTCTACGTCGATGAAGGCGTAAGCGTCGCCGACCTCAAAGGCACGCTGGAGTATTTCCTGCGCGAGCTGTTCGGACCGGATACGGTGGTCCGTTTTCGTCCGCACTACTTCCCGTTCACCGAGCCGAGTTTCGAGATCGACGTGAAATCCAAAGCGCTGAAGAGCGGCGAGAAATGGATCGAAGTCGCTGGGTGCGGGATGGTGCATCCGGCGGTCTTCGAGGAAGTGAGCCGCGCTCGCGGCGACGACGCTTACGATCCGGAAAAGTGGACCGGCTTCGCGTTCGGACTCGGAATGGACCGGCTCGCGATGATTCTGTTCGACATCCCCGATATCCGGCTTTTCGCGCAGAATGATCTGCGGTTCCTGAGGCAATTCGCAGGATGAGCTGTCGCGGTGCAGCTCCGGGTAGCGCGCGCGTCTCGCGTGCTGGTTGCGGCGTCCTCGCCGCAACGAACTTTC
>JBDTIQ010000168.1:0-16370 GCA_039936335.1 Chthoniobacterales bacterium
GGATCGTCGAGCGGACGAAAAATTTCGAGGAAGACGAATCGACTTCGCGCACGACTGACATCATTTCGCCGACGGACGGCAAGCCGATGCTCGAAACCCTGCGCGGGTTCAAATCGCAGGACGGCACGCTGATTATTTACAAGGTGATGAGCGGCCGCAAAATCGAGGAAGCCGAAGCGCGCGAACTCGTCGAGAAGGGCGAGATTGGTCCGCTCGATGGCTTTGTTTCCGGGAAAACCGGCAACCGTTTCCCGTCGAAGATCAAGATCGTCGACGACGAGAAAAAGCCCGGCCAGAAAAAAGCCGAGCTCGATTTCGGCAACAAAGTCGACGTCAACGCGCTCGAGCCCTTCTGGACAGATCCGGCGACCGGCGCGGAACTCTGCGAAGCGCCGACCAATTACGTCCTACGCGAAAAGGAAGCGGGCGAGTGGAAAGAGACATTCAAGGTCGGCCGCCTGATGTGCCAGAAAGAGATTCCGCGTGAGCAGGCGATCAAAATGGTGACCGCTGGGAAGACCGACCTGATTGAGAAGTTTACTTCCAAGAAGGGCCGGCCGTTCGATGCCTTCCTCGTTAGGCAAGGCCCGAAGATCAATTGGGAATTTCCGCCGCGGAAGCCGCGCGAAGGCACCGCGAAAAACGGGAAGGGCGCGCCCCGCAAACCGAAAGCACCGCTCGATCTGACGAAGGCGGTGAAGCTGAGCGAAAGCAAAGTGCACGACGGCGATCTCTATCAAACCGACGATTCATTCGTGGTCGCCAAGCCGCAGGCCGACGGCTCGCCTCGCGTCGTTTTTCAGTTGAAGCGCAACTTGTGCGGCAAAGAGATTTCCCCGGAAGACGTGGAGCGTTTGGTGGAACTCGGAAAAACCAGTTTGATCGAAGGCTTCGTCTCGAAACGCGGTTCTAACTTCAGCGCCTACCTCACGCTTTCGAAGGACAAGAAGAAGGCCGAGTTCGAATTTCCGCCTCGTTAGGGTCCGATTTGTCATCCCGAGCAACGCGCGGGATCTCTCAGGCGTCCTTCGACCGTCGTTAAGCCAATTCGAGTCGAGCGACGCTTGTGAGATCCTTCGACTCCGCTGTGCTCCGCTCAGGATGACAACCCTTTGATACGTCGCGGGCAGTCACCTAGTTTTGCCTAACGAGAAGCGCGTCGTCGCGCTTTTTTCGCGCAATCAGTCGGAATTCACTTGCCATCCGTGCCGCTACAAGTTGTAGTGTCAGGCTGGTTCTCGGCCACATCATGCGTTGTCCCAAATGCGGAAACAACGACGACAAGGTTATCGATTCCCGGTCGTCGCGCGATCACTCCAGCATCCGGCGCCGGCGCGTTTGTCTTACCTGTGCCTTTCGTTTCACCACCTACGAACAAATCGAGCGCGCGAATTTGCGCGTCGTTAAGCGAGATCGCACCCACGAGCGCTTCGACCGTCGCGAGCTCTCCAACAGCGTCGCGAAAGCGTGCGAGAAACGCGGCATCGGTCTTGTCACCCTCGAGCAGACAGTCGATGAAATTGTCCACGAGATCGAAACCAACGGGGGTGAAATCACTACCGGGGAGATCGGCGAGAAGGTGCTCGATAAGCTGCGGGATCTCGATGAAGTCGCCTACCTGCGCTACGCCTCGGTCCATCACCGATTCGAAAATGTCGATCGTTTCGTCGAGGAAATTCAGGCGCTCGCGCGTCGCATTAAACCCAACGTGCTCCAGCGGGAGCTGTTCAACGAACCGGTGAAAGATGGTCGCCTTTAAAGAAGAATTTCCCTACCTCCGTGCCGACTCGGGACAGCTCTTCGAGTTCAATCGCGACTGGCTGCACGACGCGATCACGCAGGCGGCGGATCGCGCCGGCTATCCGAGCTGGTGGCTGACCGAGCACGTGACGGAAAGCATCACATTTTACCTACGCCTGCGAACCGACGAGTCGGTTGTCGCGTTCAGCCAGCTGAACCAAACGGTCCGCTACGTTCTGAAAGTGATCGGCTACAAAGAAATCGTGCCGCACTTTCGCCCGACACCGCCGCCGATCTCGGTGTCGCTTTTCGAGATCGCGGAAGCAGCCGGCGATGGTTACGAGCTGGCATTTTTCGATCTGCTTGAGAAACGCGTCGCCGCACTCTCCGCGACGGGCGCGACCAGTTTGCATTTTTTCGGGCTGCAGCCAGCGATTAAATTGCTCTGTTCCGCCAAGACCTGGACGCGAGGCTGCGACGCGATGCGCGGGGAAGTTGCCTGTTTCATCCGCGAGAAGGTTTTTCACGAATCGGATGCTCCGGCGGATCGGAGCTGCTCGATTCGATGACGATTTTCGAGAAGATCATCGCGCGCGAGATCCCGGCGAAGATCGTGTTCGAAGATGATGACGTAATTGCATTTCACGACGTCGATCCGAAAGCGCCGGTTCATGTGTTGATCATTCCGAAGCGCGTCATACCGCGGCTGGCGGAAGCGCAGGAATCGGATGCGACTTTGTTAGGTAAATTAATTTGGACGGCGACGAAGGTGGCGCGTGATCTGGGGATTGCCGAGAGCGGCTACCGCGTCGTGATCAACAGCGGCCCCGACGCCGGCGAGAGCGTGCCGCACCTGCACGTGCACCTGTTAGGCAAGCGGTCGTTAGGCTGGCCGCCGGGTTAAACGTTGAGCATTGTCATCCTGAGCCGGCTCAGCGCGGTGAAGGACCTCACAAGCGTTCTCTAACGTCGTTAGGCCAAATCAGATCGAGCAACGCTTGCGAGGTCCTTCGCTCCGCTCAGGCTGACAACCCTTGCATTGGACGCCGCACTGCTGGAGCCCTCACATCCCCATGATTTGATACCCGCCGTCGACGTAGATCGTCTGCCCGGTGATCGCCGCGCCGCCGTCGCTCGCGAGAAACAATCCAGTCTGCCCGATTTCCCCGGGGTCGCAGCTCCGGCCTAACGGCGCGCGTTCCTGATAATGCTTCATCATCGAGGAGAAGCCGCTGATGCCGCGCGCGGCGAGCGTGTTCACCGGTCCGGCCGAGATGCAGTTCACGCGGATTTTTTTCTTCCCGAGATCGTAAGCAAGATATCGCGTGCTCGCTTCCAGACTCGCTTTCGCCACGCCCATCACGTTATAGTGCGGCACGACTTTCGCGGCGCCGTAATAAGTCATCGCCACGATGCTGCCGCCATCCGTCATGAGCGGCGCCGCCTCGCGGGCAAGCGCGACTAACGAATAAGCGCTGATATCATGCGCGGTCCGAAACGCTTCGCGCGAGGTGCTAAGGAAATCGCCCTCGAGCGCTTCTTTCGGCGCGAACGCGACCGAGTGGAGAAGCAAATCGATCCTGCTGCTGGCGCCCTGCACTTTCTCGAAAAAGCCGGCGATCTCTTCGTCCTTCGTGACGTCGCACGGCCAGAGCGGCGTGCGTTCGCCAAATTCGCCCACCAGTTCCTCGACGTTCTCTTTCAACCGCTCGCCTTGGTAATTAAAAATCAACTTCGCCCCTGCGGCGGCCCAGGCCTTGGCGATCGCCCAGGCGATGCTTCGTTTGTTTGCGACGCCGAAGATGACACCGGTTTTTCCCGCGAGAATTTGATCTGGCATAACGACAGCAGTTTAGCGGCTTTGGCGAAGCGCGAAAGCCGGAGAGCTTTTTCCCCGATGTGTCATCCCGATCCGGCGTAGGACGGAGAGGGATCTCGCTGCAATCCACGGTTTCTCCAGCCGAAGCGCTCCACCTGCATCGGAGAGGTCCCTCTCCATGCTTCGCCAGATCGGGATGACAATGCGCGCGGGGAACCAGAGATGGTCGCAATCTTCCGCAATCGGCTCATAGTGCTGCGATGAAGGTGAAAGTCTTTGTCACTCCGAAAGAGACGGTCCTCGACCCGCAGGGCGCGGCGGTGCACGAAGCGATGCAGCACCTTGGCTTCACGGCCGCGCGCGACGTGCGCATCGGCCGTTACCTCGAAATCGAGCTGGCGGAAAATGGCGACGCTGCCGCCCACGAACCGAAGTTGCGCGAGCTGTGCCGCGATCTGCTGTCGAATCCGGTGATCGAAGATTACCGGCTGGAAATGCCTAACGAGAAGTAATGAACTTCGCCGTTGTTCAATTCCCTGGGTCAAACTGCGACCAGGATTGTCTCGCGGCCCTCCGCGGGATCGATGGGATCGAGGCGGAATACGTCTGGCACAAGGAGACGTCGTTAGGTAAGGCCGATGCGATCGTGCTGCCGGGCGGTTTTTCCTATGGCGATTATCTGCGTTGCGGCGCGATCGCGCGCTTTTCGCCGATCATGCGAGCGGTCGTGGAAGAAGCGCGCGCGGGCAAGCTTGTCATCGGCATCTGCAACGGATTCCAGATTTTGTGCGAAGCCGGATTGCTCCCAGGCGCGCTCGTCCGCAACCGCTCGCTCCACTTCATCTGCGACTACGTGCACTTGCGCGTTGAGGCGACGGACTCGCCGTTTCTGCATGGCCTGTCGTTTGGCGACGTCCTGCAAATCCCGATCGCGCATGGCGAAGGTTGTTATTATGCCGATGAGAAAACCCTCCGGGGTCTGAACGAGCACCAGCAGGTTTTGCTGCGCTACTGCGACGATAAAGGCCGCGTCACAGCCGCGGCGAATCCGAACGGCTCGATCGAAAACATCGCTGGTATCTGCAATCGCGAGCGCAACGTTTTCGGTCTCATGCCGCATCCTGATCGTGCCTGCGAGAACCGGCTCGGGAGCAGTGACGGCGCAAAGATTTTCGAGTCGATGCTGCATGCGCTGAGCGCGGCGGAAGCGGCGGCGTGAGCGTCTTCGTCACCGGCACGGATACTGGGGTCGGGAAGACTTCGTTTAGTTGCTGGCTGCTCGCGCGTCTGCACGAAAAAGGAGTGAGCTGCGCGGGTTACAAACCAATCTGCTGCGGCGATCGGCAGGATGCCGAACTTCTGCTCGCGGAGAGCAGCGCTGGCCTAACGATCGAGCAAATCAATCCGATCTGGCTGAAAACTCCCGCGGCGCCACTGACCGCCGCGCTCGCGGAAAAGCGCGAAGTCGATCTCGCGGCGCTCCGGCAAGGGTTCGTCAGGCTGAGCGAGCAGGTGGAATTCGTCGTCGTGGAAGGCGTGGGTGGCTGGATCGTGCCGATCACGGATCGCTACTTTTCGAGCGATCTTGCGACGGACTTGCAACTGCCGGTGCTCGTCGTTGTGCACAACCGACTCGGTTGTTTGAACCACACCTTTCTCACCGTGCGGAACATCGAAGCCGCCGGCTTGCGCTGCCTCGGCGTCATACTGAACAATCTCGGCGAACCCGGTGACCTGGCCGCGGAAACGAACGCCGACATTCTCCGGCGCTGTCTCTCGATCCCGGTCGTGGAGGGTTTTCGGCCCGAGCTGCTCTCACTGTTGCTATGAATTCGAAACGCAAGACGATTGCTGTGCTCGGCGGTGGCTCGGCCGGATTTACCGCCGCGCGCACGGCCTGCGCAGAGGGCGCGAACGTGCTGTTTTTCATGGGCGACAACGCCGATCACGCGTCGCTCTGTATCAACGCCGGCTGCATGCCATCGAAGGCGCTCTTCGAGCCGATCGACGCCGCACATCACGCGAAGCAGCACGGCTGGTTCCGGGTCGAACCGAAACAGCCTAACGAGATCCTCGCGCAAATCGTGCGCTGGAAAGATGCCGAGATCGAAAAGTTCCGCGTGTATCGGCAGGAAGAAATCCGCGCGCTGGCCGGCGATTGTTTCGAAATGATCCGCGCGGACGCGCACTTCACTGGGATGCATGAGATTGAAAGCCAGGGTCGCCGTTACCATTTCGATGCCGCGATCGTGGCCACCGGGTCGACCACGACTTTCCCAAAGTTCGACGGCCTCGACACAGTGCGCGACGCCATCTGGACGAGCGACGAAATACTGCACAACACGCAGATCCCCAGTTCACTTGCCGTCATCGGCGCCGGTCCGGTCGGACTCGAATTTGCCCTGCGTTACGCGCGGCTCGGTTGCGAGGTGACGCTGGTGGCGCCGAGAAAATTGCTCGCGCGTTACCCGGAGAAATTCGGCGAACGCATGGCTATGATTTACGAGACGGAACGCATTCGGGTGCTGACCGATCGCAGGGTCGCGCGGATTCGCCGCGACGCTTCCGGCGGTTTCGAGATCGAGACCAACGGCGAGGAAAAGTTGCCAACGATTCGGGCGGAGCGGCTGTTACTCGCGACCGGCCGCCATCCCACCGTCGAGCAACTTAATCTCAGCGCCGTCGGGATTTCGCCGAACGAACAAGGCAGGCTTGAGATCGGCGACGACATGCGGGTGCACGGTTCGCAGCACATCTTCACCGCGGGCGACGTCGCGGGGTTGCGGATGGTGGTGCATCACGCGCACATCGAAGCCGGCGTCGCAGCGGAGAACGCCTGCAGCGAAGGCGACCGGCGCTGGACGAAACGCTCGAATATCCAAGTGGTGTTCTCGGATCCGGAATTCGCCTTCGCGGGCCTGAGGTATCCCGCGGCCGAGGAAGCCGGTTACACGCTCGTGACTGCTGCGGCCGAGAGTCGCGACGTCGGCAAGTTGCATCTCGCCGGTGACGATCTTGGTATCGGCGAATTCGCGGCGGACGCGCGGACGGGCAAGCTGCTGAGCGCCGGCCTGCTCTGCAACGACGCGAGCAATCTGATTCACCTGCCGGCCTACGCGATCGATCACGAGCACACCGCCATGCAGCTCGAGGACGCCGAGTATTATCATCCGACGAAGACGGAAATCATCACCGAGATCGGCGATCAGCTCGTGCGCGCGCTGGGCGGCCATCCGTTCGCGCGCGCCGAGGAATAAGGAACTCGTAAACGAGAAGTGGAGCCGAAGGCGGGGATCGAACCCGCGACCTACGGTTTACGAAACCGTTGCTCTACCACTGAGCTACTTCGGCGCGAAAAGCGGAGGCCGAAGATGGCATCCGTTCGCGCGCCGGGCAAGAGCGCCGAAACCAGCACGCGAGGGCACGTGCGCTCCCCGCACTAAGTATCTTCGATCCCTCTACGTCGCATTTATTTCACCAGCACTAGCTCTGGAGCAGCCGCGGATCGAACGCAAAATCAATCGGCTTCGGAATCCGGAGCCGCTGAAAATCCGAGTGCGCCGGGTTTAGCAGGTAGTTCTCCTCCGCCGGAACGATCGTGCTCGGCACCGCGAGGATGAGCGAGCGTTGCGCCCGCACCCATTCGTCGCCGACCGCCATGCTGGGCGGTCCGGGTGGCGATTCGCGCCAGCGCGACGGCAACATTTTCACCGGGAGCCGCTCGGTTTGCGCATCGCCCCACGTGAGTTGCCAGGCGAGATATTTTCCATGCGGCGTGAGCGGTCGTTGGTGGACGAGGATCTCCAGCGCGGCCAGCGAGAGATGCGCGCTCAGATAAACCACGGCGACACCGGGAGAATTCCAGCGTCCGCCAAAAAGCCGCGCGCCTTCGCCGCTGAACGGGTCGCGGCCCGGTCTATCGATCCGCCAGCCGGACGGCATCAGGAGTAAACGCCGTAATCGATGCGCCCGAGCAGCTTCTCCACTTCGCGCGCGCCGGTCTCGGTTTGCGCGTAGTCGAGCGGAATCGCGCCGCCAAGCCCGCGCTGCGGCGTCTTTAACCATTGGCGCGCTTCCTCCGCGCCGTCGAAGATGCGGGCTGCCTGGCCGAGGAGCCGCGCGTAGCGCACGACCTTGTCGGATTCATCGCTCGTTAGGCGCCCGCTCGCCTTGCGCCGGTGGAGCGTCGCGCGCGAGAAGCCGAGCCGGGCCGCGAGCTGCTCCATCGGGAGGTCGAGTTCCTGCCGCAGGGCCGTGAGTTCCTTGAAATCGGCGCCCGCTTCGACGGCTTCGATCACTTGGCCCGGCGAAGGATTCGGCTGCCGGGCCGCGACGTGGAGAGCGACCAATCCGGTGCCCAAGGCTTTCATCGCACTGTGTTTCATATGAAACAATGTGTCATACTAAATGAGACATCACAATCGTTAGTTACTTCTGCAAGAGCGAAGAGCGAGAGGAAGGGCTTGCGGCTGCCGACCTGCGGTCGATCCTTTGTCCATGAATACGCACCCGACCGAATACGCGCATCCCGAAGCGCTCGTGGACACGGATTGGCTCGAAGAGCACCTGAACGACAAAGACATACGCATCGTCGAGTCCAACGAAGACATCCTGCTTTACGACACCGGACACATTCCCGGCGCCGTCCATATCGATTGGCGCGCCGATCTGCAGGATCAGGTGATTCGCGACTACATCGCGCCTGACAAGTTTGCGGAACTTTGCGAGCGCAACGGCATCGGGCCCGAGACGACCTGTATTTTCTACGGCGACAAAGCCAACTGGTGGGCCTGTTATGCGCTCTGGGCCTTCCGGCTTTTCGGGCACAAAAGCGTCAAGATCCTCAACGGCGGCCGCGAAAAATGGAAAGCCGAGAACCGGCCGATGACGCGCGAGGTGCCGCACTATCCGCGCGCGAATTATCCCGTCCCGTCGAAACGGAACGACGAGGAAATCCGCGCCTTCGCCGACGAAGCGCTCGCGCAAAGCAAAGCGAACAAGCCGCTCATCGATGTGCGTTCGCCGGGCGAATACAAAGGCGAAATCACTCACATGGCCGAGTATCCGCAGGAAGGCGTGCTCCGCGGCGGTCACATCCCCGGCGCGAAGAGCGTGCCGTGGAAAACGGCGACCAAGGACGACAACACCTTTAAGTCAGCACCGGAACTGGCGAAGATCTACTTCGAAGGCGCGGGCGTGAATCCAGATGTCGACACGGTGGTTTACTGCCGGATCGGCGAACGTTCGAGCCACACTTGGTTCGTCCTCACTTATCTACTCGGTCTCGAGAACGTCCGGAACTACGACGGCTCCTGGACGGAATGGGGCAACAGGGTCGGCGCCCCAATCGAGAAAAGCGCCTAACTCGCACTCGTGCTCGCGCTTGGCTTCGCCGCCGATGCGGGGGTTGCCCGGTTCGATTACGAGCACGATTATGAGCACGAGTTATGAGTTCTTATCCCGAGAAACTGCAAAACATCATCGATCTCTTCGAGACGCTGCCGGAAGTGGAGCGCCGCGAGACACTCGTGAACTACGCCGAAAGCGCTCCGAAACAGGAGCCGCGGCCTAACGAAAAGTTCAATCTCGAAGATGTGCGCAAAGATGAAGAATGCGCTGATAAGGTCGGCGTCTATCTCCAGGTCGATGAGAACGGCGGCGCGCACCTGCGCATGACCCTCGGGCCGGAAGTGCAGACGCTGACCCGCGCGATGACCTCGATCCTTTGCAAAGGCCTCGATGGCGCGACTCCTCAGGAAATTCTCGATCTCCCGAGCGATTTCGTGACCCGGATCGTCGGCGCGGAGCTGGTGCGCGTGCGCAGCCAGACCACCTACTACGTGCTCACGCGAATCAAAGGGATCTGCAAAGTTTACTTCGACCGCCAGCGTGCCGCCGCCTAAGTGCGCCTGTCAGTGCGCCACGTTGGAAGTCAGGCGTCTCGCCTGACTCAGCCGACGGCCTTTTAGCCCGTCGGCTCTGCACGGGCAGGCTGGAAGGCTGCCTGCCGAGTCAGTCAAGATGACTGACTCCCAAAGCGCTAACGGACACCAACATATCCCTTCTTCCGCAGGAGTGGCTCGCGAAGCAGGATCGCGAGCGCGCACTGCCCATCCTTCATCTTCCCGGCGTGGACGAGGGCGAGCGCCTTCTTCGCCGGCACCAACTTCACTTCGATCTTCTCCATCGCTTCCTTCTCCGGTTTCTCCGAAAGGACGACGCCCTCGGCAAGAAAAACATGGCACTTCTCATCCGTGAGCGAGCTCGCGGAGAAAAGATAATCGACATACGTCAGTGACCTGCAGCGGCCACCGGTTTCCTCGCGCAGCTCCGCGCGCGCGACGCCTTTGAGCGAGTCGTTCGGCTTGTCGTGCGTCCCGCCAGCCGGGACTTCGAGGCACCATTGGTCGACGGAGTAGCGATACTGGTTGATCAGCACCAACTCCCCGTCGCGCGTCACCGGGACGATGATGACCGCGTCTGTCCGCTCCATGTAGGCGAAACGTTTCCGCTTCCCGCCCGGCAGCTCGATCTTGTCCTCGCGCAGGGCGAAGACCTTGTTCTTAAAGCGGATCTTCGTCTTGCACCGCTTCCAGCCTGCCTTCGCGCCGACCGGCTTTTTTCGCTTCGCATTCTTCGCCACGATATTAATACGGGACGCCCATTAGCGCCGATTGTCTCGACCTCGGCTCGTTTTTGCATACGCTCCCGCAGCCATGCCGCGGAACGAACAGCTTCACAAAATTCTCCTGATTGGTTCCGGCCCGATTGTGATCGGGCAGGGCTGCGAATTTGACTATTCCGGCGTGCAGGCCTGCAAAGCGCTGCGCGAGGAAGGCTACGAAGTCGTGCTCGTGAATTCGAATCCGGCCACGATCATGACCGACCCGGAGTTTGCCGATCGCACCTACATTGAGCCGATCACACCGGAAGTGATCGAGCTGATTTTGGAACGGGAAAAGCCGGACGCGATTCTGCCGACGATGGGCGGCCAGACGGCGCTGAACGCTGCGATGGAGTTGAACCGGAACGGCGCACTCGTTAGGCACAATGTGAAGCTGATCGGCGCGAATGCGCAGGCGATCGCGAAAGGCGAAGACCGCCAGCTTTTCAAGGAAGCGATGGTGCGAATCGGGCTCGAAGTCGCTCGCTCCGGGATCGCGCGCTCGCTCGCCGATGCCGAACGCGTCGCCGGCGAGATCGGTAGTTTCCCGCTCATTATTCGGCCGGCCTTCACGTTAGGCGGCTCCGGCGGCGGCATCGCCTACAACCGCGAAGAGCTGGAAACGATCGTCGAGCGCGGGCTCGATCTCTCGCCGGTGAGCGAGGTTCTGATCGAAGAGTCATTGTTAGGCTGGAAGGAATTCGAGATGGAAGTGATGCGCGACCGTGCCGACAACTGCGTGGTCGTTTGCTCGATCGAAAACTTCGATCCGATGGGCGTGCACACCGGCGACTCGATCACCGTCGCGCCCGCCCAAACGCTGACCGATCGTGAGTATCAGGCGATGCGGGACGCCTCGTTCGCGGTCATCCGCGAGATCGGCGTCGAGACGGGCGGGTCGAATATCCAGTTCGCGATCAACCCGGAGAACGGCCGGATGATCGTGATCGAGATGAATCCGCGCGTCTCGCGTTCGAGCGCACTCGCTTCGAAGGCGACAGGATTTCCGATCGCAAAAATCGCAGCCAAGCTCGCGGTCGGCTACACGCTCGACGAAATCCGCAACGACATCACGCGCGAGACCCCGGCGAGTTTCGAGCCAGCGATCGATTACTGCGTGGTCAAGGTTCCGCGCTTCACCTTCGAGAAATTCCCCGAAGCCGACGCGACGCTCACGACGCAAATGAAAAGCGTCGGCGAAGCCATGGCGATCGGGCGGACGTTTAAGGAAGCGCTGCAAAAAGCGCTGCGCTCGCTCGAGATAAAACGTTTCGGCTTATGCGGCGATGGACGCGAAGCGCGCGTCGATGCGGAGACGTTGCGACGGAAGCTGAGCGTGCCGAATGCGGAACGAATATTCTATCTCGCGCAGGCGTTCGAGGATGGAATGACGAGCGAGGAAATCTTCAACCTCTCGAAGATCGACCCGTGGTTCCTGAGCAACATCGCGCAGATCGTGAAAGAGGCGGCAACCCTCAAGTCGCGAACGGGGAGCACAGCATCTCTCCGTAGCACAGGCATCCTGCCTGTGGGGCCACCGGGCGTCTCGCCCGGTGAATCCTCCGCCCCGGTCTTCCAGTCTATGGACCCGCACGCCGAGGTCACCATCACCCATCGCAACCTCCCCCACTGGCGCCAGGCAAACGCCACCTACTTCGTCACCTTTCGTCTGGCCGACGCAGTTCCCACCGATCTCCTGCGCCAATGGAACGAAGAGCTCCAAACGTGGCTCAAGTTCCATCCCACTCCATGGGACGCGAAGACGAAGCATGAATACCAGCACCGCTTCCGTGAAGAACGAGAACGATGGCTCGACCAAGGTCATGGTGAGTGTCTTCTCCGCGAGTCCACCACGCGCGACATGGTCGAAAAGGCCCTGCGGCATTTCGATGGAAAACGTTACACGCTCGACGTCTGGGCGATCATGCCTAACCACGTCCATGTCATCCTGAAACCTGCCGCCGGATTCGGGCTCAGTGATATTCTCCATTCGTGGAAATCACTCACTTCGAAACAGGTGAACGAACTTTTAGGACGCACACGCGCTCTTTGGCAGGATGAGAATTTCGACCGGATCGTGCCGGATGGGGAGGAGCTGGAGCGGATCCGGACTTATCTGCGAAATAATCCGCAGAAAGCGGGGTTGAAAGAGGAGGCGTTTAGTCTTGGGGCTGCTGCTGTTTTGCGGCAGGCGGACGAAACACCGGGCGAGACGCCCGGTGGCCCCACAGGCAAGATGCCTGTGCTACGGGAGTGCGACGCCCGCGCACTGCGCCGGGCGAAGCGGCTCGGCTTTTCCGATCGGCAGCTGGCGCATTCGTTAGGCGCCTCGGAGGAGGAAGTTCGCGCGGCGCGCATCGTCACCGGCGTGATTCCCACCTACCGCCTCGTCGATACCTGCGCCGCCGAGTTTGAAGCTTACACGCCATATTATTACTCCACCTACGGCTCGGAGAACGAAATCCGGCCTAACGACAAGCGCAAGATCATGATCCTCGGCGGCGGACCGAATCGGATTGGCCAGGGGATCGAATTTGACTACTGCTGCGTCCACGCCGCCTTCGCGCTCCGCGAGCTTGGGATCGAGACGATCATGGTGAACTCGAATCCGGAAACGGTTTCGACCGATTACGACACGAGCGACAAACTTTATTTCGAGCCGCTCACGCACGAGGACGTGCTCAACATTTACGAGCAGGAAAAACCGGAGGGCGTGATCGTGCAGTTCGGCGGTCAGACGCCGCTGAATCTCGCGGCGGGTTTGAAAGCGGCCGGTGTTCCGATCATCGGCACGCAACCGGAGAGCATCGAGCTCGCGGAAGATCGCAAGCTTTTCGCGGCAATGCTCGATCGGCTTGGACTTCGGCAGACGCCGAGCGGCTCGGCGGTAAGCGAAGATGAAGCTGTGGAAATCGCGGAGCGGATCGGATATCCGGTGCTCGTTAGGCCGTCGTTTGTTCTCGGCGGTCGCGCGATGGAGCTGGTTTACAACCCGGAAGATCTGCGGCGTTACATGCGAAGCGCGATCGAGGTGAGCCCGGATCGGCCGGTCCTGGTCGATCGGTTTCTCGATGACGCGATCGAGGTCGATGTCGATTGCATCGCCGATGGCGAGACGGCGGTGATCGGGGCGATCATGGAACATATCGAGGAAGCCGGAATTCACAGCGGCGACAGCGCGTGTGTCGTGCCGACATTTTCCCTCTCCCGCGCGATCCTCGACGAGATCACGAGCGCGACGAAAGCAATGGCGCATGAGCTCGGCGTGCGCGGACTAATGAACGTGCAGTTCGCGGTGAAGGGCGAAAAACTTTACGTGCTCGAAGTTAATCCGCGCGCCTCGCGGACGGTGCCGTTCGTGAGCAAGGCGATCGGCGTGCCGCTCGCAAAACTGGCCGCCAAGGTGATGACCGGGGCGTCGTTAGGCGAACTCGGTTTCACCGAAGAAATCGTGCCGGCACATTACTCGGTGAAGGAAGCGGTTTTCCCTTTCCTGCGGTTCGAAGGCATCAATATCTCGTTAGGCCCAGAGATGAAGTCGACCGGCGAAGTGATGGGGATCGATGCCGATCTTGGCCTCGCCTACGCGAAATCGCAACTCGCCAGCGCCTGGCCTCTCCCGCGCGCCGGGAACGTTTTCATCAGCGTGAAAGATAGCGACAAACAGAACATGATCGCGTTGGCGCGCGAGTATGCGGAGCTGGGTTTTGGCATCATCGCGACCTCCGGGACGGCGGCGGCGCTCACGGCCGGCGGGGTGGAAGTAACGACGGTTTTCAAGATCGCGGAAGGCCGGCCGAACGTGCTCGACTTCGTCAAAAACGGGCAGATTCAGTTCATCATCAACACGCCGAGCGGCAAGATTCCGCGCGCCGACGAGGTGAAAATCCGGACCGCGGCGCTGGCGCAGCGGATTCCGATCATGACCACGCTGCGCGCCGCTCTCGCGAGCGCGAAAGGGATTCGGTCTCTGCAGCGCGGGCCGATGACGGTGAAGAGCCTGCAGGAGTATCACGCCGGGCAGCGGGAATCGTTAGGTATTCGTTAGGTGAGATGCCATCGTGCTCCATGAAAATCCGCGCGTTCATCACCTGCGGTCTCCTTGTGATTCTCGCATCGGCTCTTCGGGCGGAGGACGCCCCGGGAAAATCGGAAGCGGAACGGCTCGAGAAACTCGAGAAGGCCGTGCAGCAATTACAGGAGCGAAATTCCGATCTCGAAAACGAAGTGCACGCACTCAAAGCGCGCAGTCCGTTTGCGCCCGAGTTTGGAGCGGAGAAAAAGCCCGCCGCCGGCGACGGGAGCAAAACGGTTTTCAGCGCGCCGACGCCTCCGCCGGTCGATGTCCACCCCGGCGGCTCGGAATACAAGCTCACGCTCGGCGGTTACATCCAGGCTAATTTCGAGGATGGCGATGTCTCCGCGTTCGAAGGCCGCTTCGGCGCGACGGCGCTGAAGGATCGTTTCCGTCTTCGCCGCGCCCGGATCAATTTGAGCGGCGATTTCGCCGAGCAATTTGATTTCAAAATCGAAGGCGATCTCGAGCAAAGCGACGCCGCGATCACCGCGTTGAAATCGGTGAACACCACAACCGGCGCGACGACGACGGTGACGAACTCCAATCGGGTGGAATTCTCCGGCACCGACATCTTCATCAACTGGCACGGTGTGCCGGAAGCGAACGTAAAAATCGGACAGTGGAAGGCGCCGTTCGGCTTGGAGAACCTGACGCCTGATGCACTTATTTACACGATTGAACGCAGCCTGCCGACGGGGGCGATCGTGCCCGAGCGGCAAATCGGCGCGATGGTCTGGGGCAAACCCCTAACGAACGCGGCGTCGGACTACAAGGACGCGGTCACTTACTACGCCGGTATTTTCAACGGGAACGGCCGGAACTTTAACAACAACGACAACAACGAATTCATGTATGTCGGCCGGCTCGAGTTGCGGCCGTGGAAAGGCCAGCTCATGGGCCAGGAAGCGAGCTTGAAACTGGGCGGCGATTATTTCCACAGCCGCGACAATCCCGGCACGAACATCTCGCCCGCGCTCAACCTCAAGGTGAATCCGGACGGCTCACTCAGCTCCTTTATCCTCACGAGCGCAGACGAGCGCAACGCCTTCAGCTTCGACGCCTGGCTGAAGATCGGACCATTCGATTTGATCTCGGAATATCTCGAGGAACAGGTCGACGGCCGCGCCTCGGGCAGCGTTCCAGCGATGGCCGACTTCGTCACCAACGGCTGGTATGTGCAGGGCAGTTATTTTTTTTTGTCGAAGAAGCTGCAGGCGGTCGTGAAATGGGAAGCACTCAATCCCGGTCAACTCGGCAACGACGGCATCCATTCGCTCACCGCCGGGCTGAACTATTACATCCACGCCGACAACGTAAAGTTGATGGCCGATTACGTGCACACTTGGTCGGATTTTCGCGACGCGAATCCGCAGTTTGGTGGCAGCGAGTTTGACGAGGTGCTGCTGCGGTTGCAGGTGATTTTCTAGAGGGCCGCGATCGCGCGCCGTCCGGCGCTTTCTGGCGCAGCCCGGAGCTAGTCATCTTGACCCGACTCGGCGACCAGCCATCCTGCCCGGTCGGGCGCGGCAGGCTGGAAGGCTGCCGGCCAAGTCAGCCGAGACGGCTAACTTCCGCCCGCGATGCCAGCGCCAAAAGCTCTGAAGCGAGAGCAACCAATCGCAGCTTCTCGTGCGATCATTCCCTGATGCCGTCTCTCGCCCAGCTCCTCTCGCAGTGGCCGCTCGTTAGGCAAATTCGCGAGGGCAAAGACGGCACCGGCCTAGAGGCGATGTCGGATAAAACGCGGACTTCGCACGCGCGCATCGACGACGCGCAGGTGGCGCGCTCCATTTGCCCCTACTGCGGCGTCGGTTGCGGGCAGCTCATTTATCACAAGGACAACAAGCTCGTCTCGATCGAGGGCGATCCCGAGTCGCCGATCTCACAGGGAAATCTTTGCCCGAAAGGCGCGGCGTCTTATCAACTGCTCACGCACGCACATCGCGAGCTGAAGGTGAAATATCGCGCCCCGCGCGCGACCGCCTGGAGCGAACTCTCGCTCGACCGTGCGATGGACATGGTCGCGGATCGCGTCTGGGAATCGCGCAAACGGACCTTCATCAAAGAGA
>JBDTIQ010000169.1:0-14208 GCA_039936335.1 Chthoniobacterales bacterium
GTTGGCCCGGCAGCGCCAGAGCGGGTCGTGCGCCAGAACAGCCGGGGTCAGCGGCCCCGGCTACAACTTGCCGGCATAGCCGGGAATGATCGCTGGCAGTTGCCCTACACTCGTTGGGCTATGACCGGTGCTTCTGCCGGGAGCTGGAAAAAGTCGAGCACGGCTTTGCCGACATTGGTGTTTCCGGTGGCCACCGCAGGGCGTTTCTGGTGGCGGCTTCCCCTTCGATTTGGACGGGTTCAGTTGGTCGTGACTTCCGGCAGGAGGATCGACGACCGGGCGGTCTGCCATTGTGCGAGCGCTTCGAAGTCGTGGATGAATGGGCGCGCGACTTCGGTGAGGAGTCGAGATATTGCTGTCGCTGATTTCGAGATCGGAGGGCGCTTGCGGGTGGGTGACCCCGTTCCGGGCGGGGGAAGGCTTAGACCGCTTTTTTAAAGGACGCCGGGGTCGGGGAGGATTCAGGCCGGTTTGGCGTCCAGACAGGTGCGGATCATCTCGGCGAGGCTGTTCAGGCGATAAGGCTTTTGCAGAAAGTTCGTGGACGGGTTGAGGACGGAATCCGGCTCGAAAAGGTCATAACTATAGCCGCTGCTGTAGATGACTTTCAGGTTGGGCTGATCGCTTTGGAGCTGGGCCGCGAGGGCTTGGCCGCTCACCCCGTGAGGCATCACCAGGTCGGTCAGCAGGAGATCGATCTGATCTCGCTCGCGCTCCCAAATTTCCATCGCCTCGGGGCCGTTACTGGCCGCGAGGATGTTGTAACCATAGACGGCGAGGAAATCTCTGGCGAGCTCGCGAATGGTGTCTTCATCTTCCACCAGCAGGATCGTTTCGATGCCATGCACCGGTGTGACGACTTCCATGATCGCGACCGGCGTCGCCTGTTTCGCATCGGACTGCAGGAGATAGATTTCAAAGGAAGTGCCTTGTCCCATTTCGCTTTCGACTTTTATCCAGCCCTTGTGCTGTTTGACGATGCCGTAGGCGGTGGCGAGGCCGAGCCCAGTGCCTTTGCCTACTTCTTTGGTGGTGAAGAATGGCTCGAAGATTTTGCCTATCTGGTTGGCGGGAATGCCGCAGCCCTGGTCGCGGATCCGGAGACAGGCAAAGCGTCCTGGGAGCACGTCGGGTTCGTGTTCCAATTCGCTCTCCTCGACCATGCGGACGTCGGTCGAGATTTCGAGTTCGCCCCCGTCCGGCATCGCATCGCGGGCGTTGACGGCGAGGTTAAGAAGGAGTTGTTCGATCATGCCGCGGTCGGCGCGAACGAACGGAGAGGGCTGCCGGAATTCGACCCGGAGGCGAAGCTGTTCGCCCAGCACGCGCCCGAGCATGTTGCTCATTTGTGCGACGGTATCGTTGAGGTCGATGTCGGCGGCAATCATCGGCTGTTGCCGGCTGAAGGTGAGAAGCTGTTTCGTGAGATCGGTGGCCCGGACAGCAGCGAGAGAAATCTCGCGCACTGAATCCGCCAACTCTGCCGGTAACCAGGCGGAGTCTCGCAGTTGGTCGGCCTGCCCGTGAATCACGGTCAGCAGATTATTGAAATCGTGGGCGATCCCTCCCGCCAGCTGGCCGACGGAATTCATCTTTTCCGATTGCAGGAGCTGCGCTTCGAGGCGGAGACGGGGCGCAGCATCACGCCAACTCAGGGCGATCCTTTCGCCCGTCTTGGCGGCGCGAAAATCGTAAATCGGAGACTTGGGATTGTCCTCGAGATCGTGCCGAAGCAAGATCCGGTTCGGAGTCAGGGGATCGCCGCCTTCCACGATCCGCACCAGTTCCTTGAACAATCCGCGTTCGTGGCAATCGGGAAACAAATCCGTGAGGCTCTCAGGCGTGGGTAAGGCGGTGGAGTGCAGCCGCAGCCCAAACCTCGCAGCATTTGTATAGTCGACCGCGAAACTGGAAATCGCCCCGTCGGCTCCCCGCGCCGGGGTGAGAAGGGCGAAGCCGTCCAGCAGCGACTCGATCGAGTTTGAAAACGTTCTTCACTGGAGTGGAGCGCCTGTTCCACGCGATGCCGTTCGATCGCCTCTCGGATCGCCCGGACCAGGCCATTTTCCCAGTAATGGCCTTTGACAAAGTAATCGTGGGCGCCTTCCCGCATCGCCCGGATGCCCATGCGTTCGTCGCTGAGCCCGGTCAGTACGATGATAGGGGTTCCTTGGGCGACCTGGCGGAGGTCCATGAGGGTTTCCACGCCGGAGCTATCGGGTAGGCCGAGGTCGGTCAGAATCACATCGAAAACGCTACCTTCGAGAAGCGCCATCGCCTCCCGCAGTCGGGAGGTTTCGGTGATCTCGAAACGCACGCTCGCGACGTGGGCAAGTGTGTCTTCGAGGACAAGCTGGTCGCTGCGGCTGTCTTCGAGGATGAGGACCCGCACGAGCTGCGTTTCGCTGGCGTCCAGGCACTCTTCCTCCGGCCCATGTGCGTTAACGTCCTTCTCGGAACCTGTTACCCGCGGGCGGTCCAGGGTGAATCTGCTCATAGAGAACGAATCAAGGGAATTGCCAAATGGATAAGGCAGGGCGGGAGGAGGGTGGGCAATGCAGGAGGAAGAGCAGATATCGATCCATCGCATGTAGTAAAACCTTATCGGAGATTGATCGTTAACCGCCGTTAAATAGCCAACTCGGCTGACGGGGAGCGAACGAGTCCGGCATGGGGAAACGGGGAAGATCGATTCGGAAAATGCAGCCCGAGCCCGGCCTATCAGAAACACCCAGGATGCCGTCGTTTGCTTCGACGCTGCTGCGCGCGATGGATAACCCAAGGCCCAGGCCGGTTTTGTTTTGGCTGTTCCGACTAAAGGGCAGGAACATTTTTTCCGCATCGCCAGCGGGCAAGCCGCCGCAATGATCCTCTACGTCAATGAGGATGCGATCGGCACTGGCATAGGCACTGAGACTCACGTCCGTTTCCCGATGGGTGAATTTGAAGGCGTTTTGCAACAAGTTGCCCACCGCGGAGAGAAGGAGGTCGCGGTCCGCGTCGAGCGCGAGGTGAGGATCGACTTTGGCCACATCCAGATGGCAATGTTCCATCTCTGCCTGGAGAGCGGCGGAGAGCCTCACTTCCTCGATGAAATGAGAAAGCGAGAAGAGCCGGCGGTGCGCCGGCATTCCCGCGGCCATGCGCACCTCCGTAAGCGAACGGTCGATCAGATTGCGCAGACCGACCAGACTCGCATCCAAAACCGTGCCCGTGGCCCCGCTTATCCTCGCCCGGCTTTGAGTGCGCTCACGGCCAGCATCGCGGAGTTCAGGAGATTCCTTACCTCATGCGCGAAAAATCCAAGGCGCTGATTGAGGAGGTTGTCCCCGTGATTCACTAGAATAAGATCATGCTGATAGTTAAACTCCGTCACCGCGTCGGCGATGGCATTATCCAGGCACCGATTGAGCGTCCGGAACTCATCGACGGTAAACGGCTCGTCGCGCTCAAAGGCCAGGTCGGTGATGGATTGGCAGATGTCCCCGTAGTCATGCACCACTTGATCGACGGTAAAACCCTCCTGTAAGAGTTCCCGGCCGTGTTGCGCCGCGGCATTTCCTATCTCGGAGCTGTTGCTCTTTCCGCCGGCGGCGGAGCCCGACACCTTGAGGCTGAGCGTCGGTTCGGGGGTTTGCTCCACCTCCAGTGTCTTGATGACCTGATCGAGGAAAAGGGGAATGCCAAACTGCAACGCCTCTAAAGCCCGCTCGTGGAGATAACCTTGCGCGTACCTTGCTTCGGCAGCTCTCGATGAGCTCAAGCCGATTCCGCGAGAGGAACGCGTGTAGCATGAACAGACGGTAATAAAATTGTCGCGTCGGGTAAATGATTACAGGCCCTTGGTATTATTTCCAAGAAAAGGATAACGAGTGAACGGCGAAGCGGAAAAGAAGGACGCGGACGGGAAAAGCTATCCCGCGGAAAAACGGATCGCGCTCTGCCGTTGTAGTGCGTCGACGGCGAAGCCTTTTCGCGACGGGCACCCACTCGAAGATCGGGTGCAGGTCGCCGTGAAAGCCGTCCTGAAGTCAACGGAAGGTCAGACTCGTTTGGCAAACATCGCCGCGTCTCCGTGGAGCTAGGAAAAGTCGAGCACGACTTTACCGACGCTGTGGTTCGTCTCGAGGTAAACATGCGCCGCGCGGATGTCGGCGGCGGGAAAGATCCGATCCAGCACCGGCCGCAAATCACCCGCCGCCAGCGACGGCAGCACGTGCGAGGCAAATCCACGGATGACTTCCGCCTTTTCCTCGATCGAGCGCGAGCGCAGCACCGTGCCGACGATTGTCGCGCGTTTCCTCAGCAGGACGGAGAGATCGATCTCAGACGTCGATCCCGCGGTCGTGCCGACGCAAACGAGCCGGCCGCGCATCGCGAGGGCGCGGAGATTTGCCGAAAAGTAACTGCCGCCGACGAGATCGATGATGAGGTCGGCACCGACGCCGTTGGTCATCTGGTGCAGCGCATCGACAAATTTACCCGGCGGGGTGCGAGCCACGAAGCCTTCGTCGAGGCCGAGATCGCGAATTTTCTCGAGCTTCGCGGCATGGCGGGAGGTGCCGTAAACAAACGCACCGGCGAGGTGCGCGAGCTGCACGGCCGCCGTTCCCACACCGGAGGCCGCCGCGTGAATGAGCACGCGCTCTCCCATGCGCAATCCGCCCCGTGCGAAGAGAGCGTCATACGCCGTGATGAATGCTTCGGGAACGGCCGCGGCTTCGGTAAAATTCAGATCCGTCGGGATGCGCGCGAGGTTGCTTTCGGGCACGGTGACAAACTCGGCCTGGGCGCCGCCAGCCGTGATGCCGAAAACGCGCGCGCCTTTTTTCCAGCGTCGCACTTCCGAGCCTAACGATTCCACTTCGCCGGCGAATTCGAGTCCGGGGATGTTGGCCGGATAACCAGGCGGCGCCGGATACTTGCCTTCCCGTTGCAGGAGATCGGCCCGGTTTAGCGCCGCCGCGTGGACACGCACCCGCACACGATCGCCGGCGGGGGCCGCAAGCTCTTCGGTTTCTCCCAGTTCGATATGCTCGGGTCCGCCGGGCGATTTGATCAAAACAGCGCGCATGCCTTTCAAGACACTTAGGGTCGTCCACGCGCAAGGCTCCGATGGACTTAATCTTCGAGCACGAACGTCTCGCCAATTTCGCGCAGGGCGATCCGCTCGGGCTCGTCGGCGAGCGCCTCAACGAACCGTTCGATCGGCTCGCAGAACGGTTCGAAGCTCAACTTAAACGTCTGGTGATGCATCGGCAGGATGAAGCGTGCGCTGGCTGCGTCGGCCATCGCGATCGCCTGCTCGGGCGTGCAATGCGACCTGATCCAAGGCTCGTAAGCGCCGATGCCCATAAGCGCGAGATCGTAGGGCTGGCCGTCATTGAGCGAGGCGAAGCCATTCGTTAGGGCAGTGTCGCCGGAGAAGATGACGCGCCGGCCATCGCGCTCGAGGACGTAGCCGTTATATCCGCGATAGCTGTCGTATTGCAGCCGTGCGCCCCAGTGATTCACGCGGAACGCGCGGACCGTTACGCTGCCGCGCGCGGTTTCGACCTGATGTGTTTCGCCCGATTTGAGCTCGGTGATTTCGCGCAGTTTCGTCCAACGCAAGAGATCGCGCGTGCGCGGCGCGGTTACCACCTGAGTTGGCGCACGGAAGCGATGCAACGTGCGTGTGTCGATGTGATCGAAGTGCGCATGCGACAAGAGAATCAGATCGATCGGCGGCAGGTCACGCCAGGTCAGCGCGGGTTTCGTCAGGCGCTTCGGACCGATCGTGAAAAGGTAAGGCACCCGAATCCCGATCCGCGGGAAAAGAACCGGATCGGTCAGAATGATGACGCCGAAGAAGTTCAGGAGCACGGTGGAATGGCCGAGCCAGGTCACGGTCAGCCGATCGTTAGGCCATTCGTGAGGTCGAGGGTGCGCAAGAGCGGGCGCGATCGCGCGCCAGCTCTCGACCGACCACTCGTGCCAGAGATGAGAGAGCCAGCTCCGTGAGCTAATTCGATCCCGCTTTCTGCGTTTGCGCACTTACCTCGCCAAGACGCCGCCGGACGCGAGCGAGATCGAAGGCGGTTTCGACATTTCCCGGATGAGCGGCGACGAGCGGTTCGAGAATCTCGAGACAGCGATGATAACTCTTCGTGGCCTCGGGAAAGTTCTCCTGTGCCTGGAGAATGCGACCGGTGACGAAATACGCGGAACTCAAATCCTGCCGCGCTTCGGCGTTGGCCGGATCCGCCGCGGAAAGGTTGACCATGATTTCCTCAGCGCGATGGCAGTCGCCTAACGACTCGGCGAGATTCTGGCCGGTGAAAGCGCGTAGATAACCGAGCGCGATCAACTCGTCGGCAAGATTGCGCCGGAGCAAAGTGCTCGCTGGATCGGCGCGCAGCATCGCTTCATCGAGCACGACCGTGCGGCGGTGAAACTCCGCGGCGCCAGCAAACGCCTTGGCGTCATTTTGGGCCGCGCCGATGTCGGTCTGCACCGAGGCGATGCGGGAGCAGACTTTGGCGAGAAGGAAGGAAATTTGCGGATCCTGCGGATGAGCCGCGGCCAATTCCTCGCAGAGCGGGAGCGCGCGCTGGAAATTTTCCAGCGCCCGACGTTGCGCCAGCACGTCGGGCGCGAAACGATGCGCGCTGATCAGGACATCGCCGAGGCCGATCTCGTCGGCGACGATGCCTCTTTGCCAGGTTTCTTTTTCCGCGGGAGCGGCGGCGAGCAATTCTTCGCGAATGGCAAGTGCCGCGCGGTGATCGCGTGCGGCCGCATCCCAATGACTGAGGCGCGATTCAACCCCGCCGAGGCTCTCGTCGGCCTGGCTCAAAACCCGACGCGCGTCGGAGGAACTGCCCCGCTCGGCGGCAGCGAGCGGCGCTGCGATGGCGGCGGCCCTCGTGTAAGAGCTCAACGCGCCCGCGGAATCGCCGAGATTCGCTGAATACGGCTTTCCCTGGACGTCGCCGATTTTGAGATAAGCGCCAGCCAGCTCGAGCTGGAGCGCGCGGTCGCCCGCGGCGTCGCGCGCCAGGCGGTCGAGATATTGGAGCGCGCGGGTGACGATGAGTTTGCGCGCGGCGGTCGCGCCCGGGAGATCGTGAATCGCGTCGTGGATCTCGAAGAGATAGGAGTTCGTTAGGCCACGCATATCTTCGAAACGCCGTTGGGCGCGGCGGGCTTCAATCAAAGTGGTCGTGAGGCCGGCGAGCAACGCGAGGAGAACGACCGCTCCTGCCGTCACTGCCACGCGATTTCGCCTCACGAATTTGCTCGCGCGGTAACCGAAAGTATCGGGCCGCGCTCGCACCGTGCGCCCGGCAAGATGGCGTCCGAGGTCGTCCGCGAGCGCGCCGGGCCGGCTCGCGCGCCATCGCGCGGAGGACGACGTTATCGAGATCGCCGCGCAAGCGTCGTCGCGTCTCAGGAGTCGGCGCGAGCAGGCTCGGCCGCCGCGGATCCTGTTCGCAAATGACCCGCGCCAACTCGGTCGCCGAGGGACGGGCGGTGAAAAATTGATGCGGCGACTCGCCGGTGAGGAGTTCGTAAAGGAGTGCGCCTAACGAGTATACATCTGTCGCGGTGGTGAGGGCATCGCCGCGGATTTGTTCCGGGCTGGCGTAAGCGAGGGTGAGCCGACGGTTGGCGACCGCGGTTACTTCAAGGGCGTCGGCGTTTTCCGGATCGAGCAAACGGGCGATGCCGAAGTCGAGCAACTTTGGTTCGCCGTCGGGGGTGACGAGGATGTTACCCGGCTTGAGATCGCGATGGACGACCAGATTCTGATGCGCGAATTGCACCGCTCCGCAGACTTTGCGGAAAAGTTCGAGCCGCTCGGGAACGGTGAGCTTCCGCTCGCGGGCGAAGTTCGTTAGGCGCGCGCCCTCGGCGACGTATTCCATGACAAAAAAAGCAGCCCGTCATCGGTCTCGCCGCCGTCGAGGAGACGCGCGATGCCGGGATGTTCCAGTCGGGCGAGGATCTGGCGTTCTTCGTGAAAACGCCGCAGCACTTCTTCCGTGTCGGTCCCGCGTTTGAGCAACTTAATTGCAACCTGCTGCTCGAAGCGCCGGTCCGCGCGCCGCGCGAGCCAGACCGCGCCCATCCCGCCGCGGCCGAGCTCGTGGATCAACTCGAAGGCGCCGACGCGACGACCGGCGTCGGCGCGCGCTGGATCGGCGCGGTCCGCGTAGCTGTCGAGATTTTTCGGGTCCTGCGCGAGGAAGGAGTTCACTTCGCCCGCGAGGCCGGCGTCGCTGCCGCACGCTTGCTCGACGAACGCGGCGCGCTCCGCAGGTGTCTCACGGACGAGCGCGTCGGCGAGGATGTCCTTGATCTGCTGCCACCGCTCCGAAGTCATCGACGAGAGAAAATCAGGCGGCTTCGTCGCGGAGCTCGCGTTGGAGCCAGAGCTTCGCGGTCGACCATTCGCGCTTCACGGTGGCCGGCGAAATCGCCAGCACTTCGGCCACTTCTTCGATCGTAAGCCCGCCGAAGAAACGCAGCTCGACGATCTTGCCCTGGCGCGGATCGATTTTCTCGAGCGAAGTGAGCGCTTCGTCGACTCCGGTCAGGGAGACGGCGCATTTGTCGGAAAAATCGAGCGCTTCATCGAGCGTCACGACGGTCGCGCCGCCGCCGCGTTTTTGCGCGCTGTGGGCGACGGCTGAGTCAGTTAAAATCCGGCGCATGATGCGCGCGGAAATCCCGAGAAAATGCGCGCGGTCTTTCCAGTTAATCGGCCGATCGCCGAGCAAGCGCAGGTAAACTTCATGGACGAGCGCGGTCGGCTGCAGGGTGTGGTCGGGGCGTTCCCGGCGGAGGTAATTACCGGCCAGTTGGCGTAGCTCGTCGTAAAGCTGCGGGAGCATTGCGTCCAAGGGCGCGGTGGTCGCGCCGACCTGCGTGCCGGGCAGGAGATCGTGCAAAAGGGCGGTGATTTCCGCGGCGGAATCGATCGAGGGAGGAGGAGGTTCGTTAGGCATGGCGAGGGCCTTTAAGCAGGAATCGTGAAAAACGAAGGGGCGGGGAAAATTTTCCGAAATTTCGTGAGCCGATCTGCGCAGTTTTTCGGCATTGACAGAGAAAGGGAGAACTCTGTCACCGCGGCGGAGTTTGTCCCGTAACCCGCAAAATAAACTATCGCCCATGAAATCGTCACTTTTTTCTAGCCTCCTCCGTCCGGCTCTGGTCATCACCCTTGGTAGCTTGCTCGAGCTCGCACCGGTCGCGCGGCTGGCTGCTGGCACGATCGTTTTCCAGCGGGGCTATGTGGATGAGCAATACGGCTTTGGCGGCTCGCTCTTTATGGTGGATTCCGCTTCGCAGGTTGAAACGCCGTTTTTCGGCGCGGGTAACCACCCGAACTACGCGCGCGACGGCAGCCAGATCATCTTCGTGGATCAGGATGGCTATGTTTCGAAGACGGCCGCGGCCGATTACATGCCGCAGAATCTCGTCTTCGCGGGCGGCGGCTCGCCCCTCGGCGGGTTGAAGCCGAAATGGTCGCCGGACGGGACGCTGATTGCTTTCGAAACCCAGAGCACGAACGCGAACAAGATCGTGATCACCAACGCCACCTGCACGAGCGGCAACGAGTACAACACCGCTCTCTGCAACTACACCAAGCTGGACGAGACCCTCGCCTCGGTTGATTCCGATCCGGCTTGGTATCCGATCTTTGCCTCGAACAGCGGCACCCGCACCGGTCGCATCATTTTCGTGCGCAAAGCCGATGCGAACTCAACCCAGAACGACATCTACGCGACGGATCTTTCCTTCGAAGCGAACGGCGTCGCGCACCAGGCCGGGACGGTTAACCTGACCCAGGGGCTGTCGAACTACGAAGCGCCGTCTTATTCGCACGACGGGACGAAGATCGTCTTCGTGCAGAACGAAGCGCTCTGGTTGATGAACGCCGACGGGACAAACCAGCACCCGATCGTGAGCAGCGCGGATAGCGGATTGGTTTACGGGTTCGATCCGTCGTTCTCGCCTGATGACAGCAAGATCACTTGGGGCTCCGGTTTCATTTACACGGCCGATCTCGTGATCAACAGCAACGGCAGCGTGAGCGCCAATAACATCACCGGCCTCACCAACAGCAGCAGCGATCGTGCGCCGAGCTGGACCGGCAGCTCGACCACGGGTGGCGGCGGTGGCAGCACGACCAACAACAGCTTCAACGTCCCCGGCACTGCGAATATCTGGCTCGCCGGCGTCGCCGCTGGCACGACCGCGAGCAACGGCCAGGACACGCTCCAGAACGCCGCGCCCCATCAGATGCAGGGTCTCGCTTTGCACACGAACGATCTGCTCTCCTTTAGCGCGAGCGGCAGCGTTTCGAACGATCCAGCTTTCCCGAATGGCACCGGTCCCGACGGCGGCCCTTATCTCGGCATTCGTTTCTACCTCCACGCGCTGGAAAACCACATCGCGGCCTTGACCGCACCGATCAATTCGCTGGTTGGCGTTTTCCTCGACGATTCCGTTCCCACCGGCACGGCTCCGGCGGCGCTCAATTTCAACGGCGGCGTGACCGGCGGCACGAGCTACGCCAGCCTTTCGCCGAAACTAAAGCAGCCGTTCTTCATCGGCGACGGCCTCGATGACAACGGCCGCTTGCAGAGCATCGTGGTCCCCGGCGGCGCGACTCGGGTCTTTCTGGGCTCGCTCGATCCGAGCCAGAACAGCAACAACCTCGGCTCCTTCGCCGTGATCGTGAACCCGCCCGCGCCGCCCGACCATGGCGGTCTCTCCGCGACCACTTTCCTCGTGAACGACAGCACCGGCGTGGACGCCAGCGTCACGCCTGACGGCGTGCTGCGTTTCAAGGCTTACCAAACCGGTTTCCCGGCGGGTGTGTCCGTCAAAGTGCAGAGCTCCACGACGCCGGCGGTGGAGTCGAGTTGGAAAAACTTGTCCGATGGTCTCAGCGGCGACATGAGCTTCGCGGGCCAAGTGAACGCCTACATCCTGAACTCGACGAGCTACCCGCAGGTCAACGGCGTCTCCTTCCGTGCGGTCGCCTCTTCGGCTGCGTATCCGGCCGCTGTCTCCAACGTGGTCGGGCCGTTCAACCTCAGCTCCACGACAACGCACCTGGCGGCGCCGACTTTTAACTTCATCAGAAATGGCACCCTCGGCGATCTCTACTTCACCGCGATCGAACCGAGCAAACCGAGCGGTCTCGTGATGAAGGTGCAAACCTCGACCACGCCGGCTGACGAAAATTCGTGGTCCGATCTGCGAGATCCCACCGGTGGAAAGCTGCTGCCCCGCAGCGTGCCCAACCAATATTACCTGATCGCGAAGCAAATCCCGGCCGCGACCGGCGTTTACTTCCGCGTCTTCGCCTCGACTCCGGGCGTGGCGGGATTCGTCGCCGGTCTCTCCGCGATGCAGGGCAGTTACACGATTACTCAGGACACGCCGCCGGTGGTCACGATTAATTCCATCACCGGCCTCGCCGGCAGCGGGAACGGCAAAACGCCGGAGCACCCGATCATTCTAAAAACGGGAACGTTTAGCTTCGGAGCGAGTGCGACCAGCCCGAGCGGGCAACAGATCACGAGTCTCGCGCTCCTGATTGACGGCTCGACCGTGCAGCGCTTCGACGGCGACAAGGGGACGATCAATTTTACCGAAAACACGATCGGCGATCATCTGCTCGAAGCGGTCGCGGTCGATAAACTGGGAGCGACTGCGCGAGCCAACACGGGCGCGGTTTACATTCGCGTCATTCCTTCGGGAGCGGCGGCGTTGCATGGGGAGAGTTCTTCGCAGGGTCACGGGTCAGCTGCGGAGACCAGCAGCGGCAAGGTCTTCACTGTCGCCAAGTCGGGCGGGATCTGGGATGACGCCAGCACCTGGGTGGACGCCGACGGCAAGCCGGGCGTCCCCGGGATCAATGACTTCGCCGTGATCGGGAGCGCAAGCGTCGGCTTCGGTCTGGATGTGCAGGTCAAATCAGTTTCCATCACGGGCGGTCATCTGATCGGACCTGGAAACCTCGACGTTTACGGCCTCTTCACGATGTCCTCGGGAAGTTTCGACAACTACATCGGGCTCTTCATTCACGCGGGCGCGAAATGCGAGCTGACCAACAGCGTGAATCTGCGGCTCACCGGCGTCATCTCCAACTCGGGCAACTTAAACGTCCATGGCAGTGGAGGGATTCTTGGGCTCGCCCAACTCTTCAATACCGGTGTCTCGAACTTCCAAATCCCGCTCACCCTACCTCCGAACGCCGGCTTCGATCCCGCGACGGACCTCCGCGCCTTGCAGGCGGATGTAATCCAGAATAGCGGGACGATTCTCGGCCCGAACCCCGATGGCCTGGCCAGTCAGGCGCTCCTCGGGCTTGTCCCCGCGAGCGCGCTGATCAGCCAGGACGGCGGCGGCGTGGTGAGCAATGACGGCGGCAGCGTGGTCGCGTCGGGTGCCGGCAATCTGATCAGCCAGGACGGCGGAGGGATCGTCTCGCATGACGCGGGTGGGGTCGTGTCGAACGATGGCGGCAGCATCGTCTCGCACGATGCGGGCGGGCTTATCAGTCAGGACGGCGGCGGGCTGCATGGAAATGCTTTTGTCGGCAACAACGGCAGCGCGGAAAGAATCGGGCAGGCGTTGGTCCGCGGAAAAGGTGAGTCCACCCGCTCCGCGGCCGCGACTGATCCTGCATCCGGGTTCACCCAGACCGGCGGCGACACCGACCTCAACGCGGTCTCCATCTTCGCGCCCGTGAGTCTGCAAGGCGGCGTGTTCAGCGGTTCGGGCGTGGTCATCGGCAACGTCACCAACACCGGGGGATACATCTCACCCGGCCATTCCGCTGGAACCATGGCGATGCTCGGCACATTCACGCAAGGCGCCAAAGGGACCTTGATCGTCGAGGACGGCGGACCGTTCCCGTTCCAATACGACCAGCTCGTCGTCACCGGCGCGGCGACGCTCGGCGGCACGCTCGACGTTCGCACCATCAACGGCTACACCCCCGACCCGGCGGACACCTTTAACCCCCTCGCGTATGCCTCGCACAGCGGGAAGTTCGACACCGTGAGTTCGAATGCAGCGGTGGCGTTCGGCGCCGATGGCCTTCTCGTCTCCGCCGATCCGAGCCTGCCGCAACCGTTCACCGGTCAGCTCCTGAACATCTCCACCCGAATGAACGTCGGCACCGGCGACAAAGTCATGATCGCCGGGTTTATCATCACCGGCGCGCAATCGAAGAACGTCCTCATCCGCGGCCTCGGCCCCGAACTCGCCGATGAGGGCGTCGCGGGCGCGCTCGGCGATCCGACCCTGGAATTGCACAAGCCGGACGGCTCCGTTGTTTTCAACGACAACTGGATGGACACGCAGAAGACCGCGATCCAGGCCACCACCATTCCGCCGACTAATCCGGCCGAGGCCGCCATCGTCGCGACCCTCGCGCCCGGCGCCTACACCGCGATCCTGGCCGGGAAAAACAGCAGCACCGGGGTGGGCCTCGTGGAAGTTTACGACCTCGACCAAGGCGGCGCCTCGGCGGTCGCGAACATCTCCACCCGCGGCCTCGTCCAGACCGGCGACAACGTCCTCATCGGCGGCCTCATCGTCGGCGGTTCGGAACCGGGCAAGATCCTCCTCCGGGCCATCGGGCCGGCGCTGACGTCGCTAGGCGTGGCCGGCGCGCTCGCCGATCCGGTTCTGGAATTGCACGACGCGAACGGCAACGTCACCACCAACGACAACTGGCGCGAAACCCAGGAATCCGAAATCCTCGCGACCGGAGTCGCGCCGACGAAGAACAACGAATCCGCCATCCTCGCGACGCTCGTGCCGGGCAACTACACCGGGATCGTCAGCGGCGCGGGCGAGACCACGGGCGTCGCCCTCATCGAAGCCTACGCCATCCCCTAGCGCACTGACAATTTGGGCAGGCGCTCCGCCTGTCCAGATTCTTCGGGAACCAATCTGGGCGACCTCCTCGGAACGGGGCGCCCTATAATTTGTTCAGCGCGGGCCGGCGAAACGGGGCGTCGCCCGATGAAAAGGTTCGCGACCCGCGCTAGCTTCATCTCCCATGGCGAAAAACGTCGCACGGCAGCAATTATTCGGTCGCTGGCGTGTGATCCCCGGCTGGGCGCGCGTCCTCGCCCGCATCGGCTACGGCGCGAAGGCGGTGATCTACCTGTTGATCGGCGGGCTCGCGCTGGG
>JBDTIQ010000170.1:0-2983 GCA_039936335.1 Chthoniobacterales bacterium
GCGCGGAATTCAATCGGACCGCGCAGCGCCGGCTCGCGGTGCTGCATCCGCTCAAGGTCGTCCTGACTAATTATCCCGAGGGAAAGACCGAGGAACTCGACGCGACGAACAACCCGGAAGATCCCGCCGCGGGGACGCGGAAAGTGCCGTTCAGCCGCGAGCTTTACATCGATCGCGCCGACTTCATGGAAACGCCGGTGCCGAAATATTTTCGGCTCAAACCGGGGGGCGAAGTACGTCTGAAATACGCCTACATCATCAAGTGCGAGGAAATAATTAAGGATTCGTTAGGCAAAATCGTCGAACTGCGCTGCACGGCCGATCTCGAGAGCAAATCCGGCGGCGCGACTTCGAATCGCAAGGTGAAAGGCACGATCCATTGGGTGAGCGCGCCGCACGCGCTTAATGCGGAAGCGCGCCTTTACGATCGGCTCTTCACCGTGCCGGAACCGGACGCGGGGGGTGACTTCAAGTCGTTCATCAATCCAAGTTCGCTCGAAGTGGTGACGGCGAAATGCGAACCGTCGTTAGGCGAGGCGAAGCCGGACGAGCGCTACCAATTCGAGCGCCTTGCTTACTTCGCGCTCGATCTCGATTCCCAGCCTAACGAGCTCGTTTTCAATCGCACCATCACCCTGCGCGACACCTGGGCGAAGGAAGCGAAGAAAAAGTAGAGCTCAACCAGTCGATCCTACCCACGAGCGTCTGCCATCCTGAGCCGGCGGAGCGCGGCGAAGGATCTCGCAAGCGTCATTCGACGTCGTTAGGTCTTGCGGTGCCGAAAAACCGCTTGTGAGATCCCTCGCTACGCTCGGGATGACATGCTGTTTGGTCGCGTATTAACTGGGCGAAATTATCGGGAGTTCCGGATCCCACAGCTGTTCTAGGATGGCATCTGTGCGAGCGCCGCATCGATCCGTGCGAGGACCTTTGCTTTCCCGAGGATCTCCAGCAGGTGATACAAACTCGGCCCCGCGTTGCTGCCGGTGGCGGCAAGCCGCGTGGGGTGCACGAGATCGCGCGCCTTCAGCCCGAGTTGGGCCGCCGTCGCCTTCAGCACCGTTTCTAGCGAGGTGGCGTCGAATATTTCCACTTCAGCAAAGGCATTGCGTAGCGCTTGGAGCCGCGGCTTATTTTCCGCCGTGAAATGTTTCGCCACGCCTTCCTGCTGGTAGGTGACTTCGTCTCGAAAATAAAATCCGCCGTAGGCCGGCAGCTCGCTGAAGACCCGAAACTTCCCTTTGCAGGTGGCGAGTGCGGCATCGACGTAGCTCTCGGGAAACCTCGCGGTATCGATCCCCGCATTCTGCAACGCAATCCGCGCGAGCGCCTGGAAGCGTGCCTCCGGCAGCTCCCGAACGTATTCGCCGTTCAGCCAGGTGCACTTCTCGAGGTCGAAGTGCGCGCTCTTGCGATTGATTTTCTCGAGCTCAAACAACCTGACGATTTCTTCGATCGCGATCTTTTCGCGGTCATCTTTCGGCGACCAACCGAGCAGACAAAGATAGTTGCGAACTCCTTCCGCAAGGAAGCCCTCCTCGATGTAAGTGCGCACACTCGCGCCCGCGTCTCGCTTGCTCATCTTCGAGCCGTCGTGATTCAGGATGAGCGGGATGTGCGCAAAGCGCGGCGGCTCGGCCCCGAGCGCACGGTAAAGCTCGATATGCTTCGGCGTGTTCGAGAGATGATCTTCGCCGCGGATGACGTGGCTGATCTGCATCTCCAGGTCGTCGACCACATTCACGAAGTGGAAAATCCAGGAGCCATCCGGTCGCCGGATCGTCATGTCGGGATGCGTCTCCGGGTTCGTTAGGTCAAAATCGATTCGGCCGCAGACGAGATCGTCGACGACGACGTGCTCGCGCGGCGAACGGAAACGAATTGCGCCGTTGTCCTCGAAAAGGTGTCCGCCTTCTTCGAGGCGGCGCAGGTGGCGCTCGTAAATTTCGTTGCGTTCGCTCTGAAAATACGGCCCAAAATCTCCGCCGGCTTCCGGTCCTTCATCCCAATCGATCCCCAGCCAGCGCAGCCCGCGATAGATCGCAGCGGTTGCTTCTTCGGTGTTGCGCGCCTGATCGGTGTCCTCGATCCGCAGGACAAATTTCCCGCCGGTATGTCGTGCGAAAAGCCAGTTAAAAAGCGCGGTCCGGGCACCGCCGATGTGAAGAAAGCCGGTGGGCGAAGGAGCAAAACGAACGCGAGTGGAAGCGGCCATGGAAGTTGTCATCCTGTGCGAAGTCGAAGGATCCCGCAAACGCTCTTGCGACTTTCTATTCCAGGAAGATAACACCGGCGCGTCGGCGCGCGTGGAGATCGTTAGGCAAATTAACTTTCGCCACGCGCATCGCCGGGTCGAGCAAACGGCGAACTGACTCGATCGCTTCGTAGCCCGCATCGGGAACGCGGTGCCCGTGCAACCACCGCAGGATCACCCGACGTTGCAAAGGACGGGAGAGAGCGGCCAGCGTTCGCACCGGCAGATTCTCGCGCTCCGCCAATTCGTTAGGTACGAGCGTCTCGAGCAGCGCGTCCTCCTCCGCGAGAACGTTGGCCGCGCGCCACAGACTCGAGCGCAGATTGCGGCCGAAGCGTTTCTCCAATTCCGGCACGATATTGTGGCGTACGCGGTTCCGGCGCGCAGCCAGCTCCGCATTGCTCGCATCTTCGCGGAATTTCAGGCCACGTTCGGCGACGTAGGCGTCGATCTCCGTTCGCCAGACGGCGAGGAGCGGGCGCACGATTTTAAGTGGTCCAACCTGAGAGACTTCCTGCATCGCTCCGAGGCCGCGCCGCCCGGCGCCGCGAAACAGTCGCAGCAAAAAAGTCTCCACCTGATCGTCCGCGTGGTGGCCGAGAAAGATCGTTAGGCAACGTCGTCGGCGTCCCACTTTGGTAAAGAATTCCAGCCGTGCAGCGCGACCGGCCGCTTCGATCGATTCCGTGCGGTCGCGCAGATCGACTTGCCCGGTTTCACACGGCAGGT
>JBDTIQ010000171.1:0-14591 GCA_039936335.1 Chthoniobacterales bacterium
GCCAAGGAGATTGTTCAGCAAAGGCATGAGCGCGATCCGATGCGCCGCGGTCAGTTTCGGTAGGCGGTTATCGGCATCGATTTGCAGGTCGCCCATGCCATTCACGACCGACATCCATTCCGGGCAAAGATGGGTGATCTGCGCCGCGTGCTGCACGAGCGAAGTGTAACTGTAAGGATCACCGTTACGGTAAAAGGCGAGGTGCACTTCGCGCGCATCGGTGCGCCTGACGACCGCGGGCACGGGAGATGGATTCGCCTTTTTATTCGCCTTGCGCTGCGCGCCGTATTTTTGCCAGAGCGGAATCTGCGCCGGAGTCGCCGCGGTCGCCGCCGCCGGGTTGGCTTTCTGGATTCTCTTCAGCTGGCCTTTCAAGTGGCGCAGCGAAAGGGGCAAGCGGAGTTGTGGAGTGACAAAAAGCGTCCGCGCAAAAAGGACGACGCCGATGAAGAGCAACGCGAAGGCGAATAAGAGAATTCGACGCAACCGCGGCCAGCGGCGGCCGGACGGATCGGAAAAGATGAAAGAAGCGCGATCGGAAGGATCCGACATTTTCGAGGGCCTATGATCGCTGGAGATAGAAAAACCGCAACCAGGCGTGAGGGGAGCGGGCGTTTCGCCGTCTCTGTGGGTGAACGTCGCGCGCCGCTTGTGAGGTCCTTCGACTGCGTTTCGTTCGCTCCGCTCTCTGCACTCCGCTCAGGATGACGAGCAAGCAGGAACGTTGAATGGAATGGGAGCAGTTTCGGGAACAACGAAACTTTGAAATGGCGAACTTCCGCGTAGCGCGGACTCGCAGATTGAATGTTTCGGAATTTTGCAAATTGGAAGCCCGAGCTACGACGGAGTTCGCGCCCTGTCATCCTGAGCGGAGCGCAGCGGAGTCGAAGGACCTCGCAAGCGTTCAATAGCATTCCCCGTCTGAGAGAACGTCACTCGATCATTCGCGACTCCGAGCAAGAGTGGATCGAAGACGCGCCCGACCCGGCCGCCACTACACCATCGGACGGAAGCGGCCGACCACTTCCTGCAAGCGCTCGGTGATTTGGCCTAACGAACAAACTTCGACTGTCTCGATCAGCGTCGGGAAGTAGTTCTGCCCGCTCTCGACCACCTCGCTCAACTGATCGAGCGCGCGCTCCGCTTTCGATGCATTGCGCTTCTTGAATTTCGTGAGCCGATCGACCTGCAACTGCTTCTTCGCCTTCGAGGTGCGCACCATTTGGACCTCGGGCATCTCGTCCTTCAGATCGTTGTATTTGTTCAAGCCGATGATCGGACGAGTGCCGTTGTAGATTTGCTCTTCGTAGCGATGCGCCGCGGTCTGGATCTGCGCGCGCTGGTAGCGATGCTCGATCGCAGGAAGCACGCCGCCGAGTTCTTCGATCTGGCGGAACTCTTCCAACATCGCGGTTTCGACCGCACGCTCGACCGCCTTCATCCCGGGCGAACCGGTCAGCATATTCATGGTGTGTTTAAATATACCGGACTCATCGAGGAGGATCGCCTGCCCATGTGCGGCGAGACGAATCCACTCTTCGCTCGGTGTCGTGAACGGCTCGTCGGCGCTGTTCGAATGGCAACTATTCGTGCCGTTCATGTAGGCGAGCATCAGCTCCGCAGCGGTTCTCGTTAGGTTGTTTTTGAACTCGGCCGCGACGAGGGAGCGACCGCTTGTTTGCGTGTGGAGCTTGAACATTTGTCCCTTGTGGCCTGCACCGAAAACATCGCGCATCCCGATCGCCCAAATCCGGCGCGAAGCGCGCGCGAGCGCGATGTATTCCACGTCGAGGCCGCAATCGAGAAAGAAGGAAAGCCGCGGGGCGAATTGATCGACCGGAATCCCGCGCGCCGCGAGCATTTCGGCGTAGGCGAAACCATTTGAGACCGTGTAAGCCGCCTGCTGCACCGGCGTCGCCCCGGCTTCACCGATGTGGTAGCCGCTGATCGAAACCGGATACCAACGTGGCATTTCCACGGTCGTGTATTCGATCATGTCGCAGAGGAAACGGAGCGAGGCTTCGGTCGGGAAAATCGTTTCGTTCTGCGCCTGAACTTCCTTGAAAATATCCGCCTGAATGGTCCCGCGAAGATGCGGGACAACCTTTGGCCCAAAGCGTTTTTTCGCGGCTGCGATATACATCGCCATGATGATCGGCGCAGGCCCGCTGATCGTCATCGAGGCGGAGAAATCCGGCGAGCCCATGTCGAAACCGTCGTAAAGCCGGACCATGTCCTCGTAGGTATCGATCGCGAGACCACCCTCGCCGATCTTGCCGAAAACGCCGTCCGCGTCGCTATCGATGCCGTAAAGCGTCGGGCCGTCGAAAGCCGTGCTGAGCCGCGCGCTCCGCTGTTGACCGGTCAGATAGTGAAAGCGCTTGTTCGTGTCCTCGGCCAAACCGAAGCCGGAAAAGAGCCGCGTCGGTTCTTCGGTTTGCTTTACCTTTTCGTTAGGTGCGTGACCGTTTTTGCCGCTCTTCGCGTGGCCGTTTTTGCCGTTCGGGCCGGCTTTTTTCCCGTAGCTGCCATCCTGCGGTTCGCGCAAGGGCTCGAGATACATCTCGCGATACGCGCCGTTCGTGAAGGGGAATTCGCCCGGAAGTCCTTCGCCTAACAAGTAGCGCGTAATCTCGCCGGCTTCGTCGATTTCCGGCAGCGCAAGCCGCGGCAACTTCAGGCCGGTCGGCGCCGTGCCGATCGGGGTTTTCGCTTTCACTTCGTTCCAGCGATCGACCATTTCCTGGCCAAACTCTTCGTCCTTGCGCGCCCGCTTCACTTCGTCGAGCACGAACTGATTGTAATTTTCAACCGCTTCTACGACCTGACCTAACTTGCTCATAGCTTTTCTTTCTTTCTGTCATCGCGAGCCGAGCGAAGCGGAGTCGAGGGATTCCGTCGGGTTTTCTTGAAGTTCGCGCTGCTCTTGCTCCGGCGCTTCTTGGCGGCTCCACGGGATCCGTCGACTGCGCCTCCGGCTCCGCTCGGGATGACTGCATCTTCGCTCACTATCCAGTCACATAATTCATCCACGCCGTCGTCGCGATGCCGCTTCGCCACGGTCGAGATCAACAACTGCTCACGCTTGTTTTGCCCGAGCCGCTGCTCGATCTCCACGACTGCGGTGCGCGCGCGATCCTGATCGCTTTTGTTCACGACCACGAGATCGGCGAGGTCGAGCATCACGATCTTTTGCAGCTGCAAACGGCTGCCATAATCCGGATTCATCACGAGTACGGTTTTATGCACGAGGGCATCGCGAAACGGCATCGCTTCCTGCCCGGTGCCGACTGTTTCCAGGATCACGTAATCGAAATCGGAGCGCGCGAGGAGGGCGAGACATTCGCCCGTCGCCGGCGACAAACCGCCGGCCTGGCCGCGCGTCGCCATGCTCCGCATGAAGACGCGGTCGCTCTGCGAATTGATCATCGTGGCGCGGTCGCCTAACAATGCGCCTTCGCCGACTACGCTCGGATCGTGCGAGAGAATCGCGATCCGCGCTTTCTTATCGCGATGGAGCAGCCGCAAGACGAGCTCGTCGATCAGCGTCGTTTTGCCCGCGCCGCCAGGGCCGGTGAAGCCGATGACTTTGGTCCCGGGTGAAGCGTTTATCTTCTTCTTCGCCGCGGACTTTTTCGCGGTTTTCCGTTTCGCGTAGCGATCTTCGATTTCCGTCAAAGCGCGCGCCAGCTTCATGTCGGGGGTCGCTTTCGCGCGCCGGCGATGGGTGTTGCCATACTCCTCGCGCACGAAATCCGCCATGGCCGACAACGCCGTGCCCGCAAAGAAAATTTTGTCGACGCCGTTGTGTTTCATCACGGTCGCGTCGGCTTCCGTGATCGTGCCACCGCCGCCGCCAAAGACTTTGATGTCGCCCGCACCGTGGCGTTTCAAGGAGCGAACGACTTCCGAGAAAAACTCGACATGCCCGCCGTTGTAACTGGAAATCCCGACCGCACCGACATCCTCCTGGATCGCCGTCCGCACGATGTCTTCGACCTTGCGATGGTAGCCCAGATAAACCACCTCGATGCCGTGGCGGATGAACTCGAGATTGATGGTGTTGATCGCGCTGTCGTGACCGTCACAGATCGGGACAGCGGTGAGAATTCGGACGGGTGAGGACATGAGCCAAAAAAATAGACAGGATTAACAGGATTAACAGGATTGAGTTTCGCGCGTCGGCGGTTCTCTTCTGTATCCTGCACAATCCTGTTTATCCTGTCTTATGAATGATCCATTGAATTTCAACGGCAAAGTCGTGCTCGTCACCGGCAGCTCGCGTGGACTCGGCGCAGCCATGATCCAGGCCTTCGGTGAACGCGGCGCGCAGTGCGTTGTGAACTTTATCAACGATCCGGAAGGCCGGAATAAGAGCGAGGCCGAGGAAGTCGCGAGCCGGCTGAAGAATCCCCTCACGATCGAATGCGATGTGACGCAGCCCACGCAGGTCGAGGCAATGATGAAGACGATCGCGGACAAATTCGGCGGGCTCGACATCCTCGTGAACAACTCCGGCATCATCCGCGATCGCACGATGAAGAAGCTGACGCTGGAGGATTTCGAGAGCGTCATTCGCGTGAATCTGACCGGCACATTCAACGTCACGCAGAAAGCCGCGTCCGTGCTCCGCAGCGGCGGGCGCGTGATCAACTTGTCGTCGGTCAGTGGACAGATGGGGCTCTTCGGGCAGGCGAATTATTCCTCAAGTAAAGCCGCGATCATCGCCCTCACGAAAGTCTCCGCGCGCGAGCTCGCCCGGCAACAGATCACCGTGAACGCGATCGCGCCGGGCTTCATCGACGTCGGCATGAGCAAAGGCATGCCCGATGAAGTGACGGAAAACTTCAAGAAACAGATCCCGTTAGGCCGGCTCGGCGACGCGCACGAGATCGTCGACGCCGCGCTCTTCCTCGCCTCGCCGATGGCCAGCTACATCACCGGCCACGTGCTGAATGTGAACGGCGGGTATTACATGGGATGAACGGCGCTGCGGGTCCTGGCCATGCGCTCCCATTCCCTCTCCAAGCCGGTGCAGCCGGCGACGATTCGCATCCTGACGTTCCGCGACCAGAAGGTCGTGCTCGATTCGGATCTCGCGAAGATCTACGGGGTGACGACGGGGCGATTTAACGAAGCCGTCAAGCGCAACGCGAGGCGGTTCCCGGAGGATTTTTCCTTCGTGCTCAATCGGGTTGAGTTCGAACTTTTGATATCGCAAAATGCGATATCAAAGTCACCTCGCGGTGGTCGCACCAAGCTTCCGCGCGTTTTTACTGAACACGGCGCCCTCATGGCCGCGAGCATCTTAAACAGCGACCGAGCCATCGCGATGAGCATCTACGTCATCCGCGCCTTCGTCGAATTGCGCGATCAACTCACTGCGAACGACGCCATTCTCAAGCGCCTCGCGGAGATCGATCGCGACCTGATCATTCACGACAGCGCGCTGCAGGACATTTACCAGAAACTACTGCCGCTCCTCTCTCCGCCGCCGGATTCGCCTCGGCCGCAGATCGGTTTCACGGGGGGCTGAAAAAGTCCCAGAATCGGGTCGCTTGGATCCCGCTCGTGGGACGACCACTCCGTCAGGGAAAGAAACGCGTTCGGCGCAAGTAGCTCCGGCAGTTGATGCTCCGACTTAGAAGAACGTAATGGCACGTCGCTTGCATAACGCCCTATCCACGATCAATCTCAATTTGTCTTCAGCTCTATTATGAACCTACGCTCACTGTTTGCTCCACTCTGCGCCGTCCTTCTTCTCAGCCCAGCTATTTACGCGCAGAATCCTGCGCCCACTCCGACCGCCGATGAATTGGTCGAAAAAAATATTAAAGCCAAGGGGGGCGCCGAAGCGCTCGACGCGATTAAGACGATCCGGTTCGAAGGTCGTATGCTGGTGAACCAGGGACAGATTCAACTGACCTATACTCAGACCAAGAAGCGTCCCGGAAAAGTGCGAACGGACGCGGTCCTCCAGGGGATGACGATGATCCAGGCTTACAACGGCACGAGCGGCTGGAAAGTTTTCCCGTTCCAAGGGCGGAAAGATCCTGAGCAGATGTCCAGTGACGAAGCAAAGTCACTCGTCGAGGACGCGGAAATCGGCGGTCCGCTCGCCAATGCGAAAGCGGAGGGTAATACCGTCACCTATCTGGGAACCGAAGACGTCGAAGGCACTGCCGCGCATAAGCTAAGAGTCGAGCGCAAGAACGGTGACATCACTTACGTCTACCTCGACCCGGATTACTTCCTCGAGATCCGCGAAGTCAGTCAGCGCACCGAACAAGGCGCGCGCGTCGAAGTCGAAAGCGACCTCGGCGACTACGAAAAGGTAAACAACGTCTACTTCCCCTTCTCAATCGAAGCCGGACCGAAAGGCTCGAACGACAAACAAAAGATCATCGTCGACAAAGCCGAAGCCAATATCCCGGTCGAGGACTCCTACTTTAACTTCCCACAACCCGCCGCGAAGTAACTCAGCCAATCATTAAATATGCGCTTTCTTCCTACTCTTCTCGTTCTCACACTTCCTTTCGCCGGCCTCGCGGCGGGTCAGCAAGTGCCTTACAGCTCCGCCACCATCTCCGGTCTCGGCGCGCGTAATATTGGCTCCGCCACGATGAGTGGCCGCATCGCCGCGATCGATGCTCACCGCGAAAAGAGCGGCAAGTTAACCATCTTCATCGGCGCAGCCTCCGGCGGCGTCTGGAAATCCGAGGATGGCGGGACCCAGTTTCGCCCCGTCTTCGACGAACAGGATGTGCAATCGATCGGCGCAATCGCGATCGACCCATCCAACCCCAAGAACGTCTGGGTTGGCACCGGCGAACCCTGGACACGGAATAGCGTTTCCATCGGTGACGGCATCTATAAGTCGACGGACGGCGGCGAGACTTGGGAAAAGTGTGGGTTACCCAACTCTGAACGGATCTCTCAGATCATCGTAAGTCCGAAAGACAGCAACACCGTCTATGTCGCGGTCCCGGGCGCGCTCTGGAGCGACTCCGCCGATCGCGGCCTGTATAAGACCACCGATGGCGGCAAGACTTGGAAACTCATCCTGAAAGGTCCGAACCTTTCGACTGGCGCCTCCACGATCGCGATGGACCCGAACAATCCGGACATTCTCTTCGCCGGACTTTGGGATTTTCGACGCAAGGGTTGGACCTTCCGCTCCGGTGGCGACGGTCCAAACGACGCCTCCGGCAGCGGACTTTTCCGCACCGCGGACGGCGGCGCGACCTGGACAGAGATAACACCCGAAGCGAACAAAGGCTTCCCGAAGAAGCCTTACGGTCGCCTGGCGCTGGCCATCGCGCCTTCGAATGCCAAGCGGGTTTACTGCTTTGTCGAATCGACCGACAGCGCCCTCTTTGTCTCCGACGACGGCGGTCAGACCTGGGACCAGCGCGATAAGAGTAACTGGATGGTCTGGCGACCATTCTACTTTGCCAACCTGATCGTCGATCCGAAAAACCCGGACCGTATCTTCAAGACGGACGGGGCATTGATTCTGAGCCAGGACGGCGGGAAGAGCTTCGCGACCGTAGGTGGCTTCCAAGGCGCGCATGGCGACGTCCATGCCGTCTGGATCGACCCCACCAATACGGAGACCGTCCTTTCTGGAGATGATGGCGGCCTTTGGTACGCCTATGACGGCGGAAATAAGTGGTGGAAGGCAGGCAACCTCCCTATCTCACAGTTCTATCACGTCTCGGTCGACGACGCCGATCCATTCCAGGTTTACGGCGGATTACAGGATAACAGTTGCTGGATAGGCCAATCGGAATACCCCGGCGGCATCACCAACGCGCAGTGGGAAAACATCCTCGGCGGGGACGGCTTCTGCACGTTTGTCGACCCGGCTGATTCCAACTATATCTATGCCGAATATCAAGGTGGCGCGGCGTCACGGATCAATCGGCATACTCTCGCGGCTCGCTCGATTCAGCCGCTGGCGAACTACAAGGAAAAGCTCCGCTTTAGCTGGAACACGCCGATGGTTTCTTCGCCGAACGAGAAGGGAACGATCTATATCGGTGCGCAATTTCTTTTCCGCTCGCGGGATCATGGCCAGAGCTGGGACCGTATCTCGCCTGATCTAACGACGAACGACCCGAGTAAACAGCAGCAGGAGAAGTCGGGAGGTGTCACCGTCGATAACTCGTCCGCTGAAATGTATACGACCATTTATTCCATCAGTGAGTCGCCGAAAGACAAGAACCTCATCTGGGTGGGAACGGATGACGGTAATCTTCAACTCACCCGCGACGACGGTAAAACTTGGAACAATGTGGTGGCGAATGTTCCTGATCTCCCTAAGAACTCGTGGGTTAACTGGGTGGAGGCTAGCCGCTTCGATCCAGGCACTGCTTATGTCGCTTTCGATCGTCATACCTTTGGCGATTTCGCGCCTTACGTTTACCGAACGACCGACTACGGCCAGACCTGGAAGCCGCTCGCCACTCCCGCCGACCCGAAAGGCATTCGCGGTTATGCGCACGTCATCAAGGAAGACCTGGTGAAACCCAACCTTCTCTTTCTCGGCACGGAGTTTGGTCTCTACGTCTCGATCGATGGCGGGAACGCCTGGGCGAAATTCAAAGGCAGCCGCTTCCCGAACGTCCCGGTCGATGATCTCGCCATTCAGGGGCGCACCAGCGATCTCGTCGTCGCCACGCACGGGCGCGGGATCTGGATTATCGATGATATCACTCCTTTGCGTTCTCTTACGCCCGATATCTTGACGAAAGAGGCGAGCTTTGTTGCGATCGAGCCCGTCCAGGAACGGATCGAGGCAAACGGCGGCTGGCCGAGTGGTGCGGCTGTCTTTGTCGGCGATAACCCACCGGACGCCGCCATGATCACCTATTACCAGAAATCGCGTCATCTCTTCGGGAAGTTAAAGATCGAAGTGCTCGATCCGGCCGGCAAAGTGATCGATACGCTGCCGGCAAGTAAACGCCCCGGCCTTAACCGGGTCATGTGGAGCATGCATGGCAAGCCACCCCGGGTTCCACCGGCCGCGCAAATCGCTGGCGCGGGAACTCAGGGACCGCGCTACTTACCGGGAACTTATACCGTGCGGATGACAAAGGATAACAAACCTTACGAGACGAAGATCCAGGTCGGCCTCGATCAGCGGGATAAATTCAGCGAGGCGGACCGTCAGGCACAACATGATGCCGCGCTGAAGGTGCGTGACTTATTCGGCGATGAGAGCACCTTGATGGATCGAATCGTCGCTTTGCGAACAGACCTCGCGAAGGCCGAGAAGGGTGCAGCCGCGGATGAGGCAACACGCAAAGTAATCGCTGACCTCGACCAGAAAGTGGACAGCGTTCGTAAGCTGATCGTGGCTACGACCGAAGGCGGGGCGATCACTGGCGAAGAGCGTTTGCGGGAACATACGGATCAGCTTTACGGGGCGATCCTGAGTTACGAAGGAAAACCGACTGACTACCAGATCGCGCGAATCGCTGCGCTCAGGAAAGAGTTGGGCGACGCGACCAAGGACTTTGAGCAGCTAGTGAGCAATGACCTGCCGAAGCTAGATGAGCAATTAAAGGCGAAAGGTCAGCCAGCGATTGAAGCGCCGCCCGCCAAGGTCGCGTTCGAAGAAGCGAAACCGCTTTCCGGCGGCGCGCGCAATGCGAACGTCGATCGTGATTTACCTGCGAGCGGCGCTGTGACTTTACCGGCAGACTTCCGGTTGCTCTTTTAGTCGTTTAACCTAACGAGACTACCTCTTCCGCACCAGACAGGCTTGGTAGACCCAGCCAACGAAAAGCAGTTGGAAAGGAAGTCGCGCCCAGAGCAACCATGACGGCACCGAGTAAGAGCCAATCATCATCCCGGTTGAGATAGCCTCGATGTTTGCCGGGAAGACCGTGATGAGTAAGGCAATCAAACCCCATCCCGCGACAACCCGAGTGCGCCGGAAACAAATCCCGAAGCCGCCGAGGATTTCCGCCGCGCCGCTCACGGCGACGAGCGCTGCCGGCCAGGGAAGGACGGGCGGCATGATCGCCCGGTAAGGCGCCGGGGCCACGAAGTGCATCGCGCCGGCCACGACAAAGAAGAGCGCGAGCCCAGCACGGGAGGCAATCATCCCTGCCCGAGGCGCGCCTGGTCTAGGGTTCAAGGTGCGAGGATGCCGCTTCGGACGCGCGCTCGCGCAGTTGCGGGATGAGGTAAAAAAAGGCGAAGAGCGCGCCGAGCACGATCAGGAGCAGGAACAGAGCACTTATCATCCGCCAAGTGTTTCGGCGCTCGCGGGTCTTCTGCCAACCCGCCCGCTTGAGCCGTAACTCCATGTCGAGCGCACGCGCGAGCGAGTCAGGATCGCTCTCGCGCGCTTCGTTCTTGGAGTCATCGGTGCCATCCACAGGCGAAGGTGCCCGCAGCCACGGCCCCATGCAAACACCACGAAAGCTCGTGATTTTCTGCCGCCCTCGCCAGTTTCCGCGGCTAGTTTCAGCGATGACGAAGATCGCACCATCGCCGGCTCGCGCGACGCGCTCGCTTCTTATCTACGTCCTGCCGATGCTGCTCTTCATCGCGCTCCTCGGAGTCGACAGCGTTCTGAAAAGGCCGGGGGTGGCGCTGTGGCGGGCGCACCCGGAATTGTGGATCTATCCTTTGCAGACGCTGCTCTGTGCGGCGCTCCTTTTCTACTTTCGGCGTACCTATAACCTCCAGCCGCTGCGCCAACCGGCCTTCACCCTCGCCGTCGCCCTCGTCGTTTTCGCGCTCTGGATCGCGCCGCAACAGTTCCTGCACTTCCCGCCGCGGCTCGTCGGTTTTAATCCAGAGCCGCTGGCTGCGCAGCCCGCGTGGTACTGGATCACGATCATTCTGCGTTTCCTGCGGCTTGTCGTCGTGGTTCCTTTGGTCGAAGAGATCTTCTGGCGCGGCTTTTTGCTGCGTTACCTGATCACAGAAGATTTCGAGCGGGTTCCGTTCGGCACCTTTACCTGGCTCTCCTTTGCGGTCGTAACGCTGGCGTTTTGCTTTTCCCATACGGCGCCGGATTGGCCGGCGGCGCTCATTACCGGCGCGCTTTATAACCTCGTGGCTTATCGCACCAAAAGCCTCACTTCCTGCGTCCTGGCGCACGCCGTTACGAACCTTGCGCTCGGAGTCTGGATCATGGCGACGAAGCAATGGGGCTTCTGGTAAGCAGATGGCATCGCATCTGCTTTTGCAGACGTCGGAATGCATTCGACCTTTTTCCAGAAAGTCCTGCTCTGCATGATCGCGAGCTTCTTCGCCGCCTGCCTGATTCAATGGGGAAAAGTATTCGTCGAAGGCGCCGACGACGCGCTCAACGGCAGCTACAAAAAGACCGATATTTCGCTGACGCACTGAGCCGCTCCGCGAAAAGCTTTGCCCCGCGCGCGCGGCGCGTGAACGGTAAAGCATGCGGATCGGCCTCGCGCAGATCAATACCACCGTGGGCGATCTCCGCGGGAATTTCGAAAAAATCCTCGCCGCCTATCAACGTCTCGCGCACGCGGGCTCGGAACTGGTGCTTGCGCCGGAGCTGGCGCTGAGCGGCTATCCGCCGCAGGACCTCGTTTTTAAGTCGCGCTTCGTCCCGCAAAATATGGAGGCGCTCGAACGGCTGCACCGCTGCATCGGCGAGGTGCCTTTGCTCGTCGGCTACGTCGATCGGAACGAAGGACACGGAAAACCCTTTTACAACGCTGCGGCGCTGCTCGAGCGCGGCCAGCCGATTCGGAAGAGCTTCAAGACCCTGCTGCCGACCTACGATGTTTTCGATGAAGAGCGCTACTTCGAACCCGGGAACGGTGGTGAAATTTTTACCATCGCGAGCCGTAAAGTAGGCGTCACGATTTGCGAAGATATCTGGACCGAAACCTACCTGCCGCGCGCGCTCTACGAGGTCGAAGCCGTCCGCGCGCTGGCCGGGAAAGGAGCGGAGGTCATCGTCAATTTAAGTGCCTCACCCTTTTCGTTAGGCAAAGCGGAACGCCGTCAGGAGATGCTCGCGGCACTCGCCCGCCAGCACGCGCGCCCGATCGTTTATTGCAACATCGTCGGAGGAAACGATCAGTTGGTTTTCGACGGCAACTCGGTCGCCTTCAACCGCGGCGGCGAGCTGATCGCGCAACTCCCGTCTTTCCGCACGGCCGAGGCGATCGTCGAGACGGACTCGACGGAAGCGATCGCGCCCGCGCCGCGCGACACCATGGCGGAGCTGCACGGCGCGCTGTCGTTAGGCGTGCACGACTACCTGGCGAAGTGCAATTTCAAATCGGCCGTGCTCGGTCTGAGCGGCGGGATCGATTCCGCGGTCGTAGCCGCGATCGCGGTGGATTCGTTAGGCAAGGAAAACGTTGTCGGCGTCTCGATGCCGAGTCCCTATTCCTCGCCCGGGAGCATCGACGACGCCCATGCGCTCGCGCGCAACCTGGGAATTAAGTGTCTCAACATTCCGATCGGGAACGCCTTCGCGGCGTTCAAAGCGCAATTTGCCGAAATCTTCGCCGGCCCGCCCGAGGATACGACCGAGGAAAACATGCAATCGCGCCTCCGCGGCATGATTCTGATGTCGCTCTCGAACAAATTCGGCCACCTCCTCCTCACGACCGGCAACAAGAGCGAACTCGCCGTCGGCTACTGCACGATCTACGGCGACATGGCCGGTGGGCTCGCGGTCATCAGCGACGTCCCGAAAACCCTCGTTTACGACCTCGCGTGCTGGATCAATCGCGACCGCGAAATCATCCCCGCCTCCACGATCGAGAAGCCGCCCAGCGCGGAGCTAAAGCCGGGCCAGGTCGATCAGGATTCCCTCCCACCCTACGACGTGCTCGATCGGATCCTGCAGTTCTACGTCGAGGAAAATCGGAGCACAGCCGAGATCGTCGCCGCCGGTTTCGATGAGCAGACGGTGCGCGGGATTCAGCGCCGGGTGGACTTGAACGAATACAAACGCGCCCAAGCCGCCCCGGGCCTTAGAGTCACGAGCCGCGCGTTTGGCGTCGGCCGCAAGATGCCGATCGCGCAGCGATACGTCGACCTCGATCTCTTCGCGGAAGGCGAAAGCTGCCCCACCAGCCCATCCGCCTGACGATCAAGGAGTCGCGCCCGAAGCCGCCGCTGCGGAATTTCCTTCGAGCTTCTCTTTCAGAAAAGCGAGGCAACGTTCCCTCACGACTGGCCAGTTCACAAAAGCGTGTGCGTGACTGTCCGTCCGCAGGAGTTTCCGAAAGTCGGTATCGCCGACCGCTTCCAACTTCGTGATCAGGTCGGTGTATTGCTGGGGCGGCATCTGTTCGTGATCCGATGCGATCACGTAGAGCGGCGCGGTTTGTTTGTCGATATACGTGATCGGCGACGCCTTTTTCAACGCCGCGGGATCCGACGAGCCCACGTAGCTTGCCACGATCTTCCGGACACCCGGCCGATCCTGCGCGGCGAGATCATTAAAATCGTAAGCGCCGGAGAGCGCCACCGCCGCGTCGAGTCGGTCGTCGCCGGGCGTGCCCGTCGCGGCGAGATAGACCGCGTGCGACGCACCAGCCGAACCGCCGATCGCGCCGACCTTGCCATTGCCGCCCGGGTATTTCCGCGCCGCTCGCACCGCGATTTTCAAATCATTCGTCTGGTCCGGATAACGTCCGCTCGAAGTTTGCCCCGGCAATCCGCGCTGTGACGCCAGCCGATACTCGACCAGAAAAGCGTTAAACCCCGCCGCCGCCGCGTCCTGGGCGGCGCGCACGGTCTTCTGGCTGTTTGGCTCGCGTCGAAAGCCGCCGCCATGAATCACCAGCACCGCCGGATGCGGTCCCGGACCAGCGCCCGGATAAACCGTCCAGCGCAAAGGCGTGCCATCATCCGCTTTTCCGTAAACCGGGCCGGTCGAGGGCGGACGATTTCCGCGATGCTGCCGGCGTCGGCCCTCCTGCGCGGGCGAAGCCGAGGCGAGGCAAAGTAAGCAAAAAATTGTGATCGCAGCCGTCGTTTTCATAAGCATTCTCGCGTCACGAATCACCATCCTGCCGCACGCAGGCTGCACCGCGTTGGAATCGAACCAACAACCCAGTGATTAAGAGATTTCTCCCGTCTCCAGCTTCTATCGAAGCTTACCGGGCTACGTCGCCTTCGCAATGACTTTTTAGCCATTCGAAAAGTGCCAAAAGAGTTACCACTCCAAAAAAGTCGAAAATAAATCTTGGGGGTTTCATCAGAACTAACCAATAAGATATAGATGAAACAAAAATCCATAAAAACTGTAAGACCCATTAGCGAGGAGGAAATAAAACGTGCCCCTTGGGTCAGCGTCAAAAGCGCAATCACTCTCACCGGCTTAGGCGAGAAAGTCATCCGGACCCTACCAACAACGAGATTCGGTAAGAGCGACTTTGCCAGCGTTAAAGCACTTAACGAATTTATTCTCCAAAAAATTGCGTAATGGCTAGAAGGCTGAAAACAAAAGTTAGCCCAACAACTTGGCGCTTGAATAGCATGGCTGTAGAGGCGCTTGTCATTCTAGAGTCCCAAGAGCCCGGTAAAGCTAGGTCCCAACTTATTGGGGAACTTCTCATCGCCAAAGCATC
>JBDTIQ010000172.1:0-5040 GCA_039936335.1 Chthoniobacterales bacterium
TCCCAGGCGATTTCGTCCGGCGGGCTTTCGTTTTGGAGCGCACGACGCGCAGCGACCTGCCAGCTTGCGAATGTGGGGAGGAACGAGATCTGTTCCACGATCCTAGAGCTGACCGGTCAGGACGGAAGGCTCGGCCGCGAAGAGATCGAGCTGCTTTGACCTAACGACTAACGACGTGACGAGATCAGCGCGCTCGAGCCGGCGCGTCTGCGGGTTGGAATCGGCTGCGGTCACGAAAGGCAGTAGTTTTTTCAGCGGTAAATGCAGCCTCACGAGATCCTCGAGACGCAACTGATGCCAGCGCCGAATCTGCAAAATCCGCTCGACACTTTTCGTGCCCAAACCCGGAACGCGGAGAAGCAAATACTTCGGTGCCTTGTTCAGATCGACCGGGAAAAGGTGCCGATAACGCAAAGCCCACGCGAGTTTCGGATCGATCGTGAGATCGAGATTTGGCGCGGATTCCGTCGTCAATTCATGCGCGGCGAAACCGTAAAAGCGCACCAGCCAATCGGCCTGGTAAAGCCGATGCTCCCTAACGAGTGGCGGCGCCTGCAACGGCAACTTACTCGATGCATCGGGAATCGGACTGAAGGCGGAATAGTAGACGCGCCGCAATTTCTGCCGGGAATAAAGCGAGGAAGCCTGGCGCAAAATCGTCGCGTCCGATGCGTCCGTCGCGCCGACAATCATCTGCGTGCTTTGGCCGGCGGGGGCGAAGGCGGGCGCCTTGCGAGTTTGTTTGCGCTCGGCTTTCGCCTCTTCGATTCGACCTTTGATCCCGTTCATCGCGCGCTCCGTGTTCTCGAAATTCTTCTCCGGCGCGAGCGTCTGCAAAGCCGCCGGTGTCGGCAGCTCGATGTTGATGCTGATGCGATCGGCCCAGCGACCCGCTTCTTCGATCAGCGCGGGCGAAGCTTCCGGGATCGTCTTGAGATGAATGTAGCCGCGGAACTTGTGTTCGATTCGCAGAGTGCGCGCGACCTGAATCACCTGCTCCATCGTGTAATCGGGATTACGGATAATTCCCGAGCTGAGGAAGAGCCCTTCGATGTAATTGCGCCGGTAAAAATCGAGCGTGAGTTGCACGACCTCTTCCGGCGTGAAACGCGCGCGCTGCACGTTGCTCGACGCGCGGTTGATGCAGTAAAGGCAGTCGTAGATGCAGTAGTTCGTGAGGAGGATTTTCAGCAGCGAAACGCAACGGCCATCCGGCGTGTAGCTGTGACAAATTCCGGTGCCGGTGGTGGAACCGATTCCGCCTAACGAACGTGAATTGCGCTTCGTCGTGCCGCTGCTCGCGCACGAGGCGTCGTATTTTGCAGCGTCGGCGAGGATGGCAAGTTTGCGGTCGAGTTCCATGCAGCGCGATTAGTTTCCGCAGTTTGCCAGGAATCGCCAGTCGCCGATGACCGTCGTCATCCTGAGCGCAGCGCAGTCGAAGGATTGCGTGACCGAACGAGAAGCGCCTGCGCGCTATCAGGTGAATTAGCTTTTCGGCTGCTCCACGGGATCCCTCGACTTCGTTCCGCTTCGCTCCACTGCGCTCGGGATGACGGGCTTGGCCGCTCCCGGACTAACGGCGCCTTGTCGTTGCAAGAATTCCTCCGCCAACGCGCGATAAGCCTTGGAGCCGATGCCGTTGGGATCGTGCTCAAGGATGCAGCGCGCAAAACTCGGCGCCTCACTCAGGCGGACGGACCGCGGGATGACGGTGTCGTAAACACGGTAGAAAAAATGTTCGCGCACCTCCGTGACGACTTGCGAGCTGATCTTCGTGCGGCTGTCGAACATCGTCATGACGATGCCGCCGAGCTCGAGGCGCGGATTCGCGCCCGAATCGCGGATGCGCTCGATCAGCCTAACGATCTTAACGAGCCCTTCGAGCGCGAAGTACTCGCACTGGATCGGGATGAGCATCTGATCGGCGGCCGCGAGCGCATTTGTCATGAGAATGCCTAACGACGGCGGGCAATCGAGCAGGATGTAATCGAAAGACTGGTCGTCGCGCAGCGTCTGGAGCGCCTGCGCGAGCCGGGTGAGGTGGTCGGGCATCCGCGCGATCTCGATCTCGACTCCGGCGAGATCGATGTCGGCTGGAATCACGAAGAGACCCGCGAGCCGCGTCGGCAGAATCTTTTCGGCGATCGGAGTTTCGCCTAACAATGGCTCGTAAAGGCTCTGGCCTTCAATTTCCTGGAGTCCGAACGAACTGGTGGCGTTCCCCTGCGGATCGAGATCGATCAGCAAAATGCGCTCGCCGCGTTCAGCTAAAGCGGCCGAGAGATTGACCGCGGTGGTGGTTTTGCCAACGCCGCCTTTTTGATTCGCAACCGCGATGATTTTCATCGTGGAACGATCTGCGTGCGCAGCTCGAAACTGCGGCGGCCGTCGGGCTCCTGCCAGAGAAGATGATTGGAATCGGGTAGCATTTCGGTCACTTCCAGCTCACCTGCTTTCACCAGCCAGCGATGGAAAATCTCGAGAAACAAATAGCTCTCGAGATCGACATAAACCGGTTTGGTATCCTTGTCGCGGCCCTCGGCGCCGCTCCGGCGAAGCGCCGCTTCCGTCGGGCGAATGTAAACGTGGCGCGGCAGATCGCGCGCCGCGCGCAGGCGCTCGACCGCCGTGACGAGGTCGCGCGAGACACCGGTGAAATCGCCGCTCCCAAGTTCCTCGAGATTCACCGCCCAGGAGCGGCGCTGCACAATCACTTTGCCACAGCGCAAACGCGGTGTGTTCTTGCCTAACGAGAAGCTAAAAGGATGAAACCCGAGCGGAATCAGCCAGGACCGCGCGAAGGAGCCGAAGTATTCGCCCGAACCCCGCCGTCGCAATCCGACGTCGCCGTTCGTCTCGTTCACGAAAACTTCGACTTCGGCCGGTGGAATGGTTTTCCAATTTGGATCGGAGCGTTGTGGTGCGACGAAATAACTCGTCTCCGGAAGCGCGGAGAAGAGCCGCACAGCGGTCGTGGCCGTGAAGTCGGCGGCGAAGAAACCGAAGTGAAAACTCGGCTGACCGAATGTGGTGCTGGCGAGCGCGGCGGAGAGCGCGGCGTAATTTGGGCACGACCAGTAAAAACCGTGGTGGAGGAGCCCGACCGGCGGATGCAACTCGGCCAGGATCCATTCGTAATCACCTTGCGCCACAGCGTCGGCGGAAGCGGCCGAGAGTTGCAAATCGGCGGAGGGATAGGTGAACTCGTCGAAGCGCTCGAAGTCGAAATTTCGCCTCACGAAATGGCAATCTTCCACGGTCAGCTCGTATTCGGCGGCGTCGGCGTGGGCGGCGAGAGTTTGTGCAAAGGCTGCTTTCACTTCGTGAAAAGCCCTCGCGGCGAAAGCGAACATGCCTGGACCGGTGAGCGGTAATTTGGCCTCCGCGCAATGTTGGAGGAAGGCGGGAAGCGGGACGGCGCCGTTTTGCAGCGGCGTCTTTTCGAGCAACGCGCGCAAACCGGCGGCGACCCGGCTCGCGGCGAACGCGTAGTTGTCTCGCCACAGATCGATCCAAGGCGCGGCGTCGGTTGTTACTTCATCGAGAACTTCTTCGCTGATGGCGAAGTGGCACTCGCGAAAAGTCTCTTCGCCAATGGGGTTGGTCGCGGAATAAAGAAAGCGGGTGGCAGTTTTGTGCGCCCCGAGAGTTTCGAGACGGGAAGTGGCTTCGTCGATCAGTGCGACGCGCTTCGGCGTGTCGGTGGTGGCCGCAAATTTCGCCGGTAAAACCGCGATCGGCTCCAAGCGCTCCAGCCAGCGCCGGCGGGTCTCGTTGTCGCGCCAGCGCGTGATGTCCTCGACTAAAACCGCGAAAGCGTAGGGGTTCATCGACGGCACTTCCAGTTCCCAGCGGAGGAGGTTTTGTCCGGCCAGTGCGATGAGGGTTTCCATTTTGACGCCTAACGAATGGGCCGGCCTAGCGCCGTCACAGGCTTGAAGAATGGCAAGTGTCGACGCGTCGAGCGGGAGCGTCTCGCCAGTGGCGGTGAAGATGAATTGCTCGCCTTCGATCCGCCCGTTGGGATCGAGTCGCGGAGCGATCTCGCAGCGCGTTTCGGGGTCGGCATTAACCGCGACCGCAGCGCCGTGGGCCGTCCAGCGTTCCATAAAAGTCTCACGCGCGGCGATGCCCGGTTGCGGATTGAGCGCGACGCCTGCGATCGACTTATCGACCTTTGCCCAACCTTCCGGGCCGAATTCACTCAGAGAGTCATTTTTCGCGGCGATCCGTTGGAGATAGAGCAGAAGGTGTCGTTCGTCGGCGCGCGCTTGTTTATTTCGGCGCGCCTGGGACGTCTCTGAGCCCTGAAGCTGACGAGCCACACAATCCCGCACTCCAGGAGCGGCGAACACGAGGTACGGCGGAAGGAACCGCTGAGCGGCATTGAAAAGAGATTTACGCGCGGTAGCTAATTCGGCCTCCAAGGCTTGGCTCAACTGCTGCCGAGCTTGTTCGAGTTGTGATGCTTGATTTCTGTATTCCTCAAACAAGCCAACTCTCGGCTCAGATGGCACGGTTGAACCCTGATCCCGCACCGTTCGTCTCCATGAGCGGAAAATCTTTTCCGGCAGACCATGAGTTCGCGACTGAAGGACTTTTTCCATCTCACCCCGGATTGCCGTAACCTCGCGCTCCTTTTTCAGCACCGCTCGCGAAGCGAGAGCGGTTTGCGGAGTGGCAAGGCTTGCCAGTAGATCAAACGGCACCCCCGCCATGCGGATGAGTGTGATGGGAGCAACACGATATCCGACGTCCGGCACGGCCTGAAGAAAACAAGAAGCCGCGCCGGTGGCAACGTCTAATGCCGCGAAATAGAGCGTGTCCGCGAAAACGACGGCGCCGCAGATGCGCCGCAGGCGGAACTAGTTATTCGCCAGCGGCAACCGGATCGTGAACGTCGTGCCGATGTCCGGAGTGCTGTCGACCTTGATCGATCCGCTGTGGTCTTCGATGACTTTCTTCGTGATGTAGAGGCCGAGGCCGGTGCCGCTCTTGCCTTGTTTCGTGGTGAAATAAGGATCGAAAATTTTTGCG
>JBDTIQ010000173.1:0-4379 GCA_039936335.1 Chthoniobacterales bacterium
GAGGCGCGACATCTCCGCGCTCGATTTCAGCCATGCCGCCTGAATTTCACTGCGAAGCTGTTGCCGTTCCACACCTCTTCCGACTCACTCAACGATGCAGCCAGTTCACTGCGCTCTTCCGCAGGAAGAGTTGCGGCCGCAGCTTTGATTTCGCGAAGCGTGCTCACAAGGAGAGAATATCGAGACATGCCCAAAGCCGCTTGACGCCGCACTGGCCGTCGAGAAACTCGCGATCCCTATCGGCAATCGTTAGGTGCAATCCGCCGCCGTCCGATCGTCAGGCTTTTTTCACGGCGAAGCCGACGTAGCCCCAGCGGCCCCATTCGTAGTGCCTGGTGCGCTCGGCATCGAGCAGGCCCCGCTGATCGTGCGCATAGGTTTTGGCCACGAACTCCGGGAAGGCAGCGTTGAAGTGAACATCGTGCGACACGAGCATCCCGCGATCGCGCAGCCGCGGCCAGAAGGCGCGAAATTCCCAGAGCATGTGCCGGTAGCGATGCGAGCTGTCGTGCAGGAAAAGATCGATCTCGGAAGGCAGCGCATCGCCCTTGATCAACTCCTTCACGTCTCCGTGCAGCGGCACGAACTGCGCTCGGAATTCCTCCGGCACGAGCACGCCATGGTCGCACTTCGGATCCATCTCGATGCTGTAAACCTTTGCATCAGTCAGGTTCTCATCGGCCAGCGCCTTGAGGATAAAAGCAGACGACATTCCGAGATAACCGCCGGACTCCACCACCACCTTGGGCCGTTGCCAGCGGGCGAGACCGTAGAGCATGGCGCAATCCGACATCCCCATCATCCCCTTGCTGCCCGTCGCGGCCTGGCGCCGGAACATCTCCTGCATGAATTCGCTCGCGCGGATCTCCGCGGAAAAGCGCGCCACCTCTTCCCAGAGATCCTGAAGTAAGAGCGGACGCGGATAGGTGGGATTCTCTTTCTTCCCGGAAAAGATCTGGCGAAAACTCGGCATCAGCGCAGCGGTGAGATCGGCTAATATCGACGGCGCGGCGCGGGACACAACGGTCCGAGAGTCTGGCGTCACGCGTCCCCGGCGCGGCCCGAGGACGCTTCAATTGTATGCCGGGAGAGGACGCGTAGCACGATTTCGGGGGCCGAGAGAATGTGATCGCCGAGATCGAGTTGGCCGCGCCGCTCGAAGCCGAGCAGGAGAAAGCGCTCCGCGACGCGCTCGAACAGCTCGATGCACACGCTTTCGCCGCCTGCGATGTCGGGGCGGAGAGGATTTCTTTCACTTACGATCCGACGCGGACGAAGAAGGGCGACCTGTTGCAGTTAATCGAGTGCGCCGGTGGGAATGGAAACACATGGAGAGCGAAGGCTCGCCGGTGCTCTGATTGTAGGGCGACGCGCCCAGGGGAGGTACCTGTTCAGCGTCAATCCGTGCGGCAGGAGCGCAGAACTCTGGGTGGCGCGCGCGTCTCGCGTGCTGGTTGCGGCGTCTCGCCGCAACGAACTTTTTCTCGCGCAGTCCGTCTGGCACGGGCTGGACGCTGTGGGAAAAGTTCGCGAACGCGGGACGCGGTTCGCCAGGCACGCGAGACGCATGCGCTACCCAGCGCTTGCCACCACGCTAATCGGATACTGAGGCGGGTTAGCCCCGGGGGCAACCTCGGCAGGCGAAGCGGTCGCCCTACAATGTGAGACCGAGGGTGGACCGGCTGTTTCTCGCGAACTGGAAGCCGGCGAGCGGTCCATCGTAGCTTTTCGTTAGGCCGAGAAATTGAAACTGCGTCCCAAGGAATTCCGGATGGAGAAGCGTTTGCAAGGCGCGGCTGTTGCTGGCGGCGAGCGCGGGATCAGGCGCGAGGAGTCCGGTGAGGAAGTGGTGCTGATCGGTGAAACCCGCAATCGTTAGGCCGCGTGCTTCTGCGTGTTCAGCCACGCTCGTCCATTCGACGTGCGCGCTCAGGTCGCTCGTGCCGATCTGCGCGAGCGGTGACGAGAGGACGCGATGCGCGGCGTAACTTTGCAGCGTCCCAGCGCGCCGATGCGGGGCGTAGAAGTCGTCCCGCGCCCATCCATAATCCGCGATCAGGATCACGCCGCGCTGTAGCTTCGGCGCGAGCGCGTCGAGCCACGCGCGCGTCGTGAGACGGACTTCGGTCTCGTAGCGTTCGTTAGGCGCGGCGGGAAGTTTCTCGAGCAGCTCCGAGTCGGCGACCGGTCGTTCGACAAAGGCGAAGTCGCCGGCAACGAAGTCGACGAAACGCTCCTGCCACGCTCCGTTTTCCGACACCAGCAGGTGCACCGGCATCGCGTCGAGCAACTCGTTGGAAAAGTGCACGCCACAGAAAGGTTCCAACTCCTCCAGCGACGCGAACCATTCCACGCCGCGCGCGAACGGCTCCAACTTCTCGCGTTGCCGTGCGCGCAAGACCGGAAATGACTCCACGATCCGGTAGCGCAACTTCGCGACAAGCTCCGGCGTTTGCTCCCGCAACGCGCTCCACACATCGGCCGCGAACTGCCCGTCATGCGCGCCTTGCTCGACGATCGTGAAATCTCCCGGCCGTCCCAGCTTTTCCCAGATCTCCGCGAACTGCGCCGCCAGCAACCTGCCGAAGAGCGGCCCGACGCTCACGCTCGTGAAATAATCCCCGCCCCGCCCGATCACTGCGCGGCCCGAGCTGTAATAGCCCAGCTCCGGATGATAAAGCGCCGCCTCCATGAAGCGCGCAAACGACATCGGCCCCTCCCGACCCATCACGACACGCAGGTAGTCTACGAGCTTTTCGCCGGAGGTCGCCTCGGTTTTCATGAGCCAACGTGGCCGCGGAATCGCCGCGCCGCCATTTGGCATTTGGCCGAGTTTGCCGCTAAGTTGCGCGCGTTTCCGAACTTTCGGGCTCTCGCTTATTCGCATGCCTGTCGATTACTTCATGCCCACGGAGCACTCCTATGCCAAACCGCGGGCGTGGTATGCGCGCCCATGGTTTTACATCCCGGCCGCGCTTGTCGCTGTCGCGCTGCTCGCCGGTCTGATCGCGTTTCTCCCACTCGCTGCTGAGTTGGAAAAAAAGGCGGCGTCGCTCGACATGTCGCATCTCGAACAGATGGAATCGGCCAGCGTGATCGTCGACCGGAACAACAAAATCTTCGGCCAGATCTACGTCGAGAATCGCGAGACCGTTCCCTACGACCAGCTCCCGACGAACCTCGTCCACGCCATCATCGCGACGGAGGACAACAAATTTTACGAGCATCACGGCTACGACTTGTTAGGCATCGTGCGGGCGGCGCTCAAAAACATCGTCGCCGGTCATGTTCGCCAGGGCGCGAGCACGGTCACGCAACAGCTCGCGCGGAATAGTTTCGATCTGAGGGGCAAAACCTTTCGCCGCAAACTGCTCGAGATGTTCGTGGCCCGGCGGATCGAGGACAATTTCTCGAAACAGAAGATCATGGAGCTCTACCTGAACCGGATTTATTTCGGCGGCGGCCTCTACGGCGCGGAAGCGGCTGCGCGCGGTTATTTTGATAAACCGGCCAAGGATATGTCGCTCGCGGAGTGCGCCACTCTCGCCGGGCTCGTGAAGAGTCCAAATAACCTGTCGCCCTGGAAGGATCCCGCCGCTTCGCGCGAGGCGCGGAATTTCGTGCTCGGCCGGATGGAAGACCTCGGGTTTATCACCGACGACCAAATGAAGAGCGCGGAGGCCGCAGAGATGGTGACCGGGAACAAGCAAAACGCGCGCGGGCAGAATTACGCGATCGATTACATCCGCCAGCAGGTGATCGCCGCGGTTGGCTGGGATCGCGCGATGAGCGACGGCTTCCGGATTCACACCACGATCGACAGCGGCCTGCAAAGCGTGGCTGAGAAATCGCTCCGGGTTCACCTCGACGAAGCCGAGAAACATCCCGGTTACGACCACCAAACCTACGCGCAATACGTGGAGATTTTGCGCGAAGCACGCGCGCAAAAATCGCCTAACGGAAAACCTGTAACCCCGAAGCCGCCGGAATATTTACAAGGGGCTGTGATCGCGCTCGATAACCGCACCGGCGGCATCCTCGCCCTCGTCGGCGGGCGAGATTTTGAGCATAACGAATACGACCGCGCGCTGCAGGCGCGACGACCGCCGGGCACCGCGATCACGCCTTTCGTTTACGCGGCCGCGTTCGAAAAAGGCTCCTATCCGGGCACGATCGTGGAGGATTCCGCGCTCGATAATCGCACCGTCATGATCGGAGGCACGACCGGCATTCTAGGTGAATGGGGTCCGGAAAATCCCGACAACCGCTACGAAGGCCCGATCACCGCGCGCGAGGCGCTCGCGAAATCGAAGAACGGCTCGGCCGTGCGCATCGGCACTTCCGCCGGGCTCGAGAACGTCTCGCAGCTCATCCGCACC
>JBDTIQ010000174.1:0-7237 GCA_039936335.1 Chthoniobacterales bacterium
GTGCCGCATTTCTTCTAGAAATGCAGGTGCGTCACGATCCAGATAACCGCCGCGGTGAGGGCGAGCACGAGCACGATGAAGAGCAGCCGGCCTTCGCTCCGTTGCTTGCGCATCGCGCGGGCGGGGCGGCGATCCCAGAGATCTTCGCCATAGCGTTTGTCGGACGGACGCGAGAAAACATCGAGCCGTTTGCTTTCGCCGCTCGCGCGCTCGAGCAGCTCTTCTTTCTGCCGGCGCGAAGTCTCCGCCGCGACGCGCGGCGCGTCCTCGATCATGCGCTGGAGATCTTCCATCTGCTTGCGCAGATCGTTCTCGCGCTGCTTCAGTTCCAGCTGCTTTTGGGTCAGCGGCGGATTGCTGCTGGAAGGTCGTTGTCGGGCCATATGCCTAACGAACGCCACGGGTCATGGTGAGAAAAATCGCGAGCGCGATGATGCCGAAAATGATAAGCGGCAGGGTGAAAGCGAGGCCCATCTGGAGCCATTGCCCGAAGCTGTTCGCCGGGCTTGCCAGCTCGTAGCCGCTCGTCGTCTCGGGCAGCGTGACTTCGCGATGTTCCTCGTGGCTGTTCGCCTGGAGGCGGCTGCGTTGCTGGCTATACTCCGTCCGCGCGTCGTCGACCGTGCTGAGCGCGCGGCTGAGTTCCTTCGTCAAATCCGATGGATTCCACGTCTTCGCATCGATCGACTCGAGGAGCTCGAGATGCTGGCCAAAACTCTCGCGAGTCGCGCGGAGCTGCTCCATTTTCTTCTGCGCGTCGTAGGCTTCGCGCTCGAGGACGACCAGCGAACGCGTCAGCTTGTCGGTCATCTCGGCGCGACCGCGATCGAGCTCTTCCTGGCGGCGGCCGAGTTCTTCGAGCTCGCGTTTTTGTTTCTCAATCTGTTCCTGCTGGCGCTTCAGCTGGAGGAGTTGTTCCTGTGCTTTCTGCACCTGCGAATCGATCTGCTCGGTGCTAACACTGTCGTCTTCGTTGAGTTCCAGCATGGGTTCGGTCGGGTACAATTCGGACATGATTTTCGCGGCGGCGCATGCGGCGTCGAGTCGCGCGCCCGCTCTGCGCGGAAGGTAACGGGCCGACTGGAGATTTCCAGAATTTTCGTGCCCTAACGAGCGACTCTTCGGAGGATCGATGTTTTCTGGGTAGCCTAACGACCGGGCATCATCTCGAGGAGCGTGCCGCGGAAGTATTCGGTCTCGGGCAACGTCGGGAGCACGGGGTGATCGAGCGCCTGCTCGAAGCGGCGGAGGCGGCGGGCGGAACGTCGCGCATCGACCAATGCATCGGCGATCATCCCGTCGAAAACTTCCGCGCCGACGTGATGCGAGCACGAGAAAGTGGCGAGCAATCCATTCGGAGCGAGGAGATGAAAAGCGCGCACATGCAGTTCGCGATAACCACGAAGCGCGTCGTGCAGGGTGCCCTTGCTTTTCGTGAAGGAAGGCGGGTCGAGAATAATAAGGTCGAACTTCTCGCCGGCCTTTTCCGAGGCGCGGAGGAATTGAAACACATCCTGCTCGACCCAGCGAATCGTGAGGCTGTTGCGGGTCGCGTTTTGCTCCGCGATGCGGAGGCTCTCGGCGCCGGCTTCGACCGCGACGACTTCGCTCGCGCCGGCTTGCGCGCAGGCGAGCGCGAAGCCGCCCTGGCTGGTGAAACAATCGAGGACACGCCGGTCCGCCGCGTGCGCGGCAACGAGCGGATAGTTGGGAATTTGATCGAGGTAAAAACCGGTCTTCTGCGCGTGCAACAAGTCGACCTGGAGACGCAAACCATTCGCGTCGATCTCGAGTCCATTAGGCGCTGCGCCAAACAACACGCTGCTCGTCAATTCCATTCCTTCCGCGCGGCGGACGGGCACGTCGTTGCGCTCGATGATGGAGCGGGGCGCGAGCTGGAAGCTTGCGCCACCACTCTCGAGCGCCCTAACGATCAGCTCTTTCCGCTGATCCATCGCGAGCGTCAGCGTTTGCAGGACGAGATGATCGCCGTAGCGATCGACGATGACGCCGGGAATCCCATCGCTCTCGCTCCAGACGACGCGGCGGAGCCGCGGATCGATCCCGCGCCGCGCGCGATATTCCGCGGCCTGCGCGATCCGGCGCTGGAAGAAATCGAGATCGAGATCCTGTTTCCTTCGCGAAAAACGGCGCGCGACAATCTGCGATTTGCTGTTGTAGATCGCGCTGCCTAACAATCGATCGCGGCCGTCCTTGAGCGAAATGACATCGCCGTCGCGCGGCGCGCCGAAAACTTTCAGGACTTCGCCGCTGAAGACCCAGTCGTGCCCATGCAGAATCCGCGCGCGAGGTTTTACGACGAGGCCGCCCATGGGCCCACTGACGGGCAGGGCGAATTCGTGAGCAAGCGCTAACTACTGATCGTTAGGGCAACGCATAGACTTCGACGAGCGCGATTCCACCCCCGTCGTGGCTGTCGCGGACGACTGCGGTGTAGTTGCCGGGCGCGAGCGTCGCGACGATCGCCGACTCATGATCATCGGTCGGCGGGATCGTCGTATCGATTACCTGTTTTTCCTGGGTACTGCGCCAGTTGTCGTTTGCGAAAAGGAGCGAGCCGTCACTGTTCCGCAGCTCGAGATATGGATCAGCGAGCGCACTGGCGACGCCCTGCGCGCCGAGCGAAGGACCGATCGCGCGGACGAGGACTTTCATGGGCTCGGCGCCGTTCACGATGAATCCGCCAATCATGGGGTCGGTGTTCGAAACAACCTGCCCGCGGGTGGAGATATTGCTGAGAATCGAGTGCGTCGGATCGAGATCGTAGAGCTCGAGCAAGGCGACACCTTCAGAATTGCCCACCCCACTTAAAACTGCCGTGTAACTTCCCGGCGCCAGGGTCGCGGCGACGACTGCTTCGGCCGAATCCTTCGGCGTAAGACCATCTGCGATGATGTCGTCAGGCAAGTAGGTCCAGTTGTCGTTTTTGGCGACCAGGTGATTGGACTCGTCGTAAATTTCGAGCGCGGGATCGACCAGCGCCCCGACGACGCCGGCTTGTGCGAGCGATGGCCCGAGACCACGGATCGCGACGCGCTTCGGTGAGGAACCGGTGATGATGAATCCACCAATCATGACTCCGGCGCCACTCCCGACATGCGCGCGGGTCGAGACGTTCACCAGCTTCGACCCGGGCAGCTTCTGCTCCTGCGGCGGGAAGGGCACTCCGGCAAAACGGTCGTTCAGGAACGAGATGACATCATCTTTCACGGTCGACCAATAATCGAAGGAGTGGAGCGAACCGGGGATCGTGAGCGTCTGGTATTCGTCCAAGCCTAACGAACCGAGTTTCGCGGCCATGTCGGTGATCTGCACGGTCGGCATCGGATCCTGCTCGCTCTGGATGAGAAAAAGCGGCGCGACATCTTTATCGACGTAATTAATCGGCGAGGCCGTGAGCAAATCGGCCGTGTCAGAAATATCCACGTTCACGTAATTCGTCACGTCATTGGTGAATGCCTGAAGGTTTAGATCGGGTGTGAAATCGCGGAAATCGTAGGCGCCGGAAAGGCTCACGCCGACATCGATCCGATCGTCACCTTTCGTGCCGGTCGCCGCGACGTAGGCGGTGTGAGCACCGCCCGCCGATCCGCCGACCGCGCCGACCTGGCCGTTGCACCGAGGGTCGGAACGCGCGGCGCGGACCGCCATTTTCACATCGTCGGTTTGTTGCGGATAGCGTCCGTCGGAAGTCTGGCCTTTGAGCGCACCGTTCGGTGCGAGACGATATTCGATCGCGAACGCGAGGTAACCGGCGTTGGCGAGATCGAGCGAGGCCTGCGCGCCACTTCCCGGGCTGCCGGTTTTGAAACCGCCGCCATGAATCACGAGCACCGCAGGCCACGGCCCCGGTGTTGAAGGTGTGTAAACCACCCAATGCAGCTCGGTGCCGTCGGGTGCGATGCCGTAAATTTCTTTGCCCGCCCCACCGGCTTGCGCGGTGTTCGCGCTGGCGGAGAGGAGGAGAGCGGCGAGAAAAGCAGGAAGCGTTGTGGAGAAGAAACGCTCTATAGATATCATAACGACTATAAAAGCAATAGTTATGCCAAAGCCGGCTCTGATCCGGGATGCGCCACCGATGATGTTGCGCCCACCATTTTCCCGCTCGACAGGGGAGGTGCATCTCGGCCAACCTTTGGCAACTTCTCTACCGTGAACTCCACACCCACTTCGTCGGAAACCACTCCGTCCACAGGCGCACCGGAACGCGCCGATCTTCGCCCGGAGAGCATCGATGACGCCGTCATCCGGCTCGCGGGCAATTCGCAGGACGGCATCCAAAGCGCGGGCGCATTTCTCGCGCGGCTCGCCGGCCGCAGCGCGCAGGAGGTCATGACCTACATGACGATCCCGGCGACGATCTCGGGCGGGCCGTCGATTTTCCAGGTGCGCATGGGCACCGGCGAAGTGCTTTCCGCAGGCGACGACGCGGATTTTCTCGTCGCGTTTTATCAGCATAGTTACAACGACCACATCGACTTCCTGCGGGAAGGCGGCGTGCTCCTTTACGACTCCGACCACGTCGAGCCGAACCTCGACGACAAACGCCATGTTTACGTCGGCGTGCCCATCACCGGGTTGACCGTCGAAGCGTTAGGCGGAACGGCCAAGGACAAGGGGAAAAACATCTTCGTGCTCGGTTTGATCGCGAAGATTTTCCATCTCGACGTCGAGAAGTTGAAGCGATTGATCAGCGAAAAATTTGCCGGCAAAGACGAGAGCATCGTCAACACCGCGCTGATGGCGTTCCAAGCCGGTTACGCTTACCCGGTCGGCAAAGTTCTTTCGCACCAATATCAGTTTGAAAAATCGCAGAAAACCGGCGGGCGCGACCAGATCACAATGGATGGCAACACCGCGCTCGCTTACGGGCTGATCGCAGCCGGCGTGCGGTATGGCGCGGGTTATCCGATCACGCCGTGGTCGTCGGTGATGGAAGTGCTGCGGCGCGAGCTGCCGAAATACGGCGGCGTCTTCGTGCAATGCGAAGATGAGCTCGCCGCGGTTTCGATGGCGATCGGATTTTCCTACTCGGGGAATCTCGCGGTCACCGGCAGCGCGGGTCCGGGAATTTCGTTGAAAACCGAAGCGATTGGCTGGGCGTCGATGGCGGAAATGCCGCTCCTGATCGTGAACGTGCAACGCGGCGGACCGAGCACCGGCCTGCCGACGAACGTCGAGCAGAGCGACCTTTTCCAGGCGATCTACGGCGGTCACGGCGACAGTCCGCGCGTCGTCCTGGCGGCAGAAACGGTCGAGGATTGTTTCTACATCGCGATCGAAGCCGCGCGGATCGCGCGCAAATACAGCACGCCGGTTTTCATCCTCAGCGATGGCTCGCTCGCGACGCGGATCGAGGCTTTCGAAGAACCGGATCTCGAGAACCTCATGCTCGATCCGAAGCCCGATCTCACTCCACGCGCGGCCGGCTTTAAACCGTACGCACTCGACCGCATCACCCAACACGCGCCGCCGGGCACGCCGATGGCAGACGGTAAATATCCTCTCATCAGCGGTCTCGAACACGACGAGATGGGGCATCCGAGTGGGAGCCCGAAACTGCACATGGCGATGACCGCGAAACGCCGGAGCAAGCTGCAAAAACTCGCATCCGAATTACCGCTCCCAGAAATTTACGGCGAGCAGGAAGGCGAGACGTTGCTCGTCGGTTGGGGCTCGACCTACGGCCCCATCCACGACGCCGCGAAACGCGCGCGGAGCGTCGGCGAGAAGATCGGCGCGATTCACCTGCGGCATTTGCATCCGTTGCCGGAAGGGCTCGAGAAGATTTTCGCGAAGTTCCAGCGCATCGTCGTGGTCGAGATGAATGACCAGGGCATTTACGGGTTTGGGCAACTCGCGACCATTCTGCGCGCCCGCTTTTGCGAACCGAAAATCCAAAGCGTGACCAAGACCGACGGGCTCACTTATCGGGTGCGCGAGATTCTCGAGCGCGTCTTCGAGGGCAAGACTTTCCCGGGCCGCCGCGACGCACGCATGGGTTCTTCGAACGGAGAGGTCAGTGTGCCGAGAGATCCCGCGACGGCCGCGGCCACCGAACAGGCCGAAGCGAAAGTCTCGGACGCTCGCGATCACGCTGGCGACAACACCCCGACGATGCCCGGCGCCGAAGCGGCCGACGCCGCCGCCGGCAGCAACGAAACCCGGCCAGACGCCGCGCAGGTTCCACCCAAATCGCCGCTCCGCGCCTAACGAGTGTTGGTCTGTCGTGGTGACCATATGAAAAGTCTCGCCCGAAATCTCGTCGCCGTTTCCCTCGCGACGTTGCTTTTCGGCTGCGGGAGCACGGAGAAAAAGCCGCCCTCCTGGCATGAAGTCGCCGCGCAATCGCACCCGTGGGGATTCTACAGCGGCGCGCCCGTGACCCGCTGGGATCCGGATGGCCGCACGATGACGCTCCTGAACGAGCTGCGCTACACCGATCCGAAAGGCCACGTCTGGGTTGCGCCCGCCGGCTCGGTTGTGGATGGCGCTTCGATCCCGCGTGCGCTCTGGACTTTCATGGGCGGGCCGTTCGAGGGGAAATACCGAAACGCCTCCGTGCTCCACGATGTCACCTACGATCGGAAGAACCGCCCGTGGCAGGACTGTGACCGGATGTTTTACAACGCGATGCGTTGCAGCGGCGTCAGCGCGGTCGAGGCGAAGACGATGTTTTACGCGCTCTTCCGTTTCGGGCGGCACTGGGATTTCAAAGTGAAACGCGCGAAGCCGGTGAAGGTTGACCGCAAGTTAGTGGCACGCGCCACACCGGAGTATCCTCGCGCACGAGCGGTCACGATCGACGAGATCCAAACCGCGCGCGATTGGATCCGCAACGCGCAACCAAGCATCGAAGAAATCGAACAGCGCGCCGACGCCGATTCTCGTTAGGCCAAGAGCCGGTCCGCATGAGCAAAAATGAGAAGCTCTTCAACAAGCTCATGGGCGGCGCGAGCGACCCCAACTTCTCGTTTGATGATCTGGTGACTCTCCTGACGAAGCTCGGTTATGACTCGCGCAAGACGAAAGGCAGTCATATTATCTTCCAACGCGGATCCAGTTTTCTTAACTTGCAGCCGTCCGCTGGAGGCAAGGCGAAAAGCTACCAGGTTCGCCAATTGCGGGAAGAGTTGAAAAATCAGAGACTGAAACCATGACGTCGAGGCCCGTGCAGCAAAATCCCCGAGACTACGAGATCCGCATTTGGTATTCC
>JBDTIQ010000175.1:0-7325 GCA_039936335.1 Chthoniobacterales bacterium
CCAGACAGTGCATTTCGATCCTCCGGTGCTGGCGTTCACATTTTTCCTCGCCAGCCTAACGACTCTGCTCTTTGGTCTTATCCCCGCCTGGCAAAGCGCGCGGGTCGACCTGCAACTCGCACTCCAAGCCGGCGGCCACGGCAGCTCCGATGCGCGTTCCGCCCGGCGCCTGCGCGACTGGCTCGTCATCGGCGAGGTGGCGATCACCCTGGTCTTGCTCAGCGCCGCCGGGGTTGTCCTGAAAAGCTTCGTGCGGATGCAGGCGGTATCGTTAGGCTACGCGCCCCGCGGTTTGCTCAGTGCACGGATCGATCTGACTTCCCCGCGCTACGGAACCGTGCCGAAGATCTCCGGATTTTCCGAGACGCTTCTGCAAAAAGTGCGCGCCCTGCCCGGTGTGAAGCAGGCTGCGACGGGCGGATCACCCCCGCTCTTCACCCCTTGGACTATCCGTTTTGTTCGCGAAGGCGTGCCCGCGCCGCCGGTTGGCCAAGAGCCAGACACGGAGACCGAAACCATTTCGCCTGACTACTTCGCGACGATGGGCGCGACGCTGCTGCGCGGGCGCACGCTCGACGCGCGCGACAACGAAAATGCGCCGCCCGTCGTAGTGGTCGACCAAACGATGGCCGACCGATTCTTCCCTAACGAGAATCCGATCGGCAAACGCATTCTGATGAACCCCGACGATCGCGGCGATCGCTGGTTCCAGGTCGTTGGCGTGGTCGCGCGGATGAAATTCCGGGGCTTCGACGAAGCGGTCACGCAGCCGGTCACTTATTTTTCGCGCGGGCAGATGAATCGGGAGAACCTCGTCCTCTTCGTCCGCAGCACCCTGCCCGCGGCCACGCTCGAAAAATCGGTCCGCAGCATCGTCAGTTCGATCGATCCGGAGCAGCCGGTTTTTGATTTTCGCAGCATGTTCGATCGCGTCAGCGACACTTGGGCCGCCTCGCGTTTTCTGAGCACGCTCCTGCTGGTCTTCGGCGGACTCGCGCTTACTCTCTCGATGGTCGGCCTCTACGGGGTTCTCGCCTACACGACGGTACGACGCTCGCGCGAAATCGGTGTACGGATGGCGCTCGGGGCGCGCCCGACGCAGATCCTCGCGCTCATTCTCGGGCAGGGCGTGCGCCTGCTTGCTTTTGGCCTAACAATTGGTCTGGCGGGCGCGCTGCTATTCTCGCGCGTTCTCCGCAGTTTTCTCTTTGAAGTGAGCGCGATCGATCCGGCGACCTACGCCGCCGGCGCGCTTCTCCTTGCCCTGGCCGCGCTCATCGCCTGCTGGCTGCCCGCGCGCCGCGCTGCGCGGATCGATCCCATCATCGCCCTGCGTTCTGAATGATCGCAGTCCGAAAGTATGACGAATAGCAGCATCAACGGGCTCTTTCTCGGAAAAGCGGCCTATCGCGCGATCGATCTCGCTTTCGAGAACTGTCGCCATGTTGTCGGTCATGATCACCGAGTCTGTGAGCAGTCCGCTCTGTGCGAATCCGGGATCAGATCCAAGGATGCGCACGCGACTCGGATGACCAGCGCGCGACAGGTTACTGGAGATCATCGCCACAACTTTCTGCGGCAAACCGGTGTCGAGATCGTCGGCTTGCACGACCAAAGCAGGCCGTCGCTTGGCGGTGCGCGAATCGGAATTGGGAAACAAGACGAGGACGATTTCGCCTCGGCTATAGCGCATCGTAAGCGTCCATCTCCGGCCGGTTCCAGTCTTCGGCAAACGGTGCTAGCCGCGCGCCCAGTTCTGCGGCCTGCTTTGGGCCGATCCCCCGCGCCGTCAGATCAACCTGGTGATCGGAAGTCAGGAACGTCACGAGCACCCTCGCGTGATCAATCGCAGGCGGGTCTCCGCTCAATTTTACGGCGCCGTTTTCATAGGTGCCTTCAATCGTCTGCCAGACCATGTGGCCAGCCTAACGGGACGCTCGGTTTTCGGCAATCCCCAATCCAATAAATCATGCTCACCGACATCCGTTACGCCATCCGCATGCTCCTGAAAGCGCCCGCTTTCACCGTCATCGCGGTCGTCGCGCTCGCCCTCGGGATTGGTGCGAATACCGCCATTTTTAGCGTGATCGACGCGGTGCTGATGCGGCCGCTCCCTTATCCGCAGTCGGACCGGGTCATTCTTCTGCGCGAGAAGATGCCGTTGCTCGATAGCGGCTCGGTCAGCTACCCGAACTACCTCGATTGGCGGGCGCAGAATCGCGACTTTACCGATCTCGCGCTCTATCGAAGCGACGCGATGAATTTGTCGAGCCACGATGAAGCGACTCCACCGGAGCGCGTCCGCGGTGCGGTCACAACTTGGAACCTGCTCCGCATCCTCGGAGTAAAACCAATCGTCGGACGCGATTTCACCGAAGCCGAGGACGTAGCGAAAGGCCCGAAGGTCGCGCTCATCAGTGAGGCGCTCTGGAAGAATCGCTTCGCCGGATCGCCCAAGGTGATCGGCCAGCAACTCACGGTCGATGCCGTGCCGCGCCAGATCGTGGGCGTTTTGCCTAACGAGATGCAGCTCATGCGCAAGGCGCAGGTTTACGTCCCGTTAGGCGATCTGCGCGCGGAGAAGGATATTTTGCGGCGCGATAATCATCCCGGCTTTTCCGCGCTCGGTCGGCTCAAGCCGGGCGTGACTCTGCAACAAGCCCGCGCCGATCTCGCGAACATCGCGCGCGAGTTGACTCGCAAATATCCCGGTTCCAACACCGGCCGTTCCATCCACACGATGCCGCTGCTCGAATCGGTCGTCGGCGATTATCGGCAGAGCCTGAACCTGCTCCTCGTGGCCGTCGCCTGCGTCCTGCTCATCGCCTGCGCGAACGTCACCAACCTGCAACTGGCGCGCGCCCTCGCCCGCGGCAAAGAGCTCGCGGTGCGCGCCGCGCTGGGCGCAAGCCGCTGGCGTCTCATGCGGCTGATGTTGATCGAAAGCGCCATCCTCGGCATCGTCGGCAGTCTCGCCGGAGTGCTCATCGCGCTCTGGAGTCTCGACGCGATCCACGCGCTCAGCCCGCCTCACGTTGCCCGCTTTCAGGAAACGCATCTCGATTTTCTCACGCTCGGTTTCGCAGCGGCGGTCGCTTTGTTCTGCGGAATGTTGGTCGGCGTCTGGCCGGCCTGGCGCGTCTCGCGACTCGTCTCGCTCAATGTCGTTCTGCATGAAGCCGGCTCGCGCGGCGGGACCGATGGCGGCGATCGGCAACGCGCGCGCGGGATTCTCGTGGTCACGCAGGTCGCGCTCGCACTCGTCCTGCTCGCGGGCGCCGGCTTGACCTTGCGGAGCTTTTGGAACTCAGAAAATGCGCCGCTTGGCTTCGAGCCGAAAGGCGTGCTCACGATGAAGCTGGCGTTGCCCGAGGCGCGCTACAATTCGAACGAGAAGGTCAAAGATTTCTACGAACAACTGATCCAGCGTGTGGAAGTGCTGCCCGGCGTCGCCGCGGCGGCGATCGGCGAGAACGTGCCCTTCGACGACACGGAATGGGACAGCTCCGTTCACCTCACTGGCACGCCGCCGAACCCGCCGGGTCACAAACCTTCGGCCGAAGTGAACGTGGTCTCGTTCGACTACTTCAAGGTGCTGGGAATGCCGATTTTGCGCGGACGGAATTTCGGACCGGAAGATCGGCCTAACAATTCGATCCCGTTCCAAAACTTCGAGACGGTGCGCACGCCGACTCCCGGTTCCAGCGAGCAGTCGAAACCGCCGCGCTCGGTCATCATCGACGACGTCTTCGCGAGCAAATTTTTCGCCGGCGAAAACCCGATCGGCCAGCACATCGACGACAACCAGACGAACGACCCGAACCCGCCGCCACTCACGATCGTGGGCGTGGTGCCGCATGTGCGGCCCGACATGCCGGGCGATGACTTCGACCGGCTCAACCTGCCGCAGATGTATTTCTGTGCGGCCCAGATGGCAGTGCACGAAAATAGCCTGCTCGTGCGGGTGAAGAGCGGCGATCCAGCCGCGTTTGCGCCCGCGGTCGTGCGGGCCGTGCAGAGCATCGATCCCGACCAGCCGGTTTCGTTGATCGCGACGATGGATAAGAATATCGCGGAAAGCCTGGCGGCCCGTCGCCTAACGATGACGTTGCTGGGCGCGTTCGCCGCCCTCGCGCTCGTCCTCGCGAGCGTCGGCCTCTACGGCGTGATGGCGCTGAGCGTGACCCAGCGGACACGGGAGTTCGGCATTCGGCTCGCTCTCGGCGCGCCGCGCGCGGATGTTTTCCGGCTCGCGCTCGGGCGCGGCTTGTTGCTGGTGGGAATTGGGCTGGGCTTGGGATTGTTAGGCGCGCTCGGCGCGGGACGGGCCCTCACGAGTTTGCTCTACAACGTCGGGAGTCTCGATCCGGCCGCTTTGTTCACTGCGATCATCGCGCTCGCGGGCGTGGCGATCCTCGCCTGCTGGTTCCCCGCGCGTCGCGCCACCCGCGTCGATCCGATGGTCGCGCTTCGTTATGAGTGAGCGGCCCACGATGTCGGGTGTCCACTCTGGGGAGCACGGGCCGCTGGCCGGTCGATGCCGGCGGCTCGCCGGCATCCCGTGCGCAGAGTTGAATCGGCCCAACGCACGAAGCGTCACTCGCAGTGACGGCCTGCCAGAAAGTTCGTTTTGGCGAGCCGCCAAAACCAACAGGCCAGTGGCCTGTGCTCCGCAGACACAGGAACCTAACGAATGAGGTTGTCCCATGCTCACCGATCTCAAATACACCTTCCGCCTCCTCCTTAAATCTCCCGGCTTCACCCTGGTCGCTGTCCTTACCCTCGCCCTCGGCATAGCCGCGAGCACCGCGATCTTCAGCGTCGTCGATGCCGTCCTGCTCCATCCGCTGCCCTACCCGCAGTCCGAGCAGATCGTGACCGTCGCGCAGACGACCCGCAGCACGGGCGTTTCCTATGGCGACTCTTCGCCGGCCAACTTTATCGATTGGTCGGCCCAGAACTCGGTCTTCTCCGCCATGGCTTGCAGCCGCCCTTCGTCGCGCAGTCTCTCCGGCAGCGAGCAACCGGAGAGCGTGCGTGCGACGACGGTCTCGGGTCAGTTTTTCAAACTCTTCCAAACCGCGCCGTTACTCGGACGCACTCTCGGCCCGGAGGATGAGAAACCCGGGAACGATCACGTCGTCGTTCTGGGTCATGCGCTCTGGACGCGCCATTATGCGGCCGACCGCGGGGTGATCGGGAAAGAGTTGCTCCTCAATGGCGAGAAATACACCGTCGTCGGGGTCATGCCCCCCGGCTTTAATCCGGACAACTATGGCGACCTTTGGCAGCCTTCGGCCTGGGATGTGCCGGTGCATCCGCTCGCGCCTAACGACAACCCGCGGTTGCTGCGCGACCGCAGCTATCTCGACACCTGGGCACGTTTGAAACCGGGCATCACTCTCGAGCAGGCGCGGGCGCAGATGAACACGATCGCGCTGCGCCTGGAGAAACAATATCCGGACTCGAATGACGACACGGGCATCGCTCTCGTCCCGCTGCACGAGCAGATGGTCGGCAACCTTCGACCGATGCTCCTGATGTTGCTCGGCGCGGTTTCATTCGTCCTACTCATCGCCTGCGCGAACGTCGCCAATCTACTCCTCGCCCGCGCCGCCGCCCGCTCGCGCGAGATCGCGATCCGCACCGCGCTGGGCGCTTCGCGGCTCCGCCTCATCCGTCAACTGCTCACCGAAAGTGTGCTGCTTGCCCTGCTCGGCGGCGCGCTCGGGCTTCTCCTCGCGAGCTGGGCGCTGCCACTTTTGCTTTCGCTCAGTCCGGGCGAGCTCAGCGACTTCCGCGGCATCGGACTGAACCGCGAAGTGCTCTTCTTCAGTCTCCTCGCCTCGCTCATGACCGGCATACTTTTCGGCGTCGCGCCGGCGCTTTTCGGCTCGCGTGCCAACCCGAACGCATCGCTCCGCGAAGGCGAGCGCGGGAGCTCGTTAGGCAAAAGTCCGGGCCGTTCCGCGCTCATCGCGGTGGAGATTGCCTTGTCGTTCGTCCTCCTCGTCGGAGCGGGGTTGATGATGAAAAGTTTCGTCCGCCTAACGAGTGTCGATCCCGGTTTTAAGGCGGATCACCTGCTCGTTTTCGATGCGGGCCTGGCGAGTTCCAACGAGGCCACGAAACAGACGAGCTTCTATCAGGAAGCGATCGAGAAGATCCGGGCGGTGCCGGGAGTGCAGGCCGTCGGCGCGGTCAGCCAACTCCCGCTCGCCGGAGGCAACAGCTCGCGGTCGTTCAACGTGCTCGGCGATGAGCGAGGTTACGAGGCTGATCTGCGCGTGACCACGCCAGATTATTTGCCGACTATGGGCATTCCTTTGGTGCAGGGACGAACCTTCAACGCGCACGACCGCGCCGACTCGTTGCCGGTCGCGATCATCAACCAAGCCGCCGTCGCGCAGGTGTTTCACGGGAAAAATCCGCTCGGGCAATACCTGACGCATTTTGGCTCGACGGCGAAGAAGCTGCAGATCATTGGCGTGATCGGCAACGTGCGCCACGTCGCGCTGGAAGCGGCTGCACGCCCGGAGATTTATGTGCCGATCGCGCAGACGCAGTGGCCGTCGATGACCTTCACCGTGCGGAGCGCGGTTTCCGATCCGCTCACCCTCCTGCCCGCGGTGCAGCGCGCCGTCTGGAGTGTCGATCGCAACGTCGCGCTGGCGCGTCCGCGCACGATGGCGAACGTCCTCGCGCACTCGGTTCTGCGACAGAAGTTCGCGATGCTGCTGCTCTCGATTTTCGCGGGACTCGCGACGTTGCTCGCCGCTATCGGGCTCTATGGAGTGATCTCGTTTTCGGTCGCACAACGGACTAAGGAAATCGGCATTCGCATGGCTCTCGGTGGGCAACGTGGCGACATGCTCCGGATGGTCTTGCGGCAAAGCGGAATGCTGCTCGCGCTCGGAATGGTGATCGGCATTCCGGCGGCGTTTGGCGCGACGCGATTGTTAGGCGCGATGCTCTATGGGATCGGCGCCACTGACCTGCCGACTTATCTTTTCGTCATCGCGCTCCTCGGTGCCGCCGCCTTTCTCGCCAGTATTCTGCCCGCGCTCCGGGCCACCAAGGTCGATCCCATGGTCGCGCTTCGTTATGAGTGAATTTCCAAGGTCAACAACCTGCGGCGCGAGCTACGCCTCGACTTCCACTAAGTCGGACGGCGGGATTTCGTCATGCGCGATGACTGGTCCAACTCTGTCGACGTCGCGCTTTTACTCCGGGGAGCACAGGCCGCTGGCCTGTCGATGCCGGCGGCTCGCCGGCATCCCGCCCGCAGAGTTGAATCGGCCCGACCCACGAGGCGTCACTCGCAG
>JBDTIQ010000176.1:0-22219 GCA_039936335.1 Chthoniobacterales bacterium
ATTTATGGTCAAAAATTGCACGATTTTCCTGATGATTTGCGGTCTCGCACTCGGCGGCTGCAAGAAGAGCAATGAGGCGAAAACGCGCTCGCAATTGCTCAATCCGAGCCCGGTGCCGTCTGCTTCGGCCCTCGCAGTCGCGACGCCTACGCCGGCGCCGACCAAGCCGCCGATCGATCAGAACGCGCAGGTGATCGTCTTCGGCTATCACAGGTTTGAGAAAAAAGTTCGCCGGCCCGATACCGAGATCACGCCCGAAGCGTTCGAGGCGCAGATGAAAGAGCTGCAGGAGAAGAAGATCTCGGTGATCAAGATGCAGGACTTCCTCGCCTGGAAACGCGGCGAGAAAAACATCCCGGAGCACGCGGCGATCATTACGATCGATGACGGTTACAAATCCGGTTACGAAGTGGCGTGGCCGATTCTGAAAAAATACGGATATCCCTTCACGCTCTTCATTTATACCGAGGGAGTGAAAGGCGGGAAGTTTGGCGGCGGCGAAGCGATGAGCTGGGCGCAGCTCGCCGAGATGCGCGACGCGGGCGTTGACATCGAAGCGCACAGCGCCACCCACCAGGATCTGCGCCGGCCCTACGACAAGGTAACGAAGAAACATCTCAACCCGGAGGAATACGCGGCCTGGCTCGACGCGGAAGTCGCGGGCTCAAGAGCGACCCTCGAGCAGAAGCTCGGGATTCGGGTGAACTGTTTCGCGGTGCCCTACGGCTACTACAACGAGACAGTGAAAGAAGCGTGCAAGAAAGCGCGCTACGAAGCGGTCTTCACGGTCTATGGGCAAAAGATCACCTACGGTTCGAACAACTATTCGTTAGGCCGTTACATGATCGAGGCGAACAAGCCGAAGGTGTTCGAGAGCGCGACCAGCTTCAGCGGTTCCTCGAGCGGCGGGGCCGAGCCGGTGGAAGACATTCCGACCGCGAGCCTGCAGGCGCAGCCGGCCGACGGCGCGGTCGTGGAAGACCGGACGCCGCTCATCCAGGCGAATCTTGGCGGTGTGGCCGCGATCGAACCGGACTCGGCGAAGTTGCGCGTGAGCGGGCTCGGTCTCGTGCCGGCGAAGTTCGATCCGAAGACGAAGATCATTTCATTCCAGGTGAAACAGCCGCTTCATGGCGACTCGTGCACGGTCATCCTGGAAGTGAAAAGCGGTGGGAAGAAAATGAAAGCGCGCTGGGCTTTCACGTTGAACGAAAGCGCGGTGAAAGCGAAAGACGCGCCCGCCTCCGCGAAATCGCCGAAGAAAAAATAGCGCGGCGCGCATGTGCGGAAATTCGAAGAACTCGAGCGTGATTCTGAAAAGAGCGGAAGCCGCTGACAGAGCAGCAGCGACAAAAGGAATGTCATCCTGAGCGAAGCGAAGAACCTCGCCAAAAGGTCGCGTAGAGCTTGCGAGGTCCTTCGCCGCGCTGCGCCGGCTCAGGATGACAAGTCTCTAAGCGCTCGAACGGCGGTTTCGAAATTCGGTCACTCGGACTTCGAATTTGCCTCGGATTTCGGTCCGCCTGAGGCGGATAGAATTTCGTATTCAATCCAAAGCTTCCCATCGCGGCCGCATCCGCTTAAAAGAATGCATGAGCCTGAATCTCGACATTCTTTCCAAAGCCGCCAACCAAGCGCGCGGCCTCGCCATCGACGCCGTCCATGCCGCGCAATCCGGACACCTCGGCCTGCCACTCGGTTGCGCCGAGATGGGCGCGGTCCTCTACGGCTACCTGCTGAAACACAACCCCGATAAACCGCGCTGGATCGGCCGCGATTATTTCGTTCTCTCCGCCGGGCACGGCTCGATGTTCCTCTACTCGTGGCTGCACATGAGCGGGTACGATTTGCCGATGTCGGAGATCAAACGTTTCCGGCAACTGCACAGCAAGACGCCGGGTCATCCGGAGTTTTTTGAAACGCCCGGAGTCGAGTGCACGACCGGCCCGTTAGGCCAGGGCGTGGCCAACGCTGTCGGCATCGCGATGGCCGCGAAGATGTCCGCCGCGCGATTTAACACCGAGGAGCACAAGATTTTCGATCAACATATTTTTTGCCTCGCCGGCGACGGCTGTTTGCAGGAAGGCGTGAGCGCGGAAGCGAGCGCGTTCGGCGCGCATTACGGGCTCGATAACCTGATCCTGATTTACGATTCCAACGCCGTGACGCTCGATGCCATGGCCAAGGTCACGCAGAGCGAAGACACCGCGATGCGTTACCGCGCCTACGGGTTCGACGTGCAGGAAGTGCAAGGCGACGACATGCAGGCGTTCCTCGACGCGCTCAATACCGCGAAGGAAAACGATAACGGCAAACCGAAGTTCATCATCGCGCACACCCTCATCGGCAAAGGCATTCCCGAAGTCGCCGGCACCTCGAAGGCGCACGGCGAAGGCGGCGCCAAGTACGCCGAGGAGGCGCGCAAAGGTCTGGGTCTGCCGGAAGAGCATTTCTTCGTCTCCGACGACGTGAAGGAATACTTCGCCGAGCATAAAAAGCAGCTGCTCGCCGACTACGACAAGTGGGAGAAACACTACGAAGAATGGCGCAAAGCCAAGCCCGATCAGGCGCAACAACTCGATGACGCGATCGATAAAAAGGTGCCTAACGATCTCTTCGACAAGATCCCGGTTTTCCCTACCGACGCCGTAATCGCGACGCGCAAAGCCGGCAGCGAGGTTCTCCAGCCGATCGCGCAAGCGATGCCGTTCCTCATCAGCGGCAGCGCCGATCTCCACGGATCTACGCTGAATTACATCAAGGACGGCGGCGATTTCACCCGCGACAAACCGACGGGTCGCAACATCCATTACGGCATCCGCGAGCACGGCATGTGCGCGATCATGAACGGCGTCGCCTACCATGGAATTTTCCGCGCGTCGGGCGCGACTTTTTTGGTCTTCACCGATTACTGCCGCGCCGCCATCCGACTCGCCGCACTCTCCAAGCTGCCGAACATTTACATCTTCACCCACGACTCGGTCGCGGTCGGGGAAGACGGGCCGACGCACGAACCGGTCGAGACCGTCACCAGCGTCCGCGTCATGCCGCAGATCGACGTCATTCGTCCGGCTGATCCCGAGGAAACGGCGGGCGCTTTCGTCGCCGCGGCGCAGCGGATCGATGGCCCGACGTTGCTCGCCTTGTCCCGTCAAAACCTGCCAAACTTAAATGACATCGACATCCAAGTGCGGCGCGAGGGCGTGCTCAAAGGCGGCTACATCGCGAAGAAGGAAACCGGCGCGCTCAAATTGATCCTGCTCTCGTGCGGAAGTGAGCTGCAACACGCCATGGCGGCGGCGAAAGAGCTGGGCGAGGGGACGCGGGTTGTCTCCATGCCCTGCTTCGAACGTTTCGCCCGCCAATCGGACAGCTACCGCGAAGAAGTCCTACCTAACGAATGCCGGAAGCGTGTCGCGATCGAAGCCGGCGTGCCGCAGATTTGGTCGCAGTTCGTCGGGTTGGACGGGAAAATTATCGGCATCAATCGCTTCGGGCTCAGCGCGCCAGGGAACGAAGCGATGAAAGAACTTGGGATCGACGCCCAGCACGTGATCGACGCCGCGCGGTCACTCCAGACTAACGCCTAACGACAACGCTAGAGCGCCCTTCGAGGTGCTGCGCAGCGCCAAGCAAGTTGTCATCCCGATCCGGCGAAGCGCGGAGAGGGATCTCGCAAACGTCGTGCGGCGCGATTCGGCCTGACGAACGCGGACAACGCTTGCGAGGTCCTTCGCCCCGAAAGCTTTCGGGGCTCAGGATGACAGTTCACTCGGGTTACGGCTGCGCGTTGATCGGTGGCGCGTCCGGCGGCGGCGGAGGTTGCTGCCGGTAGTCGATAAATTTCCAGACCGCCAGCACGATCAGCACGACAGCGATCGCCGCCATAATCAGCCGCGTCCGCGATGGCGCGGGTGCTGGCGACGGCATCGGAGATTATTCCGCGAGCGTATCGATCCGCTCCGCGAGCGCGAAGTCGAGATCGGTCAATCCGCCTTTGCTGTGCGTCGAGACGATCAGGCGGACCTTGTTATACCGGATGTCGATGTCGGGATGATGTTCTTCGTCTTCCGCGACTTCGGCCACGCTGTTCACGAAATCAATCGACTCGGAAAACTCGTCAAACTCGAAGGTGCGCTCGATGTGTTTCTTCTCGAGTTCCCATTCGGGGATTTTTTTGAGACGGTTTTTGAGGTCGTCCGCTTTGATCAACTCGGCCATAACGGCAACACGAGTAACATCCCGTTTTGCTTTTGCAACGGGGAATCGAGACGGTTTTTTTCCTGCGCTTTGGGCAGGTTAAAAACCGAGAATCTGGCGCAGATTTTTGGCGGAATCGAAAACCTCGACGGCGGAGGCGCGCGCCTCCCGCGAGAGCTGCGGCCAATCGCGCAAAATCCGCTGGGCGGCTTCGGCCGCTTCATCCGCGTTGTTGCAAAAGAAGAAACCACTCGCCGCCGGCAGATATTTCGCGGCGCCGGTCTCCTCCGTGATGACCGGCCGTCCGAGCGCGAGAAACGCCGCCGCGCGGTCGCTCACCCAGCCGGTGCGCCAGCGCACGTCGACGCCTTTGATCGCGGTGAACTCCGCCGTCGCCGAGGCGAGGTAACGGCGATAGCGCGCGGGCGTGCGCGCGACTTCGTGGGGCGCGACCAGTCGCCAGCCGCGATTCGTTAGGCGGGAAGCTTCCGGGTCGTCGGCGTTGAGATTCATCGCCAGCTCCCAGTGCGCTTGCGCTACGCGCGCGGGCAGATCGAGATACGGCTCGAACGCCTGCTTCTTCGAGAGATCGGGGAACTCGCCGTTCACCTCCACGCTCCCACTCCAATACCATTGGCCGATCGTGGTGAATTTCGCCCGGCGCGGCGCCGGTTGTGCGCGGAGCAGTTCCGTATCCACGAGTGGATAAAAGGTGCGCCACGGGAGCGGTGACTGCGGCAGCTGGCAGTCGTCGCCGTGCAGGTTGAGGCCGATCGTCCAAAACTCGTGATGCGAACTTTGGCCCAGATCGAGTTTCGTCATCCAATAGAAGATCTCGCTCGGGTCGAGATCACAGAAAATCCGGCGCTCGAACTCGAGGAGAAATGGCGGATGGAGCGAGTAGGCGAGATTTAGGAGAACGTTAGGTGCGGCCAGACGCTCACGCAGATCACGCTTGGACATGCCGATGCAGCGCATCGCGTCGAGGTCGTGTTCCTGGTTCGCGGGATCCTGGTAGAGTAGGCAGTAACGTCCGGCCAACCCATCCGCGCGGAGCTGCCGCTGGAAGTTGTCGATACACTTGTAATCCGCCACGCGATCGGAAGTGGCCGGGAGCAATTCGAGCCAGATCGCGTCCTGTTTGAGCCGGCGCAGACCAAGCATCCATTGCAACGGCACGGAAAAATTCCCGCCCCCCTGGCGATACTTCGCGGCAAATCCGCACCCGAGAAAAACGGTCACGCGCCGACTATCGCACGTTCTGCGGAACGCTACTCCGGCGTCTCGTAAGGCGGCTCGTCAGTAGCGATCGCGGTCGTCTGTGCGGGCTTATTAATGAAGTTGAAGGTGACTGCGGCGAGCGCCCGGCGATCAACTCCGCCACGAGATAGATCCAGATGTTCGCCCAGACCGAAAGGCCGAGAATGGAAATCCCTACAGCGACCGCGGGATTGAAGGCGCCGCCCGAAATGTCGCCGACGGCGAAGGCGCCGGTCATCACAGTCATGCCAATGGCGAGGCCGTAGAAGGAGTTGCCAGAAGTGCCTTCCGCAGTGGCGGCGTTCAGCACCACGTAAACGAGCGCGAAGGTGAAAAGAAACTCCGCCACCAGCGCCGGCCCCAGCTTCGGTGCGATCGGCGTAATCGCGATCCCGGCGCGCAGATAAAACGTCAGATACGCTGCGGCCACCGCGGCGAGCAGTTGCGCGATGAAGTAAGGCGCTAGATCACTCACTTTGAGCCGTCCGCGGAGGAACATTCCGACCGTGACCGCGGGATTGTAGTGCGCTCCGGAAATGTGGCCGCCGGCGAAGACCATCACCATCAGGACTGCGCCGATCGCGAGCGGCGCGATCACGCCGGCGCCGGCGCCGATGCCGGTGCAACCCACGGTGAGGACGAGGAAGAAAGTTCCGATAAATTCGCAGAGGTATTTGTTCATGTCTGGCGCCGATCTAAGCAGACGCACACACCCGGACACCAGTAAAAAGCGCCAGCCGTTGAAGCTCTCGCTCGGCCTTACGAACGACGAATGTCTCGACACCGTAGGCGAATGGTTGACGCCGTGCCGAGACGCTCTTAATTACCACTCCCTCGCGCCCGTAGCTCAACTGGATAGAGCATCTGACTACGGATCAGAAGGTTGGGAGTTCGAATCTCTCCGGGCGCACTTTTCCTTTGCGCGCGCGAAAGCTCAGCTGTCGTTCTCGGAGGCGGCGAGTGAACGATCGAGCACTTCGAGAAACTTCTTGATGTCGATCGGTTTCGTCAGGTAATCGAGCGCTCCTTCTGCCGTCAGTTGCTCGCGTTGCTCGTTCATCGCATCAGCCGTGATGACGACGACCGGAATTTCGCTGGTCCGCGGGTCGGCGTGCAACTGCTTCAGGACTTCGTGCCCGTGCATGTCAGGAAGATTGAGATCGAGCAAAACCAGCTCGGGCGTTGCTTGCTGCGCGACTTGTATCCCGTCGGTGCCGTTCATCGCCGTCAGCAACTGGATCGCCGGGCGGCGCGCGAGAACCTGCTCGATCAGCCGGACGTTCGAGAGGTTGTCCTCGATGTAGAGCACGCAGTGCTGCTCGCTGCCGTCCAAGACCGTCGTCTCGGTTTCGTCGAGTTGGAGGTCGTTGCGCTGTAAAGGCGAGACCGTGAGTGGAATTTCCACCCAGAAAGTGCTGCCTTCGCCGGGCACGCTTTCGAAGCCGATCGTGCCATCCATCGCTTCGACCAAACGCCGCGCGACCGCGAGGCCGAGACCCGTTCCTTCGATCGAGCCACGATCGGCACTGAGCCGCTCGAACGGCGTAAAAAGTTGCGAAATTTGGTCGGCGGGGATTCCCATGCCGGTGTCTTGAATCAGGATCCGGACGCGCGCCTCGCCCGGCTGGCAGGTGATCGTGACCGATCCGCCGACGCGGTTATATTTGATCGCGTTCGAGACAAGATTGATCAGGACTTGCTTGAAACGCTGCCGATCGGCGAGAACGAAACATTCTGCGATCGGATTCATCGTCAGCGCGAGTTCGCGATCGGCGGCGAGCGTTCGCACGAGATCGATCGTTTCGCGCAGCGCGGCGGTCAGCTCGACCGGTTCGGTCGAGAGCGCGAGCCGGCCGGCTTCGATCCGCGAGATGTCGAGCACTTCGTTGATCAGCTCGAGCAAATGACGGCCGCCGCCAATAATATGGGTGACGCTTTCGTGCTGGTCCGCGCTCAGATCTTCGAGTTCGAGGAGTTGCGCGAAACCGAGGATCGCATTCATCGGCGTGCGCAGTTCGTGGCTCATGCGGGAGAGAAATTCGCTCTTCGCCCGGCTTGCGCGATCGGCTTCTTCCTTCGCCTGCTGCACGGCCTGCTCGGCCCGTGCCCGGTCCGTGATGTCGGTGCTGATGCCGCAGGTCGCGTAAACTTTTCCAGCCGCATCGAGGAGGGGAAATTTCGTCGACAAGAAAGTGCGGACGCCGTTCCTGACTTCGATCGTCTTCTCGAAGTGGAGGGATTTCCCCGTGGCGATAATCTGGCGGTCATCCTCATTGGAGGGCTCGCCCGCGTCCTTTGGGAAGAGTTCGGTGGCGGTTTTGCCGCACACGCTCCCTTCTGCGAAACCGAAGACGTGTTCGAAGCGGCGGTTAACGAGCTGATAGCGCCCCGCGAGATCTTTCATAAAAACGATCGGCGTCATATGATCGAGGAGCGCCTGGAGTTTCGCTTCGCTCTGCGCCAGGGTCGCGGTCCGCTCGCGGACCCGCGCTTCCAGCTGCGCGTGCGCGGATTGGAGCTCCGCGTTGGCCTGAGAGAGTTGCGCGGTGCGTTCGGCGACATTGATCTCGAGCCGGTCGTGCGCGCGCTTTAGCTGGAGGTCGGCTTTGGCTCGCGCGGCATCGATTCGGAAAAGGAGAACGGCGTTGCCCGCGACGAGCGCGCTGAGCACGAGCATGTTCATCACGGTGTAAAGGGCGACGCCGAATTCGCTGCCGAAATAGCCGGCGCGTTGCGCCTCGATCCGCAGCCAGCCGATGATCACCGGCACCAAAATCGCGGCCGGCAGGAGTCGGCGCGCCATCGTGCCGCCGATATTTGTGCCGGTAATGGCCGCGAGCATTCCGCGGTTCGCCTGACAGGCGAGGACGCCGAAGGTGAGAAACAGAAACGCAATCGCGGTCGGCAAAGCCATTGGCACGAAGGCTCGCAACCCGTAGAACGCGTCGATGTCGTAGAGATAACCGACCACCGCGAGGATCGACTCGAATCCGCAAACGGAGGCGGCGACTGTGACGAGCGGCCTCGTCCGGCGGAGACCCGCATGCAGCAGCCAAAGTGCGTTGCCGAGCAGGATGAAATTCAGCGCGGTGTTCGGCGCCATCACGTTCCGAAACCGGAATCCGTAATCGAGCTGCGCCGCGAAAAGAATCTGATCGATTTTCAGATCGGGTCCGCCGATCAGCGCGAGGAAGCGGAGCGCGCCGACGGCGACGACGGCGACCGCGCTGATCTTCGCGAGCAGGCGCAGGCGCGGGTCGAGCGTCCGCTGCGAGCGCCGTGGCACCAGCGCGAGCGAGATCGCGGCGAGGAAAAAAACCAGCGCGGTGAGGGGATTCATCGCGACCATACCCGGCACGATGCGTTTCAGGTGTTCGAGCCTAAACGTCCAGCCAAGGAGCACGAGCGCGGCGATCAATGCCGTCGCAGCGGCAGCGAAAACCTGGGGTCGATGCAGATTGAAGGGGAGACTCCGCGAATCTCTCATGCCAACGCAGGCATTCCAGGAGCGACGGATTCCGTCATCACTTCCGCGATCGCCCGGCGCAGATCGATCAACGAAACGGGTTTCGTCAGGATCCGATCGACGACGCGGCTCGTGCTGGTTGCGCCGCGTTCCGCCATGCTCGTGAGCAGGATGACGCGGGTTTCGGGAGATTCTTCTTTCACGGCGGCGGCCAGTTGTTTGCCACTCATGCCCGGCATCACGTGGTCGGTGATGAGCAGGTCGAACTTTTCAGCGCGGATCGCTTCGAGCGCGGGTTTGCCATCGGTCACCGCGCGGACTTTGTGCCCGTCATTCATCAAATGGCTGCTCATGATCGAGCACATCTCAGGCTGATCGTCCGCCACCAGGATTCGCAGCGGTCGGGAACGGCGCGGCTCGGGCTTGGCGATTTCCTTCTGCTCTTTCACCGCCGGCGGGAAAGAAATGATGAACGTCGTGCCGAGGCCTGGAACGCTCTCGATCTCGAGCTTGCCACCGTGCCGATCGACGATGCCATAGACCATCGCCAAACCGAGACCGGTGCCGGCTTCACCTTTCGTGGTAAAAAACGGCTCGAGGCAATGGCGCCGCACTTCCTCCGGCATGCCGATGCCGCTGTCGCGAAATTGAAGCACCACGCGATGATCGACGAACTTCGTGCTCAAGCGGATCACGCCGCCCTTCGGCATCGCGTCGACCGCATTGAAGATCAGGTTCATCAACGCATCGCGCAGCTCCGAGGCATCCGCCAGGATCGGCGGCGTTTTCGTGAGATCGGTTTGGATCTCGATCGAGATGTCGGCGCCGAGCGATTCGGCGTGCCATTTCGGCTTCGTCGTGGTGACGGCCTGCTGCACGACCTCGTTGAGATCGAGGACCGTCCGCGGCTCGTCCCTCCCGCTTGGCCGGTAAAATTCGCGGAGCCGTTTAATCATCTGGCTCGCATCTAGACCGGCGGTCATAATCGTCTGCATGTGCGCCTCGAGTTCGGACCGGCGCATTTTCCCTTCGCACTCGATCAGGGCGACTTCGCCATAACCGAGGATCACGGAGAGAGCGTTGTTAAAGTCGTGGGTGATGCCGGTGGCCATCGTGCCAAATGCATTGAGCCGTTCTTGTTGAATAGCTTTTTCCTGTGTTTCCTTGAGATCATTCAGCGCCTTTTCCAACTCCGTCGTGCGCTCCGCGATCAATACCTCGAGGCTTCGGTTTTGCGCTTTTACCTGCAGATGAAGCTGGCGAGTCTGGAGCAAATTCCCAACCCGTTGCACCACCTCCGCGGGATTGAACGGCTTCGTCAAAAAATCGTGCGCCCCGCTGGAAAGCGCGCGCATCTTCGTCTGCGGCATCGCATCGGCTGTGAGCACCAGGATCGGCAGATAACAATCCGGCGGAATGCGTTCCTTCAATTGCTGGAGCAGCGCAAATCCGTCCAAATGCGGCATCTGCAAATCAAGCAAAATGATGTCAGGTTCCTTCTCGTCGAAAAGCCCCGTCACTTTGCGCGGTTCAGTCGTTATCCGCACGTTGGTGTAGCCGGCGGAACGGAGAATTTTCTGGAGAAGCGTGAGGTTTACCGGTTCGTCATCGACAATCAAGAACTCGGAATTCAGGAGGCGTGCATCATCCATACAATCTGAAAAAGAAAGCAGGTCTTGTGCTGAAACATGTGAAAAAACCCGGCAGCTTCCTGTCGGACCTCGGGGTCTTCTCGCGGGGACTCCCTTGTGCGGGACGCAACTTCGGCTTAGAAATCGGCATGGCAGGTCAAGGTTCCACCGGCAACGTGATCGCGGCGCTCTGCAGTCTCTTCGTCCCTGGGCTCGGGCAATTGCTCCAGGGGCGTCTTTTCATGGCGATCGTGCAATTTTGCCTCGCCGCGGTCCTTTGGTTTTTCCTCCTCGGGTGGATCATCCACCTCTGGTCGATCCTCGATGCCGCGCTCTACCGCAGCCGCGCTTAACCCGCCGGCTCGGCCGCGTGTTCCGCGGCGACAACCGGAACGTCCTCGATGTTCTCCATGACTTCCTCGCGCAGTCGCTCACCCCAAACATAACGCGCGAGCAAGACTTTGACCGTGGCGGTGAGAGGAATCGCAAGCAGCGGACCGAGCAGGCCACCAATTAGCAAACCCCAGACAAAAATCGAAACGATCACAGTCATCGGGTGCAGCCCGACGGAGTTACCGACAATCCGCGGTGCGTAGAAGAGGCCTTCCAGGTTTTGCACCACCAGGAAAATCATCGTGACCCAGAATGGATGCCACCAGTCGCCCCATTGCGCGGCTGCGATGAGAGTAGCGGGAATCCAGCAAAGAATAATCCCGAGATAGGGAATCATCGTCATTGGCACCACGATCAAACCGATGAGCGGGCCGAAGTTCAAACCATAGATCGTCAGGGCGGTGCCGATCAGCAGACCGTCCACCAGACAGACCAGTAACTGTCCGCGAAAGTAAGCGATGACATAGCTATTGATCTGCGACAGCGTCGAAGCGACTTCATCCTTCAGCGGCGATGCGCGCAAAGGAATGTAATCCTTCCAACGGCGCTCGATTGCCGGTCGTTCCTTCAAGAGGAAAAACGCGTAGATCGGCACCATCACCAGACTGAGGAGAAAACCGGTGACACCGAGAAATCCGCCGACGCTTGTTTTGACCAGCAGCCAAAGCTTTCCGATCAGGTCAGGTAACTGTTTCTCGAGCGCTGGCAGCTGCTTCTGCACCCAATCCTGAATGCGCTGACGATCTGCCGAAGTGAACTTAGCCGGCGCGGGGGCTATGACTTCAGTATTAATTGAGGCGGCCGTAGGAGCGCGGGTGGCTGCCGGGGAGGGCGTGCCCGGGAGTGGAGTAGGTCCCGCGAGCAACCAGTTCACAATGCCATTCGTCGCGCCGTTGCTCCCCTTCCTTCCGTTCAGGCCAAAAGTATGTTCGTAGCGATACATCAGATCGACGACTCGATCGCGGACGTGCACCGTGAAGGTAGGGAGCTGACGCGCGAGGCTGGCGCTCTGCATCGAAATCAGAGGCACAATCCACGCGATCAAACCGGCGAGAGCGACCAACGCTATAACGAAGATCAGCAGGACAGACTTAGTCCGGCCGAAGCCGCGGTTCGCAAGGTAGGTAACCAGCGGATCGAGGAGGTAAGCGAGGATTACGCCAATCGCGACCGGGATGAGGATCGGTTGCAGGAAAGCGGCCACGTTTGCGCCGAGCCAGACGACCGTTCCGACAATGACAAAGAGGATGACCACGAAGACCGCTGTGAGCGACGCCCACATCGTTTTGCGTTGCCAGTGGGTCGGATATTTTTTCACTTGGGCGCGGGCGTGCCGGAAGGTTCCGGCTGCCCTCGGTTGTTTTTAAGGCGTTGGATTTTTTCCGCGAGCTTTTTGTTCGTCTTGTCGAGCGCGAGAGCGCGCTGCCAGTAATCGAGCGCCTGCGGAAGTTGATTCAGCTTCTCGTAGGTGTCTCCGATATGCTCGAAAACCGTTGGGTCATCTGCTTCCAGGTTGTGGGCGGCGTTAAGTAACTCAGCGAGAGCCTGATCGTATTTACCGCGACGATAGTCGAGCCAGCCGAGGCTATCGAGAAAAGCCCCATTTTCGGGATCGACGGCGAGCGCCCTTTTGATATAGCTCTCGGCTTCATCCAAATGAGTCCCCTGGTCGGCCCACATAAAACCAAGATAGTTGTAAGCTTCCGCCGCTTCGCCAGGGTCGAGCTCGATCGATTGTTTGAAAAGCTCCGTTGCCTTCTCATAAAGCCCCGCGCGTTCGGCCGCCGCCCCGTATTCGAAATAAAAACGGCCATTGGTCATCTCCACACCTTGAGCTTCAGCTTCATGTCGCGCTTCCTCAAAAGTCGCGACCGCCTTTTGATACTGCTGCGCTTCACGCAGAGCTACGGCCAGGAGATAAGTGACCTGCGGCGAGTTCGGAAAGTGCCGGCGCGCGTCCTGCAGAAGCTTGACCGCGCGATCGTTCTGACGGAGACGCGTAAGATACAATTCCGCGAGGTGCAGATAGTTTTCCGGCTGAGCAGAGTTGATCAGCAGGCTTTGCTCATAACTGGCCGCCGCCTTCGCGAACTCGGCCTTCGCTTGCTCCGGCATTTTCGCCTTGAGCAGAGCGTCGGCATCCTCTTCCAACACGCTGCCAAGTAACTGGTAGGGTTGGTATTGATCCGGGTGTTGCTGGATGATTTCTTGCAACATCTGAACGGCTTTTCCACGTTGATTCGTCGCGAGGAAGCCGGTCGCCAGTTTCTCGCGCGCGGAGGCATCGTTAGGTTGTAACTCGAGCACGTGGAGATAGAGCGGAATCGCGTCCTTTACCTGCTGGGTGGCGGCGAAGTAATCCGCCGCGTCTTTCATGACTGAGGCATCGCCCGGCGCGAGCGCAAGAGCTTTGCGGAAGACTTGGTTCACTTTGGTCAGTTCATTCGGTTTCGGTGTTGCCGTGTTTTGCGCCAACAGCGCGAGATAGAGTTTGCCGAGCCTGGTCCAAAAAGAGGGATCGTTCGTATCGACTCTGGCGGCGCGATCGAGAGTCTCGAGCGCGGCTTTCTGCTCGCCGGCAGTCAACTGCACTTCGCAGAGCCGCTGGTAACCGTCGATTTCCTTCGGGGCGAGAGCCACAGCTTGTTTCGCATAGCGAGTCGCCGGACCCATTTTCTTCAAATATTTCGCGTAGATGTAGGCGAGTTGGAGATAAGGCCCGGGATCGTTAGGCTGCGCCTTGACCGCATCCTTGAGGATATCGATCGCACGCGGATAGTCGCCCTGGCCGGTTAACAAGAACGCCACTCTGGTCGCGAGATCGACTTCGCCTGGGTCAACATTCAGGACCTTCTCGAAGGCTGCGAGGGCCTTTTCGCTTTCGCCATTCTCCTGGAGATCGAGCGCCTCGACGTACGCGGTCAAAGCTTCCGCCTTGCGCTCGCCGTCGTATTGGAGCGCGAGGTCTTTCGGCGGGTGGAGGACGAGCGAGTCGTCCTGCAGCGCAGGTTTCGCGGACCCACGGGGCGTGGGTGTCGGCGGTCGTTTTGTCAGCGGTCGCGCAGTCGTGAAGGCAGCGCAGAGCAGACAGGACAGAATAATCCCGCCGCGCAAAATCGTCCGGCTTTTCCTACGCATCACAGCCGAAAAATTAGGAGCGTCGCCGGAGCCGCGCAAACGCACTCCGCCTCGGGCGAAGCGACGCCGCTTCACGAGCGCTGAGGAGGTTACGACTTGTAACGCAAGCGCTTCTTGTGGCGGTTTTCTTTCATCCGCTTGCGGCGCTTGTGTTTGGAGATTTTTGCTTTTCGTCGTTTTTTCAGCGAGCCCATAGAAGAGATTTCAAAACTGCCGATTTCGGAGTGCCGAAGATCAGCATCTGAAACCAAAACTGCGACCAAAATCGGTCACAGCGCAGCGAAGGTAAATTGATTGGTGCGCTTGGCAACTCATTTCGCGCCATCCTCATCCTTCTCCTGCTCTTGCTCCCCTGCGCGCGGATGAACGGACGGATTAGAAGAAGAGCGCCGCCTCTAACTGCTCGACGTGCTCCGCTGGTTTCACCTTCCGCAGGACTGCGGCGATGCGGCCCTCAGCATCGATCACAAATGTCGTGCGTTCGGCTCCCATGTATTTCCTGCCGTACATGCTTTTCTCAACCCAGACGCCATAGTCGTTGACCAGTTTCTTCTCCGGATCGGCGAGGAGCGGGAAGGGAAGTTGGTATTTCGCGATGAACTTCTGGTGGCTCTTCTCCGAGTCGATACTCACGCCGAAGATCTCGGCCTTCTTCTTGAGATTCGACCAGTTATCGCGCAATCCACAAGCCTGCGTCGTGCAACCTGGCGTGTCGTCCTTCGGATAAAAGTAGAGCACGACCGGGTGGCCGCGCAGGTCTTTCAGCGTGACGGTTTTGCCGTCGCCGTATTTAGCACCGACCGCGGTCGCGGTGAAATCCGGAGCTTCGTCGCCCGGTTGAAGTTCTTCGTTCATTTCTCGAAGACAATGATCAAGACGCCGACGAGGCACAAGAGCGCGCCCATCACGCCGCTCTCATATTTCTCGAAAGAGCGCAGCTTGATCTGGCGAATACCGCTGAGGGCGAGGAAAGTGAAGAGCAGCATCGCGGCGACCGTCGCGACCGAGAGAATCGCTGTGAGCAGCGCGAATCCGCGCCAGCCGTAGCGCACGCCCGAGACGTAAATCGGGATGAAACCCTCGCACGGTGAGAAGGTCAGCAGAGCGAGCAGACTAACGATCGCCGCGAAGTCGGAATGTTTGCGCGGCGCCTTCGGTTTAACGTGATGCTCATGCTCATGCTCATGATGGTGCTCATCATCGTGCGTCTGTCCGCCGAACCAATGCAGATGCGTGTGCGTATGCCCGGTGAATTGGCGATACACATAAAATAATCCAAAGAGCAGCAGCGCACCGCCGGCGATCCGCGGAAACCAGAGCCCGATGCGATCGCTGAGCGCGATCCCGAGCCACGCCACCAGCAAGCCAAGCGCGGCCGTGAACAAAACATGACCGCTCCCCGCGAGCGCGGTGATTCCCAGAGTCTTCGGCCGCGTCCAGCCCTGCGCGCGTGAAGTCAGCACGAAAGGCAGCCAGTGCGTCGGAATCGCCGCGTGAAAAAATGCGATCCCGAAACCGGTGATCGCAATCGTAGTGAGAACGGAGTCGTCCATCCAAAAACTAATCGGGCTGCAGGGATTTGAACCCTGGACCTCCTGCACCCGAGACAGGCGCTCTACCAAGCTGAGCCACAGCCCGAAGTCCGCCGGAGAGATGCTGCCATCACGTCCGGCGCGACTATTTCGCGCACTTCCGCACCGATGGCAAGTGAATCAATCGCACCTAACAAAACCGTTGACATCCCGGTGCTTGCGGGGATTATCCGAATCCGCTTTTCCTCGACGATGCCAGCCTCGCCTACCACTGTTCCCGATCCGCTCAATGGCACTGCCGCGATCCTGCAATTTCCCACCGGCAACGTTAGCTCCGTCCGTCTCCTGCGAAATATGACTGCTCAACTCCTGCAAGAAGCCACCAAAATCATCCCCAACCAGCAACTTTTGATCAACGTCGTCTCGAAACGGGTCCGCCAACTCGGCCTCGGCCATCGTCCGCTCGTTGAGGCCACCCTGAAATCTTCCCTCACCGACATCGCGCTGAAGGAAATCATCGCCGGCAAGCTCACCTTCGAAGAGGTGAAGGAAGCTCCCGACGGGAAGTAGGAGAGTGACCAGTGACGAGTGACCAGTGACGAGTTGAGCGCGCGCGGCGTTTCCTGCTTGTCACTCATCACTTCACCATGCCCGCTGAGACGATTCTCAACCGCAAAGCGCTGCGCGATTTCCACATCCTCGAGCGCTTCGAGGCCGGCGTGGAGCTGAAAGGCAGCGAGGTCAAATCGATCCGCGCCGGCAAAGCGAACATCGGCGACGCCTTTGCCCGGATCGAGAAGGGCGAGGCGTTTCTCTACGGCGCCGACATACAACCTTACCTCCAGGCGAGTCACGAAGTGCCGGCGACGAAGCGCGTGCGCAAGTTGCTCCTACACCGGCGCGAGATCGACAAATTGTATGGCCTAACGAACATCGCCGGCCGCACCCTGGTGATCCTGAAGCTTTATTGGAAGAATGGCCGGATCAAAGCCGAGGTCGGCGTCGCCCAAGGCAAGGAAGCGCGCGACAAACGGCTCGACCTGAAAAAGCGCGCAACCGACCGCGAGACCGCGCGCGAAGTGGCGCGCTTCAATCGCAAGCACGGTTAATCAGCCAGGGAGGCGCCGCGAGTTGTCTCCCGAGCGGAGCCGAGGGATCCCGTAGAGCGATCGTGAAGCCCGGGCGCGCCATCGTCCCAGGCGCGCGGTCACGCCGGTGCATTCGCGTTCGAACACTTTCCGGTAACTCGGCGGGATCCCTCGACTTCGCTCCGCTGCGCTTCACTCCGCTCGGGATGACGATGCTCGCGCTCGATTCTTCGCGCGACCGCTTCGCGCCAACTTGCCACTTGTCACTCGTCACTTTTCACTCGTCACTTTCCCTTCATGTCTCCGTTGCTCGTCATCTTTCTCACCGTCTTCATCGACATGGTCGGGTTCGGCATCGTCATTCCGGTGCTGCCGCTTTACGCCGAGCATTTCCATGCCACACCGCTCCAGATCGGCTGGCTCACCGGGATTTATTCCGGCATGCAGATCATCTTCACGCCATTGTTAGGCCGGCTCTCCGATCGAGTTGGGCGGCGACCGGTTTTGATCGTCAGCATCATCGGCACGGCGATCGGATTTCTGGTCATGGGCTGGGCCGGCTCGCTCACGCTCTTGTTCGTCGCCCGCATCATCGACGGCGCCACCGGCGGCAACATCTCGACCGCGCAGGCTTACATCGCCGATGTCAGCACACCGGAAAACCGCTCGCGCTCGATGGGTTTGATCGGCGCCGCTTTCGGTCTCGGTTTCACTTTTGGCCCGATGATCGGCGGAATCATGAGCCGCATTTCCTACGGCGCGCCGTTTTACTTCGCGGCGGCCCTCGCGGCGGTGAATGTCGTGCTGCTCTACTTTATTTTGCCGGAAAGTTTATCGAAAGATTACCGCTCCAAACCGCACGAGCGCACGAAGCTGTCCGAGGTTTTCCAGCACGGCCACGCCCGCTTCTTCACCACGATTGTCATTACTTATTTCTTCACGATTACCGGCTTCGCGATCATGACGACGCTCTTCGCGTTGCTGACCGAGAAACACTTCGGCTATGACGCGCGGCAGACCGGTTACATCTTCGGCTTTATCGGTATCATCAGCGTGATCTTGCAGGGCGGACTGATCGGGCGACTGGTGAAGATGTTCGGCGAAACTGCGCTCGCGCGCACCGGTTTATTCCTGCTCGCAGGCTCGATGGTTTTCATGCCGCTGGTTAACACATTGCCAATGCTCCTCGTCGTCTGCGGCGCGATCGCGATCGCCAACGGCCTCGTGAATCCGACCCTTAACGGTCTCGCGTCCCAATCGATCGATCGCAACTGGCAGGGGCGCGCGATGGGCCTGATGCAATCAGCCGGCAGCGTTGGCCGTCTCGTGGGGCCGCTTCTCGGTGGCTGGCTGCTGATGTTCGATCTCAAGCTCCCGATTGCGGATTATGCGCGCACGCCACTCTTTGCGAGCGCGGGCATTTTGCTGATCGCGTTCCTGCTCGCGCTCAGTTTTCGCAGACCCGCCGGGGATCACACACCGCCCGTGATTCCCGTCCAAGCCGAAGCTTAAAACGGCACGTCGTTAGGCTGGAGCGACGGGCGCCGTCCCGTCCGAGTCAGAAACACGAACGAAACCCGCCGCCGCGAGCAGGCGCTGGTCATCCGTCCCTGCGCTTCACCCAGGGAATGTATAGTCGGGGATGAAGCGTGCTTTTTTTCTTACCCTCGGCGGCATTGGACTCGGCACCTGGGCAGTCTCGCGACTCGTCCGGAGCAGTTATTCCTTCGCGGGGAAATCGGTCGTCATCACAGGTGGTTCGCGCGGCCTTGGCCTCACGATCGCGCGCTTGCTTGCCGCGGAAGGCGCACGTCTCGCGCTCTTTGCGCGCGATGAAAAAGAGCTGAACGAAGCCTGTGACGAACTCCGCAAAATCGGGGGCGAAGCGATCGGCGTTCCCTGCGATCTACTCGATCGCGGCCAGTCGTTAGGCGCGATCGAAACCGTCATGGATCGCTACGGCGCGATCGATGTGCTGATCAATAACGCCGGCATCATCGAGATCGGTCCGCTGGATAATATGCGGCGCGCCGATTACGAAAAAGCGATGGCGCTGCATTTCTGGGCGCCCTTCAACCTGATCCAACAAGTGGTCCCGCACATGCGCCGCGCGGGCGGGGGACGGGTCGTCAACATCGCCTCGATCGGCGGAAAAGTAGCCGTGCCGCACATGGCGCCCTACAGCATGAGCAAGTTTGCGCTCGTCGGGCTCTCCGACGCGTTTCGCGCGGAGCTCGCGCGCGACGGCATCAGCGTCACGACCGTCACACCGGGGCTCATGCGCACCGGCTCGCAGGTGCACGCGAAGTTCAAAGGGAATCACGGCGCGGAATACAGCTGGTTCGCGCTTTCGGCTTCGCTGCCGTTTACCTCGGTGAAAGCGGAGCGCGCCGCGGCGAAAATTGTGGCCGCGTGTCGGTGCGGTCAGGCCTCGCTCACGATCGGTTTGCACGCGCGTCTGGCGATCATCGGAAACGCCCTTTTCCCGAGTCTGACCGGGGAAACAATGAAGCTGATCAATCGCATGCTGCCGTCGCCGGTGGGTGTGGAAGGCGATGAAATCATGTCCGGCGAAGAGGCGCGCGAGAAAAGTTACCTGCCCGATTGGCTGGCGAAATTCGGCGAGTCGGCGAGCGCGCAGCATAACGAGTCGTAGTCTGTCATCCTGAGTCGGCGAAGCGCGGCGAAGGACCTCGCAAGCGTTTCGCGACATCAGTTTCTTTCGCGGCGACGAACGGACGCTTGTGAGGTCCATCTGCGCGCTTCGCCGGATCGGGATGACAGACTACGAAGCGCCCATCGGACGCTATCCCCGGCTGGCGAGCGGTGCCGCGATGCTCTCGAGCGATCGGCCTTCCGCCCGCACACCCAGCCACGCTTCGGTCAGACCGCCGATGATCATCAGAAACGCGCGGACCAGATAACCGGTGAAGAGCGCCGTCTTCGAGCCGATGCCGATCATCCAGCCGAACAAAAGCGGAGCGCCGACGCCGCCGGCGAGCGTCCCGATCGCGTAGAAAATCGCGATCGCAAACGCGCGAATCTCGAGCGGGAAGATTTCGCTCACCGTCAGGTAAGCGGAACTCGCCGCCGCCGAGGCGACGAAGAAAATCACCATCCACGCGATCGTTTGCGTGCGCGCGTCGAGCAGCCCGGCGTGAAAAAGCCAGCCGGTCAGAGCGAGCAGAATCCCGGAGATCACATAGGTCGCCGTGATCATCGGTTTGCGCCCGATCGTGTCGAAGAGAGATCCCAGCACGATCGGACCCAGCACGTTCCCGAGCGCGAAGGGCAGCAGGTAAAGCCCGGCCTTTTCCGGCGGCGCGCCATAGAAACGCATCAGCACGAGCGGATAGGTAAAAAAGATCGCGTTGTAGAAAAACGCCTGCGTCAGCATGAGGACAAAGCCGAGCACCGAGCGCCGCCGATGCTCATGCACGATCGCGTTCCAGATCTCGCTCCAGCGCGTGTGCGTGCGGGTCCGGATGCGCGTCGGCGGCTCGTCCGGCATCGTTAGGCACAAAGCCGGCGCGTAGCTTTCCAAGCGTGTGACGATGGCCTCGGCTTCCGCTTCGCGCCCGTGAATCATGAGCCAGCGCGGACTTTCCGGCACCCATTGGCGGAAGAAGAGCACGACCAGGCCAAGCAGCGCGCCGATCCCAAACGCGGCGCGCCAGCCTAACGACACTGGCACGAGCCGCGGGTCGAGCAGCCAGAGCGTCGCGCCCGCGCCCAGCGCCGCGCCGATCCAGTAGCTGCCGTTGATGATGAGATCGACGCGACCGCGGACCCGCGCCGGAATCAGCTCGTCGATCGCGGAATTGATTGCCGCGTATTCGCCGCCAATCCCGGCGCCGGTGAGTGCGCGGAAGAAAACGTAGCTCGCGAAATTCCATGAGAACGCAGTTGCCGCCGTCGCCAGCAGATAGACCGCGACGGTGATAAAGAAGAGCTTCTTCCGCCCGAGCCGATCCGTCGCGTAGCCAAAGCCGATCGCGCCCAGCACCGCGCCGATCAGATAAAAGCTCGCGGTCGCGCCAACCTGCGCCGCGCTGAAATGCAGCGTCGCTTTGTGCGTGAGCATCGCGCCGACCGAACCGGCGAGCGTCACCTCAAGTCCATCGAGAATCCAAGTCGCACCGAGCGCGATCACGATCAGCCAATGCAGCCGCGTCCAGGGCAATCGATCGAGCCGCGCCGGCACCTGCGATTCGATCCACCTGCCATCCGTCATCGTTCACGATTTCCACAGAACCGTGACGCGCGCGAAGGATCTTGTGCGGCTCGTTAGGTTTCTCTATACCGGCGCAATGACTCGGCTACTTCGTTCTCGTCTTCTCAGCGTCCTCGGCGTTTTTCTTTTCAGCAGTTCGTTAGGCGCGGAAACGATCGCGCTCAAAGCCGCGCACCTTTTCGACGGCAAATCGAAAACACTCCTCGCGAACGGCGTCGTCCTGATCCAGGGCGACAAGATCCTCGACGCCGGCAGCAACCTCGTCGTGCCTAACGACGCTCGCGTGATCGACCTCGGCGACGCCACGCTTTCGCCCGGTTTCATCGACGCGCACACGCATCTCACGAGCGATTACTATTCCCGGCCCTACAACGAGCTGCGCCTCAAAAATCTCGAGGATTCCGTCCCGACGATGGCGTTCAAATCGATTCCGCACGCCCGCGCGACGATCGACGCCGGCTTCACCACTGTGCGCGATGTCGGGAGCGAGTTCTTCCTCGACGTCGCGCTCCGCAACGCCATCGCCGCCGGGATCGTGGAAGGTCCGCGCATGCTCGTGGCGACCAAAGGGATCGGCGCGACCGGCGGACATTTCGATCGTTCCGATGGTTTTCGCGACGGGCTCTTCGGCCGGCAAATGGATTACACCGATGGCATCGCCGATGGCCCGGAAGAGATTCGGAAAGCCGTGCGCTACGAAGTAAAAAATGGGGCCGATGTAATCAAGGCCGCGGTTTCCGGCGGCGTCCTGTCGTTAACCGACGAGGTCGATGTGCCGCAATTTTCCCCGGAAGAAATGAAGGCGCTGGTCGATGAATCACATCGGTTGCGCAAGAAAGTTGCCGTCCATTGTCACGGCGACGAAGCCGCGCGCGAAGCGATCAACGCCGGCGTCGATTCGATCGAGCACGGATCTTTCTCAAGTCCGCGACGCTTCAGTTGATGAAAGCGAAAGGCACTTATCTCACGCCCACTCTGATCGCGGCCGAGCAGATCATGGGCAAGATCGACGAGTATCCGCCGGCCGTGCAGGCGAAGGCGCGCGCGGCGATCGCGGCGCGCTCGGAGATGTTTAAGAACGCACTCAAGATTGGGGTGAAGATTTCTTTCGGGACCGATGCCGGCGTTTATCCGCACGGCGAGAACGCAAAGGAGTTTGCGCTCATGACCGGTCTCGGCATGAAGCCGATCGATGCGTTGATCAGCGCGACGTCGGCCGATGCGGACTTGTTAGGCATCGCTGCGAAAACCGGGACGCTGGAGAAAGGCAAGAGCGC
>JBDTIQ010000177.1:0-3059 GCA_039936335.1 Chthoniobacterales bacterium
GGAATGAGCGCTGCGGCGGACTCGCCAAAGCGGGATTTCACTGAGCACGACTCGCGCGAAAATGCAAGGCGCCGGAATGCTTTTCCCGCGTGGCGTTTTCAAAAAGACGCGCGGTTCCCGCGCCTTGCGCAGCGGAGTCGAAGGACCTCACAAGCTAGATCGACGTTGCCTCTGCTTGAGACGTCCCCAGACGCTTGCGAGGTCCTTCGACTGCGTTTCGTTCGCTCCGCTCTCTGCACTTCGCTCAGGATGACCAAGCAAGGTGGCACGCTCAGAGGAAAGTCGCGCGCTTTCGCCAAACCCAAACAGGCTGCGCGACCAACCGCACGCGGCGCTAAATTTTACATGGGGAACGAGGATGTTAAGTTTCCTCCCGCGCGCACACCGCTTCGCTTGCGCCGCCTCTTCATGAATCAAAACCCACCATTTCCATCACCCGAAGAATTGCAATCCAAACTGTCCGAGTTCATGAAATCGAACTTCGGCGACAAGGTTTCCTTCGCGAGCATCGCGCAGCCGGAAGCCGCTGAGGCCGGCGGCGACGAAGAACCGCCCAAGCAAAACGACGACGATTTCGTCTTCGATTTTCTCCCGCGCGATATCAAGGCGCATCTCGATCGCTTCGTCATCCAGCAGGACGAAGCGAAGAAGGTCCTCTCGATCGCGGTCTGCGATCACTACAACCATGTCAACTACATGCGTCAGCTCGAAAGCGAGGACGCCCTCCGCGCCGAGCAAACCGAATACGCGAAACAAAACGTGATCCTCGTCGGCCCAACCGGCGTGGGAAAAACCTACCTGATCAAGCACATCGCGGAGCTGATCAAAGTGCCGTTCGTAAAAGCGGACGCGACCAAATTTAGCGAGACCGGCTACGTCGGCGGCGACGTGGAAGACCTCGTTAGGGAACTCGTGCAGAAAGCCGACGGCGATGTGGCGCGCGCGCAATTTGGCATCATCTACATCGACGAGATCGATAAGATCGCAGCCGCGACCAACATCGGCGGACGCGACGTGAGCGGCCGCGGCGTGCAGACGACGCTGCTCAAGCTCATGGAAGAAACCGAGGTGCCGCTGCGGAGCGCGAACGACCTGCAAGGTCAATTGCAGGCCGCGTTCGAATTCCAGCGCAAAGGCAAAGCGAAGCGCGAGACGATCAGCACGCGCAACATCCTGTTCGTCGTGAGCGGCGCGTTTGAGCGATTGAAATCGCAGGTGGCTCGCCGCATCGCACAAGGCCAGATCGGTTTCCAGAACGACGTGGTCGAAGTGCTCGACAACGAAGTCTTCCAGCACGTCACGACCGGCGATTTCGTCGAGTACGGCTTCGAGCCGGAATTCATCGGGCGGCTTCCCGTGCGCGTCGTCTGCGAGGAACTCGACGCTGACGATCTCTACAAAATCATGAAGTTTTCCGAGGGCAGCATTCTCCGCCAATACGAGCGCGCTTTCCGCGCTTACGGCATCGAGGTCAGCTTCGAAGACGAAGCGTTGCTCCTCATCGCAACCGCGGCCGCGGAGGAGAAAACCGGGGCGCGCGGTTTGCTCACGGTCTGGGAAAAATTGTTCCGCGATTACAAATACAACCTCGCCGGCTCGGGCCTGACGCAGCTCCGCGTGACCGAGGAACTGGTGCGGAAACCAGCCAAAGTGCTCGAGCGTTTGATGGCGGAAAGTCACCAGCAGGAGCGCGCCGGCTTGCGGCACGACGCACAGACCTTCGCGGAACATTTCTCGAGCGAACACAGCGTCGAGATGCGCTTCGACGAATCGGCTTTGCAACGTCTCATCGAACGCGCGGAAGCCGAGCGAATGACAATGAGCGAGCTCTGCGCGCACCTCTTCAAGGACTTCCAGTTTGGCCTCAGCCTGATCCGCAAGAACACCGGCCGCAACGAGTTCGTGCTCAACGCGACAGCGGTCGATGCGCCGGATAAGTTTCTCAGCGATCTGGTGCTGCAGTCTTACGGTTCCGGCGCGCCGGCCGCATGAAGCGCTCCTTCCTCGCCACGCTCTCAATCGGTGTGTTCGCCGCGGCCGCGGTCGTGACGCTGCAAAAATTCGGCTTCCTGCTGCGGCCCGAGAGGGCGCTCGATCGGCTTCTCTTCAGTGGCGCTTTGCCTAACGGGATCATCACACCGGGAAATTACGTACTCGTCGTTCTCCTCAGCTTCGCGGTCGCCTGGACGATGCTGCAGATCATGGAGCTGAGCCGCCGGGCGATGTTGCTCATCTTGCTGATCGGGGAATTGATCGGCGCGGCGTGGGTCCTCGCGCTCGCCGATATTTACTTCCAGCCACTTCCGGGAATCCTCGTCGCCCTCCTCGCGACCGGGCTCGCGGCGATGACCGAATTGACCGAACCGGCCCACCGGCGACGGGCACTGACGACGCTCTTTCAGGGCCGCCTGGCCAATCGGGAAATCCTCCGCCTAACGGAAAGCGAGGGGCCGGATTTAAGTGAACCGCAGGCGCGCGAGGTGAGTTTCGTCTTCTGCGAAATCGCAAATCAGGCCGAGCTGATCGACGAAATGCCACCCGCGGATTGCGCCAGCCTAACGAATCGTTTCATCGCCCTGGCGAGCGAGATGTTTCTCAAGGAGGGCGGCTACCTCCATGGCGCGGATGGCGAAGGAATCCGGGTGGTTTTGGTTTCCCGCTGGCCGCCGCGAATCACGCCGCGGCCGCGGCCGGGGCGGCGCTTCTCTTTCGCGATCGCCTCTCCGTCCTCGCCTACGAGGACCCGGCTTCGTTAGGCAAGATCGATCTGCGCATCGGCGTCGCGACCGGGCCGGTGATCGCCACGACACGGCAAAGCGAAGAGCGGCGCGGCCATATCGTGATCAGCGGCGAGCCCGCCGAATTAGCGCGCCGGCTGGCGCTCGCGAACAAAGTGTATGGGTCGCGGATTTTGCTCGGCCCGCGCGCTTTCAGTGAAGCCGGCGCGGAGATCGTGGCGCGGCCGATCGACTTCCTGCGCAGCGGCGACGCGCACGATCGTCTCGAAGTTTACGAACTCCTCGCGCTCGCCGCGGAGGCGAGCGAGTCCGAGATCGCCT
>JBDTIQ010000178.1:0-8178 GCA_039936335.1 Chthoniobacterales bacterium
GTCGCTCGAAGAAACCGTAGCGGCCCAGCGCCGCTGCATCCATCGGAGCGTAGGCCGTGCGATCCACTAAAAATTTCCGCGCCAGGAAAAGGCACACGAGCGGATCCCACCAAGCCGCGTGATTCAGGTAAACGACGAGCGGCGCATCCAATTCGTTAGGCGGCGCGTCTGGTCCCAAGAGCCGGGCCGTATGAAAATGTCGTCGCAAATAGCCGGTGGCGTAACGACCAAAAAACAGCAGGAGGGGAGGCGAAATCTTCGGAAGCGAAGCCGCCCTCTTCACGCGCGTCCCGACTCAAACTCCGGGGAGCACAGGCCGCTGGCCTGTAGTTTGCGGTCGCTGGTCGCAAACTCGCGCGGGGTTGTGCTACCTGATCCAAAATCCGCATCGAGCGCATCAGCCGCGATCCAGCCGGACATCAACACCATCGGCATGCCCGGTCCCGGATGCGCCGCACCGCCCGCCAGGTAAAGTCCGCGCACATCCGGGCTGCGATTGCTCGGCTTGAACGCGCCCATCCACTTGCCATGGCTCGCAATGCCGTAGATCGCGCCGTTCAGGACGGAGTAACGATCGTGAATATCCTGCGGCGTGAGCGCGCTCTCGGTCACGATGTTTTCCTCGAGATCGATCCCGGCAGTTTCGCGCAACTTGTCCAGGATCACCCGGCGATAATCCGGCAGCATCTTCTTCCAGTCCTGCCCCGGTCGCAGGTAGGGCGTGTGGACTAAAACGTAGAGCGCCTCGCCACCGTTAGGCGCGACCGCGGGATCAGTCCGGGCCGGCGCGCAGACGTAACAGGTCGGATCCGGCGCGGGCTCGCCGCGGCGATAGATGAAATCGAATTCCTCGTGCGGATCGCGCGAGAAAACGAAGTTGTGATGTAGCAACTGTTCCGGCCGATCCCGCAATCCGAGGTAAAGCACGACGCCTGAACAAGCCGGTTCGTAACGCCGGCGCCGCTCGAATTTTTTCACTCCGCCGAGCAGCTCGCGATGCGTCCGGACCGCGTCCGAATTAGAAACAACCGCGTCCAGTCTAACGAATCCCCCGTTCTCCAGCTCGACTCCACGGACGGCGCCGTCTTCCGTCGCGATCCGGCGCACGCCGCAACCGGTCTCGATTTTCACCCCGAGATCTTCCGCCAGCCTAACGAGTGCGCGCGGAATCTCCGCCGTCCCGCCGCGCGGATACCAGATGCCTTCGTCGGTCTGCATGTGCGCGATGCCGCAGAGGACGGCGGGCGATTGGTCGGGCGCCGAGCCGACGTATTGCGTGAAGTGATCGACCATCTGCGCGACGCGTTTGTCGGGAACAAATTTGCGCACCGTCCCGGCGACGCTCCGGCCCATCCGCATCGCGAGGACGTCGCCGAGCGTGCCGGTCTGGACCATTTGCGTGGCGTTGAACATGTCGCGCAGACCGCCAACCGGCCGGTAGAAAAACCAGTCGCCGGAGATGCGATGGAGCCGTTTCGAGAGTTTGAGAAACTCCTCGTAGCCTTCCGCGGTGTGAGTGCCGGGCGCGAATTTCGCGAGCACTTTCTTCATCTTCGCGAGGTCGGAATGGAGATCGAGCACGCTCCCGTCGTCGAAGAAGCAGCGCCATTGCGGATCCAGCCTAACGAGGTCGAGCGCCTGATCGAGATCGCGCTTCGCCTCGGCGAAAATCCGGCGCAAGACCGACGGCAAGGTCAGGATTGTCGGACCCATGTCGAAGCGAAAACCATCCTGTTCGAGCACCGTCGCCTTCCCGCCGAGCCAGTCATTGCGCTCGAAGAGCACGACGGAATAACCGCGCGCCGCGAGTGTGCAAGCCGCCGCGAGCCCGCCCAAGCCACCTCCGATAACGCCAACGCGTTTCATCGGCCGTGCGCTGCGCGTATTAACTCGGGCAGAGCTTTCCATCTTCCGCGACCACTACCGTAAGTCGTCTTGATGTAAGCGGCAAAAAGTTCTGGATCGTCTGGCCGCGGCGGGGCGAGATGTGGAAGTGAGCGGCCGCGGCGGATCGCGATCGCGTGCGGATAAGTCGTCGCGAGCAGGCCTTCCGCGCCACGGGTCGTGCCGAAGCCGCTCGCGCGCACTCCGCCAAACGGAAAGCGCGGGTCGGCCGTCGGCACGATTAGATCGTTGATCGTGACGAAGCCGGTTGGCAACTGACTCGCGAGATCGTACGCGGCTTTTTCGTCGGCGGAAAAGATGGAGGCGCCGAGGCCAAATTCCGCCTGCCGTGCCAACTCGACCGCTTCGTTGTCGCCCGCAAAAATGTGCAGCTTGATCTCCTTGCCTAACGACGCTCGCAACTTCTCCGCGATCGACTGGTGCGCAAAAACGGTGTGCGGCGCCATGCAGGTCTCGCCCGCGTTGAGACGCCGCCCGAACCGAATGGCAGCCACGGCGCGCGCGAGGTCGGCCTCTTGCCTAACGAACACGGCATCGGCGCCGGAGAGCTCGAGGATTCCGGGCGTGTTTCGTTCTGCCATGAGCGCGAGCAGGCTGCGACCGTTTTCGGATGAGCCGGTGAAAATAACCTGGTCAACACCGGCACGGACCGCCTGCTGCGCCGATTCCGGCGGCTCGGGCAAAAGCTGCACGAGGTCAGTGGGAAGCGACATCCGCTCCAGCAACCAGCGCAGCGGTGCGCTGCAATTTTCCGCCGGTTTCACGAGCACGGCGTTGCCCGCGACGAGCGCCTGCAACAGGTGCACGGCAGGCAAGAAGAGCGGGTAATTTCCCGGCCCGACCACGAGGACAACACCGAAGGGTTTGCGCTGCACCACGAAAGAACTGCCGCGCAACCAAAGCGGCCGTCCGCGCGCGCCGTATCTTTTCTCGCGCAAAATCCAGCGCGCTTCCCGCTCGAGAAAACGGCAGGCGTCGAGCATCGGGATCACTTCCGAGACCAACTTCTCGGCGATCGGACGGTCGTTAGGCGCGGCCGCGAGTTGTGCGAGGGCGGTCGCTTCCGCGGCGATCGCGAGACGCAGTTGCCCAACGACGGTTAGCCGCTTGCGCAGCGGTATAGTTTCCCAACTGCGCTGCGCCACTCGCGCGGCCGCGATCGAGTTCATCACGCGAGCGCTTCCTCCAGCGCCGGCTCCGCCGCGGACGACGGCGCGCATCCCAGATCCTCCAAGAGCAACCGCGCGCTGATCCGCGCCGACTCGAAGATCACCGGCAACCCGCTCCCCGGGTGCGTCCCTCCTCCGACGAGGTAAACGCCGTCAACATCCTCGAAACGATTGTGCGGCCGCAGGTGGAGGAGCTGCGCGAGGTTGTGCGAGAGATTGAAAGTCGCGCCCAGGTGAATCTCGTGTTGCTGGTCCCAGTCGTTAGGCGTGAGCACACGCTCGAAACGAATCCGACGCTCCAGATCGGTGAAACCGATTTTCGCCGCCTGCTGCAAGAGGAGCGCGCGAAAGCGCTCGCGTTCCTGCGGCCAATCGACGTTTGGATGCTGATGCGTGATGGGGGCGAGCAGGTAGATCGTGCTCATCCCGGCCGGTGCGAGCGTCGGATCGGTAACCGACGCGTTTTGCAGGTAGAACGACGGATCGCGCGAGAGGACGTGGCGGTTCTCGATCTCGTCCAGATTCCGCTCGTAGTCGGCCGAGATGTAGATGTTGTGATGCGGCAGATCGTAGCGCCCTTCGATCCCGAGGTAGAGCATGAAGGTGGAGCAGGAAAACTTCTTCCGCGCCATCTTGCGCTGGTTCCAGCGGCGCAGCTTCTCGTCAGGGAAAAGCCGCGTCATGGCGCGCGCGAAATCGGCGTTCAGGACGACGGCGTCCGCCTCGTAAACGCCGCGATTCGTCCGCACGCCGGTCGCGCGCCGACCTTCGATCAGCACTTCCTCGACCGGTTCATCGAGTTGAATCTCGACGCCGATCCGTTGCGCGACGCGGGCGAGCGCGGTGGTGATCGCGCCGCAGCCGCCGACCGGATGGAAGACGCCGTATTCGTACTCGAGAAACGAGAGAATCGAGAAAAGGCTCGGGCAACGGAATGGCGACATGCCGAGGTATTTCGACTGGAAAGAGAAGGCGAGCCGGATGCGTTCGTCGGAGAAAAACTTTCTCAGGTAGCCATCGACCGATTGATGCGGGCGAAGCATCGGGAGGAGCTTGAGAAGCCGCGTGTTGAGGACAGAGCCCCAGCCCGAAAACGCGCTTTCGAGGCACGGCTGCATGAGCGCGAGCTTACGCCGGTTGTCATCGAGGAAGCGGGCGAAACCGGGCGCATCGTTAGGCGCGAGGGCGCCGATCTGGCGTTCCATTTCTGCGCGATTGGCCGTGCAATCGAGCGTGCCGCCGCTCCCAAAGGTGAGGCGGTATTGCGGATCCAGTCTAACGAGTTCGACCTCCTTTGCGAGCGAGGTCCCCGCCGTTCGGAGGATTTCATTAAGCACCCGCGGATAGAGAAAAAAAGTCGGGCCGAGATCGAACTTGAACCCCTCCGCCGCGATCGTGGAGGTGCGCCCACCAACGATCGGCAGCCGCTCGATCACCCGGACCCGGCGGCCCGCCGCCGCGAGCAGGATGGAAGCCGCCAGCCCGCCCGGGCCCGCGCCGACGACAATGATCTCTCCGGTCGCGCTGCGGGCACGCGGCTTCGCTAGGTGGTTCATCCGAGCGTTGTTCGTTTCCACTCCGAAAAAGGTTTCATTTTTCGGAAAAGAAAGGCCGCGCCAAGACGCGCGGAGCGTGCGGCTTATTCCGTCAGAAACGGCGCCGCCCGCGAGCTAATCAGCGCCACGCGTTTCTGCTGCGCCGGGTTCATCTGGGCGGTTTGCGCCTGCACCTTTTTGGCCTCCGCGCGCGTCTGATCACGCAAAGAGAGGTATCGCAACGTGACGCTGACATCGCCGGTTTGTTTCTGCCGCGCGACGCGCACGTAATCCTTCGCAGTTTTGTCGTAGTTCGCAATCGCCAGATCGAGCGCGCTCATCGGCGTGGCGCTCGCGATCGGCCCGGCTTGCGACGCCGGCTCCGATTTGCCGCAACTGCCCAGCCCGAGCCCGCAAACGATGAAAACGATGAAGAGAGCCGGAGTGCGAAGGAGCGGTTTCACAGGTGTATTTTCTTTCGGAAGCAGAGTGTATCGCAAAGCGGGATTTTGTGCGAGGAATCGCGCGCGCATTTCATTTCGGCAAGGCGGCAGCTTGACGCGCGTCCTCCGTCCTGCCAACCCTCGGCCCCATGAAACAGCCGTTACGTACTCCGCTTTTTGTTTTGCTGATCCTGGCTTCGATCACCTTCGTCGCGCTGGGATCATTCTGGCTGGTCGGGTCGCGCCACATCAGTCCGGTGGGGCATCAGCAGAAAGGATCGAATGAGCGGGAGCATGAAAGTCCGCCGGCGGACTGGTTTGTCACGCAGCGCGTCACGCACGGCGGGATACCTGCCGGTGCGATGGAGCGAGCTGCTGCCCAGGCGGTGATCCTGAACTCGGAGATGGAGCAGTCGAGTTCGCAACAGCCGGGGGCGGCGAAATGGATCTTCGCCGGCCCCACAAACATCGGCGGCCGAGTGGTCGATATCGCAGTGGACCCGGTCGCGGCCGATACCCTCTATATCGCAGCGGCGACAGGTGGCGTGGATCGGCCTGGCCCTGGCCGCCTCGAATCCGCAGCACCTCTACGCGATCTATAACCAGACGAGCGGCTATTTCCAAGGCTTCTACGAGTCGGTCGATGGCGGCGACACTTGGACGAAGCTGCCGACTAACGCAACGCTCTCCGGCGCGCAATCGAGCTACGGTTGGTGGTTCGGCCGGGTCTGGGTCGATCCGCTCGATCAGACGCATGTCTTTGCTGCCGGGGTCTACCTTTGCGAATCGAAGAATAGCGGTTCGACCTTCACGGGAGAATATAATCCGCACTCCGACCACCACGCGATGGCCTGGGATTTGAAAGTCCCCGGCCGCGTCTATCTCGGGAACGACGGCGGCACCTATCGCTCCGATGTGAATGGCTCGAACGATCAATGGCTCGCCGCGGTCAGCCAGCCCTTCACGCAGTTCTATAGCGTGGATGTGAGCGAGCAGGATAGCACTCGGCTGGTCGGTGGGGCGCAGGATAACGGCGTCAACCGTTCCTACGGCGGCGGGGCCGGCTGGAATACCTATGTCGGCGGCGATGGGCTGGAGGCGTTGATCGATCCGGCAGACCAGAACTACGTTTACGGGTGCAGCCAGTACGGCGATTGCGTCCGCTCGACCAATGGCGGCAACACTGGCTCCGACTTTACCGGCGCGACCAGCTCTTCCCGACGCAACTGGCTCACGCCGCTCCAGTTCGATCCTACGGATCCAGCTGTTCTCTACTATGCCGGCAACCTCGTAAACCGCTCGATCGATCACGGTGTGCATTGGTCGGTCATCAGCCCCGATCTAACCGGCGGGCCGGGCCGCGAGCCGGGCTATCCCTTCGGCACCGTGACCACCGTCGCGGCGGCGAGAACTGACTCCAATCGCTTGCTCGCCGGGACCGATGACGGCCGGCTCTGGTTCACCACCAACCTGGGAGGAAACTGGACGCGAGTAACCGATCCTAACCTTCCCGGCACGTGGGTCACTCGCGTAACCATCGACCCGGCCAACTCGCTCGTCGCCTACGCGACCTTCTCCGGCTATCGCTCGGGTGGAGCGCTCCCTTATGTCCTCAAGACCACCAATGGCGGCACCACCTGGGCCAGCATCGCCGGCAACCTGCCGCAGGCACCAGTCAACGACCTCGTCGTCGTCGGCTCGACTATCTACGTAGGGACGGATGTCGGCGTCTTCGCTTCGAAGAGCGGCCGGCCGAAATGGCGCGCGGCCGGCCCCGGCCTGCCTAACGTCCCCGTGTTGGATCTCGAATACCACGAGGCATCGAATACCCTCTACGCCGCCACCTTCGGTCGCGGAATGTATTTGCTTCCCCTTCGCTGACTCAGCCCGAAAGCCGCCGAGAGCCTTCCTCCAAAGCGATTGCCGTGGAATAGCTTTCGCTACCCACGGCATCGTCAGCTCAGCGATCAGACAGTCTCCTTAGACCGCCATGATCATAACCGGGCCGGCCGTAGCCGCTCATCCCTGCCGCGCCGACGGCGGCGAGCCAGGTGTAATACATCGTTCCGGGTGTAAAACCTTGACGGTCATACGTGTCGACGTAAACGGAGGGTACGTGGTCCTTCAGGGGACGTCGTTGCGTGAGGGAGGTAGCTGCCAGCGCCAGCCCCGATTCCCAGCCGGGGCACTTAATCGATACGCGGCCGAGGATCTTCTGCCCGACGATCGCGACGCCGAGTTCTAGTTCGGTTATCGATCGTGAGGAGAAGCGCTACAAGGCGGAAGGCGCAGCTCTGGCCGTCTATTGACAGCGGGGCTTCACCACCGATCTTTAGAGATCATGGGCGATAAATCTCCGAAGGCGAACCAGAAGCAAAAGACGCAGCAGAAGGGGAAAGCTGCGGGCGCGGCACAGAAGAAAAACGCGGCGGCCGTCGCCGCCCGGTCGACTCAGAAACCAAAGAAATAAGCTTTGGCCAGACCGAATTACTCCGGCGAAAAACGCCGTAAAGAGCTGGAGAAACAGAAAAAGAAGGAAGCGAAAAAACAGCGCAAGCTTGAGAACGCGGCCGATCCTTCCTCCGTCGGCACCCGTGCTGAAACCGACGAGCAAGGTCCCGCGGAGACTTCCGTCTAGTCATCCGATCTTCTCGTAGGATCCGAAGGTTGTCTCTTAGACGGCGTCTAAAAAGTCCGCAAATCTGGAGGGCGGAGTTCATGCGACGCCGGGGAGGGGACGTCTTGATGGTATCGCACGCAAGAACGACGCTCTGGATTCGCGGTGTTCATCCCTCCAACACGTGGGGTGGGCGACTTTTTAGATGTGCTCTTCGATAGCTCCGATGGTGGATGCCATACACCGACACAAGAGCGGAGAATCGGGGTCGGAGCCATCGGCGTCGTCTAGAGCGTGTCATGAACTTTCGTGACGAAAAAGCTGTACTTTTTACTTACGACCGAGCATTACGCTTGGGATGGCAAAGAAAATATTCAAGACGCGTGGGACGCGGACCGATTATCCGAGCGATGTGAGCGATGAGGAATGGGCCTTTTGCGCTCCTTATCTGACCCTGATGAAAGAGGAGGCTGGGCAGCGCGACTACACCCTGCGCGGTTTGTTTAATG
>JBDTIQ010000179.1:0-12827 GCA_039936335.1 Chthoniobacterales bacterium
CGCGAACGACAGCGCTGTCGAAGCGATGTGTAAGGACGAACTGAAAGTCATCGCCGCCGAGTTAGTCACCCAGGTCCGCAAAAGCGTGACCATCGATTGGACTGTGCGGGAGAGCGCCCGAGCCAAAATCAAAGTCATGGTCAAGCGCATCCTCCGGAAGCACGGTTACCCGCCCGACCTGCAGGACGAAGCCACCAAAACCGTTCTCGCCCAAGCCGAGTTGCTTTGTCGTGATTGGGCTGAGCTGGCCGAACGTTAGGCGCAGATTGCCTGCCAGCGCTCTTCGTTGCCGCTGAATTCACTTTACCGCAAGATCGCGCGGCTTTGACTCAACTACCGGCGTGTTTCGGAATGCTGAGGTCGCGGACGAGAAGACCTTCCCTCGGATGCGTGACGAGAGAAAGGGGTCGACGTGCCGCGATCCTTCGGCGATGCCACATCCGCAATACCGTGGACCTCGATCTTCTCATGCCTGAGACGAATCGCTCGCAGTGGCTCGATCTGATTCGCGAGCTCGGCTGCCGGCTTTACCATGGTACCGCTGCTTTCGTGCAGTTCGAGCCGCGCGATGCCCCTTGATCGCATGTTCGTCGAGGAGCCGACTTGGAATAACCTGGTTGAGGGAGCGACGGAGATGGAGCTGGCTGGCGAACGCATCCTGCTCCCACGTCCAGATATCTCGTGGGTCTCAAGTTGCAAGCAGCGCTGAGACCAACCCACAGCAAGCCCGCAGTCGATTGGGAAGACATACGGCAGATCGTCCGCCTTTGTCATCTCGACCCAACGAAAGAATCTTTTCGCCGGGTGGTCCTGCGCTACGGTAATGAAGATGCGCTCCGTCGAACCGAGGAATTTACCAATGAAGCTTAAGCCACTCGCTTGCGATTTTGTGCTGCCGGTTTGTGAGGAACCGCTGAAAGAGCATACTCCTCTCCAGATGACTTGGGCGGAGGCGATGCGGCATTTCGCTCCGACGCGTGAGCATTATATGCGGTATTTCGATTCGCCGGAGAAACGCTTACGCGACAAGAATCCCGAGCCGTTCCGGATGCCCTGAAGCGGATTTAAAACTACAACGGCACTTTGTTCGGATCCGACGGCGTGATGCCAAAGAGCTCGGCGAAATGCCAGTTGAGGAAGCTGCTCCGGATCGTACCGATTCATGAATTCGCGGAACTTGCCGATCCGATCGCCAATGGCCTTCTGCACCTGCCCGGGCGTCAGATGCGGCGTCTGATTAAAGAGCGGCGACGCTCCGCGCGCTTTGCAAAATTCATTACAGGCATCGAGAAACTCCAGCCAGCCGTCCCCGCCGGTGGAGGCCGGATCGATCGTCATGACCGGGCTGTCGTAGGTGAAGGAAAGGAGTGCCCTTTGGTCGTATTTCATACGGTAGTCGAAATTGATCAGATCGCAGCGGTAGCCGTGGTCGCGAGCGTAGTCGTGACAAAAGGCGTAATAGGCGCGCAGGTTCTGCACGAAGTCCTCTTCTGGGAAAGCACAGAGGCTGAAGGTGTATCTCGCGTAGCCGGGCGGGTGCGGGTAACGAATGACCTGATCGGCCGGATAGCAGCCGTCGCCGTGGATGAAGTTGAGCGTCAGCCGGCAAGAGGAAGCAAGGGTGTTCAAAAGACCGGCAGCGAGCGCCGACGATTTTGGCATCGATCTCGGCGCGCAACTTCACCAGGGCGGCGGCGCGTCGGTCTGCGCGCGGGTGTTTAACCAAAATCTGCGCGAGGTTATTTGCCGGGGCTTTGGGTTCGACGTTGTAATAGGAACGCGGCGCCGCTCCGTCCGTGAACACCGCCTACTGCGGCGATCGGCTGCTCAATCGCTCTCGGGCTTCGTTGCGGCGGCGGCCGCGGCTTTACGTTGCGCCTCGAGTTCTTCCATCTTTCTGCGCTGTGCGTCGGTCAGGTGCGGCGTAAGTTGACGGTCGGTCTCGGTGAAGACTTCGCGCAAGCGTTTGCCAGTCTCGGCCCGGATTTCTTCCAGTTGCCGCGCGGCGTGGTCCAGGATCGGGTCGGTTTCCTTGAGTTGCTCCGGCGTGAGATCGAGGCGCGACTGCATCCGGTCGCGCACCTTTTCGACGAGCGATCCGTGCTGCGAAAAATCCAGCTGATGATGGCGCGCCTCCAACACACCGAGGAAGCTGCCGGCCACTCCGCCGGCAACGAAAACAAGCAGAAATCCACCGATCAACTTCCCCCGGAGCGGCACGCTCATTGGTCCATCACTCCGCCGATCGCGGAATCGGCGATCGCATATTCGTTTCCAAAAGGTTCGTCGCCCTGATGCAATTCGCGATAGGCGCCCGCGCTCGCCAGAACGATAAGCGCGAGCGCCAGGAACATGACGCGGCGGAGCAGACGAATAACGGTCGCAGGATCGTTAGGCCAGGTCGCGCGCCATTGCGCGAGCACGCGCGTGTCGAAACCGAACGGCATCGCCGGGATCGGTTCAGCAGGCGCGGCGGCGGCCGAACGCAGGAGTCGATCGATCGATGCGGAGCGGTTTTTCATCTTGTTCCTCGAGCCGTGATGCGGGCGAGCTGTTCTCGCATTTTTTGCCGCGCCCGGAAAGCCCGCACTTTTACGAGCGGAACATTCCAGCCCGTGCGCTCCTGGATTTCCGCCATGGAAAGTTCCTGCAGATAAAAAAGATCGATCACGAGCCGCTCGCGCGGTTTCAAGGCGGCGAGCAAATGCTCGACCAGATCACGCGAGGCAAGGCTCAGCCCGGGCGCGAGTTCGTCGGGCGTGGCGGCGAGATTCTGCACAACGGCAGCTTCTTCCTCGCTTAGATCGGCGTAGCGAAGTTCCGGGCGCACTTTCTCCGACTGGATTTGGTTCAGGCAGGTATTGATCGCGACCCGCGAAACCCAATGCTCAAGCGGCACTTTGCCGGAGAACTGCGGCAGTTTCTGGAAAATCTTGATGAAGATCATTTGGCAAAGATCCTCCTCCGCGGCCCGGCGGGGGCGATGCGAACGCACAAGCTTGGCGACCAGCGGATGAAGTCGGCGCACCAGTTCGCGCGAGGCGGCTTCATCATGCTGGAGAACGGCTGGCACCAGCGCGCCAGCGTCCGACTCCTCATGCATTTCATCCAAACGGCATCCACACTAACGTCCATGACCACGCGGCGCGCATCCCGGTTACAAACTTCCAGGCGAAGAGGATATCCCCACAATCTTGGAGAAATGAACTTTGCGAATCGGGAGCCGCCCCAGCGTCGGATATGATCAAAGGAGCTCCCCCGGCGTCGCGGGAGCTCCGCCCTTCAGGTTTGCGGCGGCAAAAACGTGTAACTCGCGTCCGCCAGCGGGAGTCATAAGGAACAACGTATGAAAACAAAACTGATCTCAATGACGGCCTTCATCGCACTGGCTCTGGGCGGTGCGGCTTTCGCCCAGGATAACGACAGCTCGCAGCAACGCGGCGGACGCCACGGCATGCGCCATGACCCGATGGAGCGAACGATCGAACAGCTCAGTTTGACGCCCGATCAGAAAGCGAAGATTCAACCGATCCTCGATCAGGCGAGACCGCAGATGGAGCAGATCCACCGCGACGCGATGCAGAAAAGCAAGGCGTTGATGGACGACACGTTTGCCAAGATCAAACCGATGCTCACGGCCGATCAGCAGACAAAGCTCGAGCAAGCGCAAAGCAATCCACGCGGCAACCGCGCCGGTCGCAAAGGCCATCGCGGCGGCGGTGACGCCGGCTCGGATGATAACGGATAATTTTTCAGGGTAACTGGATGGTAATGGCGGCGGCGGCTGAAAGGTCGCCGCCGTTTTCTATCCTAGAGGTGCAGCCTACTTGGTGCGTGGCAGTGCGGACCGCTTGAAATAAAAATCGCGCCCATGTCCGGGCGCGATCGCAACCCTGGGAGAAGCAATTTTTCGCCAGGCGCTTCGGGGACACCCGGAGCAGTGGCACGAGCCACTCGTGCCTAACGAGTAAAGGTTTTTACTTGTCGAAGACTTTCTTCACGTCGCCCACTTTTTGCTGGGCTTTGCCTTCGACGTTCTCGGCTGCGCCGCGCGCTTCGAGATCGGGGTTACCGACGAGTTCTCCGGTCTTCTGTTTCACGGCGCCGACGGCTTCCTTCGCTGTTCCCTCTGTTTTGTCTTCAGTGCTTGAGTTCATACTTCTTATTCGTATATGCCCGCACTCAAGGCTGTGTCGAAGTTCGATCCGGCGATAAAGATCGCCGCGCGAAAAGGCAGATTTTGTCGTGTGTCATTGGAGGTTGTAAGCCTCGATCAGGGCGACCCCCGTAGTGTCGTTCTTTCCGCGAAGGATCGCAGTGTACGCGCCCGGGGTCAGATCGGCTACGATGGCGGATTCCAAGTCGTCAGTTGGCGGGATGGTGCTGGCGACGATCTCCGCTTCCTGAGTGTCCTTCCAATTGTCGTTGCTCATGAGCAGATTCCCGTTTTCGTCGCGCAATTCGAGGAATGGGTCTTCCACAAGGCATTGGTGATACCGGCGGTGGTCAGGCTCGGCCCGATGCCTCGCACGAACACGCTGGTGCTCGTGCCCGCGGTGGCGCCGCCGATGATAAAGCCTCCGATCATGACGTTGTCACCGGTATCGACAAATCCGCGCGTGCTGATGTTGGCCAGTTGAGAGGAGGACGTCTGATCGAGATCGTAGGCTTCGACCAGAGCGACGCCGGTCGTGTTGCCGTTGCCGCGGACGATGGCGGTGTAGGCGCCGGGATCGAGAGTGGCGAGGATGGCTGATTCCAAGTCGTTCTGCGGAGGGATCCCGGTGGCAATGATGGCGGCTTGCTGCGTGTCCTTCCAGTTGTCGTTGGTTACGACCGTTCCGTCGGGTTTGTGCAACTCGAGGACCGGATCGGCGAGCACGGCCGTGCCGCCTAACGAAAGCGATGGCCCAATGGCGCGCAGAAGAACTGCCTCCGGAGCGCTGCCGGTAATGATGAAGCCACCGATGAGCACATTTTCGCCCGTGCCTACATCGGCGCGGGTGGAAAGATTAAGTGCCTTGGTCGTGACCAGCGCGGTCTCGTAGCGGGCGACGGCGAAGTTCAGGGTCACGCCGCCGTTCCCGGCCGCGATGAGCTTGCCGTCGGTTTGCAGCGCGAGGCCATTCGCAGAATCGAAGCCGGTCGAAATCGCCGTGGTCACGAGGCCGTTCTCGCCAAACGAATCGTCGAGCGTGCCGTCGGCGTTGTAACGGGCGAGGCCAAAATCCGCGTCGGCATCCCCAGTCCGCTCGCCGCCGCTGACGATGATTCGGCCATCGGGCTGGAGCACGACCGCGCTGCCGTCTGCATTGGTATCCGGGCCGAAGACGGTCGTGACCTTGCCCCCGGTTCCGAAACTCGAATCAGGAATTCCATTGGCGCTCAACTTCGCAAGCGCGAAGCGGTCGATAAAGTTCGGGTCCTGACCGTCCCCTTGAATCGAGCCGGCGCCGATGAGGCTGCCATCCGGGGCGAGCGCGAGGGCGCCGAGAACCGCCTGCCCTTCGGAAAATTCGGTGATGACAGTTCCCGTCCCGCCGGAACCAAAACTGGTGTCCACGGTTCCATCCGTCTTGTAGCGGACAAAGAGAAACTGAAGCGTGCCAGTCTGGGTGGGGACATCGAAGACGTCGGTCACGCCGCCGACCACGATCTTGCCGGTGCTCTGAACCACGGCCGCGTAGCCGGAATCGAAGGCGAAGGAAACGTTGGTGGTGACGAATCCTGCCGTGCCGAAAGTCGAATCGATGCTGCCGTCGGCCTTGTAGCGCACGAGCGCAAAATCTTCGCCGGTGGCGTTGTTCACCACGGAACCACCAATGACGATTTTCTGGTCGCTCTGGATTACGATGAATCTCGAGCGCTCGTTCTGCGGCACGCCCGGAAAGTGGGTCAGCACTTTGCCGCCCTGGCCGAAGGTCGGGTCCAGCTGTCCGCTCGGCGTGTAGCGGGCGAGTGCAAATGCGGAGTCGCTTCCCTTCTGGTATAGGCCCACTACCAGGATCTTGCCGTCGGCCTGGATCGCGAGGTCGCGGCCAATGTCCTGGGAACCTCCGAAATCGGTTGTCACTTTGCCGCCCGTGCCGAAAGTCGTGTCGAGCGTGCCGTCGGCATCGTATCGCGCGAGGGCAAAATCCGCGGACTCCGCGCTCGCGGTCGCGTCGGCAAAACCGGCGACGACGATTTTTCCGTCGCTTTGGATGGCGACGCCGCCACTGCCGTCATCGTGACCGGAGAAATCGGTGAGAACTTTCCCATCGTTGCTAAAGCTCGGATCGAGATCGCCGGGCGCAGCTTGCGCGGGCAACGAAGCGAGGCTGGCGGCGGAGGTGAGCGCGAGCGCGAGCAGGCAGAAGCGGAGTCTGGATTTCATAGCAGGTGAATTTTGCGCACGTTGTTACTTCCTTTTCCAGCGGAAATCCAGCCGCCAAGGACCTGCCGCGAGAAGCTTCCGCTTCATCCTCGATATTGGAAATTGAAAGCCGCAGGGGCGCGACTACTATGGGAGCGCGGTGGCCAAACGCACTCAGCACAATGCCTGGAATGAAGTCTACGCTCTCATCCTTCTCGGGGTCGGAACGTTGCTCTTCCTTGCCCTGATCTCCTACGTCCCGAAGGACATCCCGACCTGGTTCCCACTCCTTAACACCACCTCCTCGCCGAACCATCCGGCGCAGAATTTCCTCGGCCCGATCGGCGCGATCATCGCCGGCGTTTGCTATTTCATGATCGGCGCCGCCTCCTATCTGCTCGCGGCCATGATTCTCGGTTTTGGCGGCGCGAAATTGTTTCACGGTGAGTTGAAAGTCAGCCGCCGTCTCGGCTGGATCGCACTCTTCATCATCTCCGGTGCGTGCCTGCTGCACTTGCAACATTGGTTCCTGCGCGATTGGCGGAGCGCGTTTCAAATTCGCGGAGCGGGCGGTTGGGTCGGCGACGTGATCGGGCGGCATCTCTTCCGGTTTCTCCTCGGGAAAGGCTCGGTCATCGTCCTCGCGGTCATTTACCTTTCGAGTCTGATTCTGATGACCGGGCTGCGGCCGATTCATCTCGTTAGGCAGAGCGTTCTCGGAATTAAGCGCGGCTTTGTTGGATTCCGCCTCTGGCTTCTCCGCCGCCGCATGCGCAAGACCGACCTGAAAGGTCAGCTCGAAATCAGCCAGCAACAAATCACCAAACAGCAGCGCGCGATCGAGAAGAGATTGCGCAAGCAAGGTTCGCCCATTCCTGCCGCCACGCCCGAGATCTTGCTCGAGGAATTTGCCAATCGGCCACAGCCGAAGGTCGTCGACACGACCGCGTTGCCTAACGGTTCGACGGTTGCGGCGAAGAAGAAACCGACCCTCGCCGAGGTCAAGAAGCGCAATCGAAAAGCCACGGCGGAACCTGCGCTCGCCACGAGCGGCGATTGGGATGCGGAGAATTACGAGCTTCCCGGGATCGACCTCCTCGAGGAACACGACAACGAAGGCCGCGTCGCGGCCGATCCGGCCGAACTCGCGGAAATTCAGGCCACGCTGATCGACACGCTCGATCAATTCGGAATCAAGGTCGCGCCTGGCGACATCACAAAGGGCCCGACAATCACCCGCTACGAAGTTTATCCGGCGAAAGGTGTGCGCGTGGATAAGATCGTGAGTCTCGAACGCGACCTTGCCCGCGCCACGCGCGCGGAGCGCATCAACATTCTCGCGCCGATCCCCGGCAAAGACACCGTCGGCATCGAGCTCGCGAACAGCCGGAAAGTGAAAGTTACCCTGCGCGAGCTGCTGCAATCGGAGGATTGGAACGCGAGCACCGCGAAACTTCCGATCGCGCTCGGCAAGGACGTTTACGGCAAAACCATCATCGCCGATCTCGCGCAGATGCCGCATCTCCTCGTCGCGGGCACGACCGGTTCCGGCAAAAGCGTCTGCATCAACGCGCTCATCGCGAGCATGCTTTACCGGTTCACGCCCGATCAGCTCCGCTTCATCATGATCGATCCCAAGGTCGTCGAGATGCAGGTTTACAACACGCTCCCGCATCTCGTCATCCCGGTTGTGACCGATCCCAAAAAAGTGCTGCTCGCGCTCCGCTGGGTGATCGATGAAATGGAGAAGCGCTACAAAATTTTCGCGAAGGCCAGCGTGCGTAACATCACCAGCTTCAACGCGCGGCCTCCGAAAAAGACGCAGAAGGAACTGGACCTCGAGGTCGAGGCGGGCGTGTCGCCCGCAATCGCGCAGCGTGCGGCCGACACGGCCGCCGCTCCAATCAAAGTCCCGCGCGACGACGAGCTGATCATTCCCGATCACATGAGCTACATCGTGGTGATCATCGACGAACTGGCCGACCTCATGCAGACCGCGCCGGCCGATGTCGAGAGCGCGATCGCGCGAATCACCCAGATGGCGCGCGCCGCCGGCATTCACCTCATCGTCGCCACGCAAACGCCGCGCGCCGACGTCATCACGGGCGTGATTAAGGCAAACATCCCGAGCCGGATCGCCTTTCAGGTCGCGAGCAAGATCGACAGCCGCGTCATCCTCGATGAAAACGGCGCCGATCGATTGTTAGGCCAAGGCGACATGTTATATCTGCCGCCGAGCACTTCCCGGCTGATCCGCGCGCAAGGCGTGCTCGTGACTGACGAGGAAATCACGCGGCTGGTCGACTTCGTTTCCGCGCAAAGCTCACCGGCATTCGACCTCGCGGCGCACGAGCAAATGACTTCCACCTCCGCGCCTAACGACGACGTGACCGACGAAGACGAAGAACTCGTCGAGAAGTGTCTCGAGATTATCCGCCAGGAAAAACGCGCTTCCACTTCGCTCCTGCAACGGCGGCTGCGCCTCGGCTACACCCGCGCCGCCCGGATCGTTGATATTCTGGAGCAGCGCGGCATATTGGGACCCGGCGAAGGCGCGAAGCCGCGTGAGATTCTCGTCGATCTTGACGCCGCCGTCTGATCCCACTCCCGCGATGGAAGCTCTCGGCCAGAAATTAAAGCAGGCGCGTCTCGCGCGAAAAATAACCCTCGAGGAAGCGTCGCGAGTGACGAAGATCCGGCCCTCACGGATCGCAGAGATCGAGCAGGAAGATTTCTCCAGTTTTGCCAGCCTCGCCTATGCGAAGGGATTCCTCCTCATCTATGGCAAGTATCTCGACGTCGACGTGACGCCGTATCTCGATGCTTTTGAAGTTTCCGACCGGGTGACCGTCGACGGCTACTCGTATCTACAGGACAGCGGCCCTTCTGCGCCGCCGTCGATCGTGCGGCGTCAGTCGCGGAAAAGTCCGACCTTTGTGCCGTTTATCTTCGCGATCGCGCTGCTCGTGATCGGTCTCTATTTGATCAAGCTATTTCTCAACATCCAGCGCATCGCGCCGGCCGCGCCTGAGGCGGCGCCGGCTGCTTCGATCACCGCATCGGCCACTCCCGGGATCCCATCGTCGACCTCGGCCGGAATCGTGGCCCCACGCGCACAACCTGTCGAAGGTCCGCCGGCAAGTGAGGCGATGGTGACGCCGTTAGGCACCCCGCTTCCGAGCGCGACGCCGACGCCGACCGAGCCGGAAGTGCGTCGCGCCTTGCCGGTGCACCCGGAAAATTTGCCGCCGACTCCATCGCCCCGTTGAAAACGCAAAACGACCTAACGAAAAGCCGCGCAACGACCGTTGGCATGGTCAGCCTCGGTTGCGCCAAGAATCTGGTCGACGCCGAGATCATGCTCGGAAGCGTGCGGGCGCACGGGATGGAAATCACCGCACAGGCCGAGGAAGCCGACGTGCTCGTGGTGAACACCTGTGCGTTCATCGATTCGGCTAAGGAAGAATCGATCGAGGCGATTCTCGAGGCGCATCAAAATCGCGGACTGGCGAAACGGCCTAACCAAAAGCTGATCGTGAGCGGCTGCATGTCGCAGCGTTTCGCGGCGGAATTGCGCGCGCAGTTGCCGGAAGTGGACGCGTTCATCGGCCTCGACCAGGTGCGCGAGCTGGGTGCGATCGTCGAGCGCGTCGTTAGCCAGGAATCGGCTCCCGGCGAAAATTTTGTCACCGCGAAACCGACTTACATTCCCGATTGGGATACGCCGCGTTTTCGGCTCGCGCCGGCGCACAGCGTTTACCTGAAGATCGCGGAAGGTTGCAATCATCCCTGCAGTTTTTGCGTGATCCCGCAGATGCGCGGGCGGCATCGGAGTCGCCCGCCGGCGTCGATCCTCGCGGAGGCGCGCAGCCTCGTGGCCGAGGGCGTGAAGGAAATTAACTTTATCAGCCAGGACACCACCTACTACGGGATGGATCTTTGGGCGCAGAAAGCCGGGCCGCGCCAGCCGGTCGATTCTTCGCGCGGCCTGACGCTCTCGTCGTTGCTCCGCGAGATGGACGAGATCGAAGGCGAATTCTGGGTGCGCCTGCTCTACACGCATCCGGCGCATTGGAGCGACGAGTTGATCGAGACGATCGCCAGTTGCCGCAAGATCGCGCGCTACATCGACATGCCGCTCCAGCATATCGACGAGGCGATGCTCGGCCGGATGCGCCGGGAGACTTCGCGCCAGCACATCGAGGATTTGATCGTTAGGCTACGGGTCGGGATCCCGGGGATTGCGTTGCGCACGACTTTTATCGTTGGTTTTCCCGGCGAAACGGAAGCGGAGTTTGAAGCGCTCCTCGAGTTCATCGAGCGGGTGCGTTTCGAGCGGCTCGGGATTTTCAAATATTCGCAGGAAGAAGGCTCGCGCGCGGCGAAAATGCCCGGGCAGCTTCCCGCTTCGGTAAAGAATGCGCGCTATCGCCGGGCGATGACTTTGCAGCAAAAGATCGCGCGCGAAATCGCGACGGCGCAGATCGGCAGCGAGATTAAGTTGCTCGTCGATCAGCCGCTGATCGCGCGGACGGAAGCGGACGCGCCGGAAGTGGATGGGCGGGTGATTCTCGCGACCGCGGCGCCGGTCGGTGAGTTTGTTACGCGAAAGATCGTGGGCGCGCGTGGCTACGATCTGCTCGCCTAACGACGCGGTCTTTTCTCCGCAAAACCGGGCCAGCTGGTCATTGCGATTGACAGCCCCCTGACGTTTGCCCCAGAGAAGTAGCTCGCAAAAGGGAGTTAAATTTTAGGCTAAATAACTCATGGCAGACTTAAACGAACCGAAGAAGGAAACTGTTCGGATTACTTTGCCCCCGCGCAGACCAGCCAAGCCGACCTCGACGGGCGAGAACAAGGAAACGGTGCGAATCAATCTCCCAAGTCGTCCGCCGGGTGCGGGAGCCGCGCCTTTGCGGCCGCTGCCGCGGACGCCGAATGCGACTTCCAGCATGCCGGCTCGTCCGCCAAGTATGCCGACTGCGCCCAAACCGCTTCCGCCGACCGGTGGGAATGAGGTTCGTCCTCCGGCGCCGCCGATGGCGCGCGCGCCCGCCCCAATCGGTGCTTCGCCCACAGCGCCTCGGCCTCTTGCGCCGCCAATCCGTCCGCCCTCCGCCGATCTTCCAACCGTGCCGCCACTGCCTCGTCCCCCAGGTGTAGCGCCAAAAGCTCACGCGAATCCGACTCCTCCGGCTCCAGCGGCATCCCCGCCCTTGCCGCCGGGTGCGATGCGACCGCCTTCCGCGCCGCCGCTTGCGCCGGCTAGTGTGAAATCGCCTGCGCCGACCGCTATGCGTCCGCCGACGGTGCCGCCGCGGCCGCCGATCGCACCAACTGCCGGGGTGAAGCCGTCCGCCGCGCTGACGCCGACCGCTTTTTCGCCGACCGCTCCAGCATTACCAAAAGCATCGGGATTGAAACCGCCCCCGCTCGGACCGAAGCCGCCGACACCCTCTCCGTCGCCGATGGCCGGTGAGCGCGGTTCAGTGGTTGGTCCGCGGAAAGAAACTGCGCGGATCGCAGTCGCTCCCGAGTCGCCGATGAAAGCGACCGTCCGGCTAACTCAAACGCAGCCGTTGAACGCGCCGCCGATGGGCGCGATCCACACCGCACCGGCGCCAAAAGTTGCGCGGGTCCCATCTGGCGCGTTAATTGAATCTGTGCCGCCGGCGTTCTGCTGGGCTTTGCTCGGGGTGTCGGCGCTCACTTTACTCATTCAACTCTGGACCTATTTCTCATAAAAAAATCATGGAAGACTCTGCCGCGGTAACGATCAACGAAGCGAATTTTGATGACGAAGTGACTAAAAGCACTCAGCCGGTGCTGGTGGATTTCTGGGCCGAATGGTGTGGCCCGTGCAAGATGATCGCGCCGATCCTTGACGAGATTGCGAAGGAGAAAGCCGGCAGCGTGAAGGTGGCAAAAGTGAACGTCGATAATAACCAGAGCCTCTCCGCGCGCTACAACGTGCGGGCGATCCCGACGTTCCTGTTTTTCAAGGACGGCCAGCTGCGCGATCAGGTCACCGGCATGACGAGCAAAAAAGACCTGCTCAGCCGGATCGAAGCGCTCGGCTAGAGCGACTGCCTAATCCGGTTTTGGTTTGCGCGCTCCCGTCATAGCCGGAGCGTTGCCTCGGCAGGACAGAGTAGCTATACCTAACACCGGCCGGGAGGTCAGAGCCGTCGGTGACAACGGCTGCGCAAGCGGCAAGGCAACCTTCTACGGGACGACGGTGAGGGTGAGATCGTTCCCATCACCGCCTTCGTAGCTCGCCTGTAGATTATTGCCATCCAAGTCGACGATCGCGCCCTCGGGTAGGTTTGCGAAGGCGCCGCTGATAGGTGTCGCCGCCGTATTACTGATGGCGGTGAAGCTCGTGCCCGGGACGAGCGTTCCGTGCGCTTTCCCACGGAAGTCAAACTGCGCGCCGTTCTCGATGGTGACTCCTTTGGCTATGACTTGATCG
>JBDTIQ010000180.1:0-3235 GCA_039936335.1 Chthoniobacterales bacterium
GAACGCGCTCGCCGCGCGCCATCTCGAGCATGCGCTCAACCTCGTTAGGCGTTTGCTCGACCAGGGTGAATCCGCGATCGGCATTCTCCTCGTCGCGATCATCCCGACCGTCCGCAATCTGCTCCTCGCGAAGGACCTGATGCAGCGTCACAAGTTGCCTCGCCCGGGCGCGCCGTTCTCTTTTATCTCGACCCTGAACCGTTTGCCTAACGAGGCCACCGCGCACCTCCCGCGGAAAAAAGACGGCTCGATCAATGGCTACGCGCTCGGCCTTGCCGCGATGCACGCGCAGCATTTCCAAGTCGAGCAACTAGTGCGCGGCCTCGAAGCCTGCCTCGCCTCCAACTTGCAAATCGTCACGAGCCAGCTCGATCACGAGCTGATCCTGAACCAGGTCGTAGTGAAGCTGCTCGTCTAACGATTGGCCCCGGGCGGGCGTCGTTAGACTTTCTAGAGCGTGTCAGACGCCGGAGACGGCCTTTAAATTAGCCCGCCTGAGGCGGGTGGGAGCGAAACGAGAACCATCGGAACTACCATCCAAAAGCGATTGTGCCCCGGATGGCGCGGAGGATAGGGAGTATCCGCGCTTCCGGCGCCCCTCCGGAGCGCGCTCGGGTCGCGCATGATTTCGGGAAAGGGTTCGCACACGCTTGTCATCCTGATCCCGCAGGCGCGGGAGAAGGACCTCGCAAGCCACCTCAGATAAACCACGCCCAATCAGAGCTTGGGAGGTCCTTCGACTCCGCTACAACGCTCCGCGCTGACTGGCCTAACGAGTTGTTCCCCGTTCGCTGCACCCGCCTCAGGCGGGCCTAATTTCGAGCGTCCCTCTGGGAAACACGCGGGCTGCCTGACATTGTTGTGGAGTCCTCAAAGTTCATGACACCCTCTAGAACGTGTTCCCGTCCACCTGCCGGCGCGCCATCGGTCCAACCCATGGCATGTCCCAGCGCACCCCGCTGAACGCTTTCACGATCGCGATGATGAGCACGATGAGGAAGGCGATGTTCACCACCGCCGAGATAAGCAAAAGTAGGAACGCGAAGATGACGCCGATCGCCGGGATGTGCGTGAGAATCGCGTAAACGATCCGCCAGACAATCCCGAACAGAATCCAGACGGCGCCGAAGATGATCGACTGCATCGCGTAGAAACGAACGAAGCTGTCGCGCTTCTCCAGCACGTAGAAGATGATGCCGCCGACGAGCGGAAAACAGGCGAGCGCCGCGGCGATATTTGACGGCAAGCCCGTCGAAGTCGGTGGCGGAGGTGCGCCGGATTCCGGAATGGGCGGAGGATTCGGCGCGACGGGGTCAACGGGATCAGTCATGCGTTTATTAAGATCAGAACGCCGCGGGTAAGCAAGTATGCGGAGCGGCGCGAGCTTACAGATTGCGTGATTCGTGCGCCTGGAAGCTGGAAGCATGCGCCACCGATGCTACGCTGCCGCGTGATGCCATTGCCCGATCCGAGGAAAATCGCGGCCGGTTTTACCCTGATCGAATTGCTCGTCGTGATCACGATCATCGCGATCCTGGCGGGCATCGCGCTGCCGGTTTTCAACATCGTAACCGAGCGTGCGCGGGCCACGCAGGACCTGAATAATCTTCGCCAGATAGGGATCGCGACGCAGACGTATCTAAACGACCACGACCAGGTCTATTTCTTGCCCACGGATGGTTGGCCGAAGCTTCTGCACGATAAATATCTGAGTGGATGGAAGGTCTTCATCTCGCCTTTCGACAAACGTCCCGACACAGAAGTCGAAAGCACCACACCGGTCAGTTATGGCTTCAATGATAATGCGAAAAGCGTGACCCGTGGTTCGTTGTCGGTCGATCAGATAAAGAGTCCGACTGAATTCATTCTTTTCGCGCCGGCGCAGCCTTTCACCTATGTCGGTGACGGCACCAATTGCATCGTCACAAAGGACTCGGCAGGAGCGGGCGGTCCGACCAAAGGGGGGACGCACTCCGGTGGGACCCACATCAACGCATGTTTTGCCGACCTGCATGTCGAGAATATGCTCTGGTCGGTTTTTCACAGCGACACTCCCCCGGCGGGCAGCACCGATAGCTTCTCTGCACGCTGGCATCCGGATCCAAAGTGAGAACCTCTGAGGTTCGAGTTGGAAGCGGGATTCTCGAAGAATGCGGCCGACTCGTTAGGCAAAACTCGTCTGAGCTTGGGGGGCACTGCGCGATCGTCTCGGATGAGGTCGTCGCGCCGCTTTTTGCCGAGCGCGTGCTCGAAAGCCTGCACGCCGCGGGCTTCGTCGCGGAGCTACTTGTCATTCCGGCCGGCGAAGCGTCGAAGTCTTGGGCGCAGGCGGGCGCGCTTTGCGAGAAACTGAGCGCGCTCGGGTTCGATCGCAGTTCGTTTCTGGTCTCGTTAGGCGGCGGCGTGGTCGGGGATCTTGCGGGATTCGTGGCTTCGATTTATCTTCGCGGGATTCCTTACGTTTCCCTGCCGACAACTTTGCTTGCGCAGGTCGATAGCTGCATCGGCGGAAAGACGGGCGTGAATTCCGCTGCCGGGAAAAATCTCATCGGCAGTTTTCATCCACCCGCGCTCGTCCTCGCGGATATCGAGGCGCTGCAGACTTTGCCGGAGCGGATTTGGAATGAAGGCTTCGCGGAAGCGATCAAGCACGGTGTGATCCGCGACGCCGCGCTCTTCGCTACGATTCCGGAAGTCACGCGCGAGAACTGCACAGAGTTCGTTAGGCGCAACATCGCGCTGAAAGAAAAAATCGTCGCGGCGGACGAACGTGAGCAGACCGGCGCACGCTCACTTCTCAATTTCGGCCACACCATCGGCCACGCGCTCGAGCACGCCGCCGGTTACGGCAGGTTGCTCCACGGCGAGGCGGTCAGCCTCGGGATGGTGGCGGCGGCGCACGTCTCGGTGCGGCGCGCCGGCTTGTCGTTAGGCGAGAGCGAGCGGATCATCGCCGCGCTGAGGGCGAGGCAACTTCCCATCACGCTCCCGCCGGATTTCCCGCGCGAGAAAATATTCGCCGTCTTGCCACACGACAAAAAATTCGAAAACGGCCGCATCCGTTTTGTCGTCGCGCACGCCATTGGGTGCGCGAGCGTTTCCGAGGAGATCACGATGTCAGACCTCGAGGAGGCTACGGCCGCACTTTTTTGAAATAGGCGAGCACGCCGTCGGCCACGCCCTCGGCGTATTCGCGAAAAATGCTCGCCCGCTTTTTCCCCGCGACGCGTTTCGT
>JBDTIQ010000181.1:0-9856 GCA_039936335.1 Chthoniobacterales bacterium
CCGTTGTCGACGACTACTTCTTCATCGACCCAGGTGCCGCCGGCATTTTTCACGTCGGTCTGGATCGCCGGCCACGAGGTGAGCGTTCGTCCTTCGACCACGCCGGCGTCGATCAGCACCCACGGGCCGTGGCAGATCGCCGCGACCGGCTTCCCCGCCTCGAAGAACGCGCGCGCGAACTCGGTCGCTTCCGGCGTCGAGCGCAGCTCATCGGGATTCATCAAACCGCCCGGGATCATCAAGGCGTCGAAGTCGTCCGGGCGCGCGTCGTCGAGGGTGAGGTCGACGTCGAACTTGTCGCCTTTGTCGGCGTGGTTCATCCCTTGGATCTGGCCCGATTTCGTCGAGACGATTTTCGTCTCCGCGCCCGCTTCTTTGAGCGCCTCGCGCGGCTTCGTCATCTCCACTTGTTCAAATCCGCTTGCGACCAGGATCGCAACTTTCTTTCCGTCTAATTTTCCAGCCATGAAGTTCCCTTTCGTTAAATTACGTTCTAAAATTCCATCGCAGCCGCAGGCCGCGGCGGATGTAAAGACAGTCTGGAAGACTTATCGTTAGGTAAAAGTTGCGTCGAGTTCCGCCTGGTGCTCACGGCCCGATTGCTCGTGCCGGTGCGGCTGTGATCAGCTCTGAACTGCGTTGCGTTGTGCGGAGCGCCCCATCTGATTAAGGCGCGCTCTCCACGGCTCCAGGGCGGTCAACTTTCAGAAGACCGACGAACGGTTCTAGCTCATCTAAACCCCAACCGGCAAGCAGGAATGTTCGCCTAACGAATGATCCAGAGATTGCACGGAATCACATCCGTGATCCATGCGCTTTGGCGAGGCAGTTTCACCTCCGCGCCCGCCTTCGTCTCGAGCGGCACGATGAGCAGATCGGCCTCGACCGATTGCACGAAATCCGAAGCCGAAAATCCGGTATTGCCGCGAATGCAGCGCGTCTCGATCGGCACTGGAGTCGCGCCCACCTCGAGCACGAATTCCTGCAGCGCGATTTCCTCTTCCTCGAGTGTCCGCGCGACCGTTCGCGGATTTTTCGCGCGCCGCCGCGCCCGCGCCTGGTCGAAGCTCGTGTAGTTGCGAATCACGTAAAGGCGCTCGCAGTTTTCCCGCTCCGCGAGCTGCAACGTCCGACGAAAAGCGCTCCGCGCGTGGTCGCTGTATTCCGCCATAAAGACGATGTGCCGGAGCGGCTTCGGCTCCAGCGCGGGCGCGATAAAAAGCATGACCGAGCAGCCGGCCTCGCGCACGAGACGACGCGCGACGTTTCCAAGAAACTGCCGGTGCACCGCTTCCTTCTCGAGCGCACCGGCGATCAGCAGTTCGATCCGATTCTCCTGCGCCGCGGCCAGAATTGCAGTCGCGGGATCGCCTTCCTGGAAGTGAATCGCCGCGTCCGCCGGGAGCTGAAGTTTCTTAAACGCTTCGGAGAATTTCTTCGTCGTAGCGGCGTCTTTTTTCCCGACGTAGATAAAGCTGAGGGTGGCTCCGAAACGCTCTCGCACGCGCCGCGCCTCGGCCAGCACCTGAAGAAACCTCGGAGAAAAGGTGGCCGCCACCGCGATCGATTTGTAGGGGGCGTCGCTCATTCTTCTGCGCTACTTTCTCGCAGGTCGGGCGAACGGCAAATCTCAATCAGGTGGAGGCGAATCGGATCATGCATCCATTGCCGTGATCCCACCATTACCTCCCGCAAAAATAAAGCTTGCGAAGAGAGCTCCTTCAGTCTGCAATCGCCTGCCAAACCAATCCCGTGTCCAGCCCGATCCCGTTCTCCCTGCTTTCCACGCCAAAAGCGCGGCCCGTCGGAACTTCCCACCGCCTCGTGGGATCCCCTGGCCGTACGTGCCGGAGAACACCTAAGGACAGAAGGCCGGGCAACGCCGAGTCCTCCCGGTTCAAAATTCTCGCCGTCGGCACGACTCCTTTAACAGCACCAAAAACCCAATGAACACCAGTCACAAAGCAGTAATTATGAAACGATCCATCGAACGAATCCTCCCGCTTTTTATTCTGAGCCTGCTTTTGACGGGCTGCCCCACGACCGACACTCCATCGCCGGCCCAGCATCGTTCCGCCTCCACCCATGGCTCCGCGAGCCGCTCGGCCGGAAACGAAGAAACCGAGCCCTCTAAGATCCGTCCGCATCGCGGAATGACGAAGTCCCAAGTTCGTAAACTCTATGGTGATCCGGATAACCAACGGGTCACGTCAAGCGGCGAGACCTGGTCCTATTTTTTTAACAAAGGGCACTACTTCATTCCCTATTATTTCGGCAAACCCCGCACTGGCACGTTCCACTTCAACGAAGCCGGCATCCTGACCGACTTTGACTATAATCAAGAGGATTAACTATATGAGTATCTCTTTATCCTTGTTTCCGCGCTCACTCAGTAAGCTCCTGCTCACTTGCATGTTGCCACTGCTAGCCGCGCAATTGGCTTTTGGTTGAGCGGCGTTCCCCCTTCCAACGCCAAAGAAGCAGCGATCGTGCAGACTTTGCAGCCCGGAGCTCGAAGCTCCTCGCGATCCTCGCGCTGATCGTAGGCATTAGTTTTTGCTGCTGGAAATACGGGCAGGCTCTCTAGCCGCCGATTCCGTCAGCTACCGATCGAGCGATTTTTTGCAGAGCCAGCTCGCCCGGCTGACCTCGGTGACGCAGAGCACCGAGAAGATAATCAGGGACTTTGCCGGCCCGACTGCGCTGGGCGCGATGAAGTATCCGACCTTCACGCGAGATGCCTCGTCGATCTCTGGCTTTGATTCTCTGAAAGCGCAGTTGGCGCAACTCGATCAGGACCGCCAACAAATGAAAGAAACGGTGATCTCGCGATTTGATGACATGGTTTCCGCCATCGAAGCGAAACTTCGGCAGCGCGCCGCGGCCCTGGCGAACGCTGAGGCCACGCCCGCAGTCACCTCGACAGCGCCAGCGGCTACGCCGGAACCTGCCTTCACCCCGAGTCAGGTGGCGAATGAAAGGACCACGCTCTACATCGAGAGTTTGCCCGGACCAGAGATCGAGAGACGAAAAGCTTCGCTGGAAAAAGCGAAGCAACTTCTGATCGTGCTTCAGACGGGTGCCGAGAATCCGCAGAACCGACGCACCCTGACTGATGCCGAAGCGCAACTTGAACAGTTGGAGAGTCTGCTGCCGCCGGTTCCGGAGCCTGTGCAGGCTACGACCCCTGCGCCAACAGGGCCCACTCCGTCGACCAATGCCCAACCAACACCGCCGCCAAAAACCTTCAACGCCGAGAAGGTCGCAAACGAATTGCGGGCGAACCGCTTTCAGGTTCGCGCCGCAATTTCATCCGCATGGGAGTTGGATGAGGCCTTCGCGCAGGCTTCCGAATCGGTCTCAGTGGAAAGTGGAAAATGCCGCGCCGCGTCGCTCGCGGTGAAAGGGATTTGGCTTTCTTTTTTCGGCCAGGTCGGGCTGGCCGTTCTGGCAACTCTTCTGGTCGCCTTCCTCATTCTGGTCTTCGCGGATTTGACCCAGACTTTGCTGGACACGGCCACAAATACGGGCATCACGGCGGAGACGGTCCAGCGGACAGATTCATCTTCCCGCTAATAAACAACGCGTCCGACAAACGCTTACTCGAGCTCGTTCCCCATCATTCGGAGTTCGCCTTTCCATTTCGGGGAACCTCTGCAAGTTTCCGGGCAATCATGCGACGCGCGATTTATCCTGGGAGTTTCGATCCGGTCACGAATGGTCATCTCGATGTGATCGCGCGGGCGCGGAAGCTGTTCGACGAAGTGATCGTGGCCGTCGCGCAGAACGATCAGAAGCAGCCGCTTTTCTCGCTCGAGGAGCGGCTCGATCTTCTACGCCAAGTGACGCGCGGAATCGACGGCGTTACGATCGCTCCGATGGTTGGGTTGCTGGTCGATTTCGCAGTGAAACAAGACGCGCGCGCGATCGTGCGCGGGCTCCGCGCGGTCTCGGACTTCGAGTTTGAATTCCAGATGGCGCTGATGAATCGCAAGCTGGAGGGCGAAGTCGAGACGATGTTTCTGATGCCGAAGGAGGAATACACTTACCTGAGTTCGCGGATCGTGAAGGAAATCGCGCGGCTTGGCGGCGATGTGCACGAGTTTGTGCCATCGTGCGTGGTGGAAAGTTTTCGGGAGAAGTTGAAGCTTTAAAGGACGAAAGGGTTCGCGAGTGAAGATTCATTTACGTCAGCTGCCGGACGGCGGGCAGCATTTCGAGGGCGAAGAAGATTGCCCGATTCCGCAGCTCAAGCCCGAGGAAGCGCGCTGTACCGGGCCGCTGCGTTACTCGCTCGATGTAGGGATATCCGAAGGCGCGCTTTGGGCGAATGGAGAGCTCACGCAGCCGGTCGAGCTGCGTTGCGCGCGTTGTCTCGAGGCGTTCCCGTTCGTGATCACGGTGAAAGATTTCGCGCTTCACACGGAGCTGACCGGGCCGGAGGAGATCGATCTCACACCGTTCATGCGTGAAGATATTTTGCTGAGTCTGCCGCCCTATCCGCACTGCGATCGCGATGGCGGGAGGATCTGCCCGGTGCCGGAAGAAGCGGTCAACGGCGCAAAGGCCGAGCCGCTGGAAGCGCGCCCGCCGGATTGGAGCGCGCTCGATGATCTGAATCTCTGACTCGTGCTCGTAAGAGTATGAGCATGAGCATGAGCATGAGAAGACCGCAGCGAGTTGTCTTTTTCCCAAACCCTGCTTTCGTTCACGGCTCTTATGGGAGTCCCAAAACGCAAAACTTCGAAGATGCGCCTGCGCACCCGCAAAGCTTCGCATCGCTGGCAGCCGCCGCAGCTCAACAAATGCGCGCAATGCGGCAGCACCGTTGCTTCGCACACCGCCTGTCCTTCCTGCGGTTATTATCGCGGACGCCAGGTCCTGACGGTCGAGGCGTAGTCGCTGGAACACGTGGATTGGCGTTGCCGACCACGCTTTTTCATTTTGCATTCGCGAACTGAAAACCGCAGAGTGCCAGCTCGATGAAAATCGCTCTCGACGCCATGGGTGGCGATTTTGGGCCTCCGAATCTCGTCGGCGGCGCGGTCCTCGCACTGCGTGAGTACCCGCAGATCGAAAAGCTTTTCCTCGTCGGCGACACGCCGCAGATCGAGGCGGAACTGAAGAAGCTCGGCTGCAACGATCGCCGCATCGAGATCGTCCACTCCACCCAGGTCGTCGAGATGAGCGACGGCGCGGTCGCATCCGTCAAGCGCAAGAAAGATTCCTCCGTCAGCCGCGCCGTCGATCTCGTGAAAAAGGGCGACGCCACTGCGATCGTGAGCGCGGGGCACACCGGCGCCGCGGTCGCTGCAACTACGATAAAGTTGCGAACCTTGCCGGGGATTGACCGCCCGGGCATCTGTGCGCTTATCCCCTCGGAGACGAACGTCTTTTGCCTCTGCGACGCCGGCGCAAACAGCGACGCGCGCCCCGAGCACCTGCTGCAATACGGCATCATGGGCTCGGTCTATTCGCGCCACGTGCTCGGCTACAAAAATCCGAGCATCGGCCTTATGTCGATCGGTGGCGAGGATGTGAAAGGCACCGACCTCACGAAGGAAGTTTTCAAGATGCTCCGGCAGAGTTCGCTCAACTTCCGCGGGAACGTCGAAGGCCACGATCTTTTTGAAGATCCGGTCGAGGTCGTGGTCTGCGACGGCTTCGTCGGCAACGTCATTTTGAAAACCTGCGAGTCAGTCGGCGATGCGATTTTTAAGTGGCTCAAGCACGAGCTCGTGAAAAGCAAAGTGCGGATGGCCGGAGCGTATCTCGCGCAGGCTGCTTTCAAGGCGATCCGCAAGAAAGTGAACTACGAAGAATATGGCGGATCGCCATTGTTAGGCGTGAATGGCATCTGCATCATCGCCCACGGCTCAAGCACGCCTCTTGCTGTCAAGAACGCGCTCCGCGTCGCGACCGAGTCGATCAAACAACAAGTCAACCCACACATCGTCCAGGAAGTCGCCCGTTATAATGAACAGCACGCCCCGCTCGAGTCCGCGCTCCGCTAAAACGCTCCGCACTGTCTCGATCGTAGGCACCGGCAGTTATGTTCCGGAAAAACGCCTAACGAACACGGAGCTCTCTCAGTTCGTCGCCACCAACGACGAGTGGATCACGACGCGGACCGGCATCAAAGAGCGCCGCATCGCTGCGCCTAACGAGCAAACAAGCGACATGAGCGCGAAGGCCGCGCGCGCCGCGATGGAGCAGGCCGGCGTCACCGGAGAAGAGATCGATCTGATCCTGCTTGCGACCGCGACGCCCGACATGGTTTTTCCAGCGACCGCCTGTTTCGTGCAGACCCAAATTGGCGCGACCAACGCGGCCTGCCTCGACATCTCGGCCGCTTGCGCAGGGTTTCTCTTCGCGGTCGAAATCGCACAGCAATTCGTCATGGCGCACACCTACGACACCGTGCTCGTGATCGGCGCCGAGAAGCTAAGTTTCATCACCGATTGGACCGAGCGGAATACTTGTGTGCTTTTCGGCGATGGCGCGGGCGCGGCGATCTTGCGCCACCGCGAGGACGGTTCGCAGGGATTGATCAGCAGCCACCTCGCCAGCGACGGAAACTACGCCGGCATTCTCTGGATGCCGGGCGGCGGCTCGCGCACGCCGATCACAAAAGAGAACGCCGACGATCACCTGCACACGATCAAGATGTCGGGCAAGGAAGTTTACAAACGAGCGGTCACCGCGATGGTCCAGTCCGCGCGGATCACGCTCGAGCGAGCCGGCCTCACGAGCGCCGATCTGGCCTGCGTTATCCCACATCAGGCTAATCTGCGGATTATCGAAGCGATCGCGACGCGCCTGAAACTCCCGCTCGATAAGTTCTTTATCAACCTGGACATCTACGGTAACACCTCCGCTGCGGCGATCCCGATTGCGCTCGACGAAGCGAACCGCAGCGGGCGGATCAAGCGCGGCGATTACGTGCTGCTCGTGACCTTCGGCGGCGGCCTCACTTGGTCCGGTTGCCTCGTGGAGTGGTAGCGGGGAGGTTGCTCCCGGTCGGCCAAATTTGGGCGCAGCGGCCACGACATCGCGGGCGACAGCGACGTCAGCGCCGCCGGCACGCTTATCGGCGCTCACACAATGGGCGACACCGGTGTCTCCAGTGGCACGGTCACGGGTGACGTTCCAAAGCTTTTCCGTGCCTTCGGCAGCAATGGAGCAACGGTTGGTAACTTTACCGCCGCCAGCCTTTCTGCTCTCCATTCCGACAACATCTCACGGCTCTCAGACGAGTCTCGGCTCCGCCACAGCATCTACCAGCAGCCAGGGTTTCACGCTCACGATCAGCGGTCTCACCATGGGCACGCAGTATCACTGCCAGTGGTGGTGCAATGACTCTTCAAGCGAATTCGGCTTTTCCACCACCGCAACTGCGGGCGATGACGTCCGCCTCACGAGCCATACTTATGGGGCCGAGGGAGGGCTGGGCCAGTTCGCGATCGGCACCTTCGTAGCTGACTCGCACACACGAGTCATCAGCTACTCGATTAGCGAAATCGGGTTTCTGAATGCCTTCCAGTTGCGGGAACTCCCTGCTGGCTCGGTGCCGGAAGGCGGCGCGACTCTCGGCTTCCTTGCGCTCGGGCTCGCCGGCCTTGCCTTCCTGCGGCGGAGATTCGCCATCGCCTTAGACTGAGCGCGCCTTAGTGGTTCCATCCTCTCTCGGCGCGCAAATTTCACGCGCGCTGCGCGGCTTTGCGCTACCGTGCGCGATGTTAATCGACACCCACGCTCATCTTGATTACCCCGACTTCGCTTCCGACTTCGACGCGGTCCTGCAACGCGCGACCGACGCCGGCGTCACCCGCATCCTCACGATCGGGACGTCGTTAGGCAGCAGCGCGTTCGCAGTCGAGCTGGCGGAAAGATACGACAACGTTTTTGCAGTCATCGGCGTGCACCCGACGCAGGCCGAGGAATCGAGCGATGATGTGATCACGCCGTTGCGCGAGCTGGCGAAAAGTCCGCGCGTCGCGGCGATTGGCGAGACCGGGTTGGATTATCATTACCTGCCGAGCGCGACGCTCGAGCGGGAGCGGACCGCAGAAGTGGTCTCCAATGCGCTCCAAGCCGAAACCGAAGAGGAAGTCGAGGGTCAAATCCGCGACGGAGCGATCAAGAGCAAACAGGCGAGCCTTTTCCAGCAACAGCTCGATCTCGCCGTCGAGCTGAAGCTGAACGTGGTCATTCACCAGCGCGACGCCTGGGACGATACCCTTGCGATCCTCCGCGAATACGGGCGGCAGGTCAGCGGCGTTTTCCATTGCTTCGGCGGCGCACGCGAGCAGGCTGAGGAGGTGATATCGTTAGGCCATCTCGTTTCCTTTACCGGTATCGTAACTTTCAAAAATGGGGCGTCCGTCCGGGAAGTGGCCGCGGGCTTGTCGTTAGGCGAATTCATGGTGGAAACGGATTGCCCATATCTCGCGCCCGAGCCGCATCGCGGGAAACGCTGCGAGCCGGCTTACACCCGTCTCGTTGCGGAAAGCATCGCCAGTGCGCGCGGCATCAGCGTCGAGGAACTGGCGCGCGCCACGACCGCGACGGCGGAAGAATTCTTCCGCTTCGCGCGATGACTTCTCCTCCGGGGAGCACAGGCGGCTCGCTGCGCGCCGCCTGTGTGACGGCTGCTGCCTTTTGGGCAGCTCCTAGCGGATGCCAAAATTTATTTCCGGATAGGAAGGTGGTGTAGTGTACTACTGTCCTCAGCGGATGGGAAGAGGTAGCGGCTCAGACTCAGTTTTCCGTGGTAGGTCGAACCTGCGGATGAGCCGGCAATCTGCAGCGATCTTCCCCCGTCAGCTCGACGGGAATTGCGCGCCACCGAAATACGCCCAGGACAGAGCAAGCTACAGAGGTCGCCTTCGCAGGATCGCGGTTAGGAGCCGGTAGCTTCTTCTGACAATCGCTCTAGCTGTTTCGGCCGTGCTGAATCGGAGAATTCGATCCCGGCCTTCTGCACTTCCCAAGAGGGTAGGAGCCAGCCGAGTGACTCATCGTGCAGGTCGACGAACTGGATGCGGTTGCCGAAGGGATCGCGGAAATCGCAGCGGAAGCCTTCGATCAGTCTGAGGTGATATTTTGTTCGTTAGTTTCTCGCGCACCTCCGCGGGCTGAGCTTCGTCGCGCAGCATCAGGCCGAAATGTCTGGTGCGATCGGGCTGGAACTGTCCACCTTGAAGATGGTGAGGAATTGGTGCTCGCCGATCGTGAAAGGGTGTCACCTTCGCTTCAGGGTGCAGCGGGGCCGTGTCTTCCACGCATCCTTATCCAGATAGGTCGCGGACGCGATTTGCGCATTTCTCGGCAGGTGAGAGGGTGCCCGGTGAACTTTCGAATCGCGGGAGCCGGTTTGCTTTGTGTGTTAGTGGCTGGAACGGCGACGGCGGCACAAGAGTACGTAAAATCAGGTGAAATACCGATCGGCGGCGAAGGCGGCTGGGATATCCTTACGATCGACTCCGGGGCGCACCGGCTTTACCTATCGCACGCTACCAAGGTAGAGGTGATCGATCTCAAGAAGAACGCGCTCCTGGGTGAGATCGCAGATACGCCGGGAGTGCATGCGTTTGTCGCGGTGCCCGCGCTGGCCCGCGGTTTTTCTACCAACGGCAAGGAAGCGAAAGCAAGCGTCGTCGACCTAAAAACTCTCAAGACGATCTCGAAAGTGGATACGGGGGAAGGACCTGATGACGCGGTTTACGACAAGTCCCGACGCGAGCTCTATGTTTTTAATCACCCTGGCAACTCGGCTACTGTGATCGATGCGAAGAGAGCAAAGGTGGTGACCACCATCCAACTCGGCGGGAGTCCGGAGTTCGCTGCGATCGAT
>JBDTIQ010000182.1:0-10088 GCA_039936335.1 Chthoniobacterales bacterium
CATGCACGGAAAGGGCCCCGGCCCGCTTCAGCACCGCAGCGCATTCGCTCAAGGTCGAGCCAGTTGTGAGGACATCATCCACCAGGAGCACCCGCCAATCTTGCACGTCGATGCCGCGCCGTAAACGGAAGGCGCCCGCCAGATTCTCCATCCGCTGGCTTCGATCGAACTGCGTTTGCGTCGTCGTGTAACGAATCCGCTGGAGAACCGCACGCACCGGCAGACCGCTCGGGCGACCGAGCGCGCGCGCGAGGATCTCCGCCTGATTGAACCCGCGCTCACGTTCCCGCGCGGGATGCTGCGGCACCGGCACGATGCAATCGATCCGCCGCCCGGCGAGCCGCGGGTCATCGAGCGTTTCGCAGAGCCACCGTCCGAGCTGGTGACGCAGGTGCTGTTGTTTCCCGTATTTGAAACTGTGCATCACCTCGCGCACCACGCCGCGGCTCCGATAGCAGGAAACGGCCGCGTCGAAATGCAGGGCGCGGTCGTGGCAATTCTCGCACGTGAACGAGTCCGTGATCGCGCCAGCGAAAGGTTGCGAACAGCGCTCACAAAACGGCGCGCGCAATCTTGGCGCGCCGTTCAGACAGTGCACGCAAAGCTGCTCGCCCGTTTCCACCGGCACGGCACAGACTGCGCAGAAGGTCGGATAAAGCAGGCTAACGAGTCCGCGGAAGGGATTAGGAAGAGCGAGCGCGAACATAGTCCTAATCGGGCGAGGCCAAAGTTAAGGAAGGTCGGTCTGCGGGGCAAGTCCGTATCAAGGACGGTGAGCGTCGCGGAGAGAGACGACAACCAGTTTCCGTCGCCAAACTGCGGACGTGTTACTTCGGGAAGTAAGCCGCTCCAACGACTTGGCCGAGATTGTTCACTCCCAAGGCGTTGTCAGCGCCCGGGATTATTTCGGGCACACTAGTGTAGCTCATCCACCTTACTGCGTGGTCGTCACGATTAGCATCGTCCGCATAGCCTACCATGAGTCCATTCTGGTTGATCGCTTCCGCAACCGCGGATTTCCCGCCCAGCCCGTTGAGGAGCCTCAAACCCACGCCGGGAGCGATGTAGAATCCCCGATCGCTCTCGCCGGTTTGGTCGAGACCCATGATCTGCCCGGTATCATTGACGCCCTCTGCCTCCGCGTAGAGTGCTCCGGGAACCATCCCGAGCAACTTCATCCCCGATCTCTTTTGCCATTTCATCGGTTCTCCGATGCCGTTAGATCCGGAGGTTCCTACGACTTGGGTAAGATTGTTTATTGCAATGCCGGAGCTGCTGTCTGTCGGCCCATCGAGGGCGCCAAGATCGCGCGGCTCTCCCATGCCAGGCGACCAGAGGTAGGCGTGATAGAGAATCACGCCGGGACCCTTGCTCACGATCAAATTCCCCGTCACTTGATTCAGATCATTGATTGCATAGGCAGTGTTACCGTTGTCGGACCCTGACGAAATCGTTCCAAGGGTGGTAAAGCCCTCCGTCGGCGACCAAAAGAAAGCCACCTGTTTCCTATCTACCTGCCGCGCGTAGCCAACGACATTGCCGGAGGAATTGATCCCGGTGCACGTGACCTCGGCTGTCTTGCTATCCCCGCCTCCGGGAACGCAGATATCCACCATCCCGGTTTCTTCCGTCCAGATAAACCCGTGATAGTAGGTCCGTCCATCTAGGGGGCGCCGGGTGAACGAAGACCCGGAGCGCAGTTACGGATCCTTCGGGAGGAAGTTTTCGATTGAACGGCGCACCGACCTGCCGGATTCGATCCAGCTGCGCATCAAAGCCCAGCTAATGAGCGCGATCGCGAGTGGGACGAGCCCGGTGAGCAGGTCGCGCCCGAGCCAGGGGAGGGCGGTGGCTTCGCGGTGCGCGGCTTTGCTGAAGAAGCCATTAGCAAAAATCCAGCCGGCGTGCAGCCCGATCGGGAGCCAGAGAGAGCGCGCGCAAAGGCGCGCGTCGGCCAGGATGCAGCCGACGAGGAAGAGGGTGGTGAAACCGCCGATGATGAGCAGGGGATCGCCAAATTGCCAGAAGGATTGCCCGAGCGAGACGAACCCGGAGAACCAACGGACCGCATCGGCCGGAGTGGTGGTGTCGGCGGGTTTCAGGAAATGGACGACCGAGAAGAGGGCGGAGACGATGAGGAGCGCGCGGTTGCGGGAGCAGCTCCGCAGGAGGACACCGAGGATGAAGCCGCGGAAGAGCAATTCCTCGAGGATCGGGACGACGAGCACGGCACCGAGCACGGCGGCCATTTTCCCCCAGAGTAACGGATGGCGGAGCGAGTAATTCCGCAGAACGATCAGGATGAAGCCGCAGCAGAGCAGGGGAACCGCCGCGATCGCGAAGCCTGCGCCGAGATCGGCCGCGGCCCGCGGATTTTTCTCTAGCCCGAGATCGCGCCAGCTCCGCACCCGGAGGGCGCGAAAGAGCGGCCAGAGGAGCACGAGCGCCGCGATGAGGATGGCGCGATGGAAGTAGCTATCGAAGTCGTATCGCGCGAGGCTCGGCAGTATCCCATGCGCGATGACCGATTGACCCAGCCAGAAAAGCGGCGGCGCGAGGAGCGCTCCGCCCACCAGCACGCCGGCGATGTAGAGCAGAAGTCTGGCCGTGTCCTTCAAGGGTGCTAATGTAAGGAGCCGACGCCATGCGTAGTCAACACATATGGACCTCGCGCGACGAGGATGGACGAAAACGCGAGGTGCGCGTGACGAAATTTGGCGGGAATTGGAAATTCCAGGCGAAGTATCGCGACGAGGAGGAGTGGACTTACTACGACCGGCCGCTCACCGAAGATCTGCGCGAATTACGTGACATCATTTTTCGCAAATACCAGCGGCGGCGCGCTTCGGCGGAGGATTTCGCGGCGGTCGAGAAGTTGCTCGAAGATCAGACGCGCGATGAGTCGTAGCTGGAACACGGCGCAGCTCGTCGCGGACGACAAGCGGTTCGTCTGGCATCCCTTTACGCCGATGGCGGAATGGTGCGACCCGGCGCACGAGCCGATTGTGCTCGTGGAAGGCGAGGGGGCGATCGTGCGCGACAGTCGCGGGTGCGAGTACATCGACGGAAATTCGTCGATCTGGACGAATATCCACGGGCATAATCACCCGAGGATCAACGCGGCGATCCGCGCGCAGCTCGAGCGGGTCGCGCACACGTCGTTTCTTGGGACGACGAACCCGCCAGCGATCCAGCTCGCGCGGGAGATCGTGGAGTTGTTCCCGCAGGAGAAGTTTGGGCGGGTCTTTTATTCCGATGACGGCTCGACGGGGATCGAGGCCGCGCTGCGGATCGTGAGCCAGTACTGGCAGCTCCGGGGGGCGAAGCGTCGGACGTTTGTGGCGTTCAGGAACGGTTATCATGGCGACACGGCGGGCGCGGCGAGCCTCGGGGCGGCGGAGTTGTTTGGCGGGAAGATGGGAGGCTGGTCGGCGCCGGTGCGGGTGGTGGAGAGCGTCGAGGAGTTGCGGGCGCTGCCAGATGCCGGGGAAATAGCTGGTGTGGTGATCGAGCCGATCATTCAGGGCGCCGCTGGCATGAAAATCTGGCCGGAGGGGACTCTTCGAGGCGTGCGCAACTGGTGCGACGAGGTCGGAGCGCTGCTGATCGCCGATGAAGTGCTGACCGGCTTCGGAAGAACGGGGAAGATGTTCGCGTGCGAGCACGAAGCAGTGCAACCAGATATCTACGTTTTCGCGAAAGGACTGACGGGAGGATATTTACCTCTGGCTCTTACGTTGATTTCGCATGAAGTGTTCGAGCCTTTTGCCTCTTCCGGAACGGCCGGAACGCTTTTTTACGGTCACAGTTATACCGGAAATTCGGTCGGTTGCGCGGCGGCGTTAGCGAGCCTGGAGATCTTTCGGACAGACAACGTGATCGCGTCGTTGTCGAAAATAGCGGAGCAGCTGCGCATCGGCATCGAGAAAATCGGCGGATCGAACGCGCGTTCGGTCGGAATGATTAGCGCCCTCGACATGCCGGACGGCGCGCTCGCCAAGCAAGTTTGCCTCACGGCCCGCGACCACGGATTGCTGACAAGACCAATCCGCGAGGTCGTCGTTCTCATGCCGCCACTGTGCATTACTTCGACACAGATCGAATCTGCGTTAATCGCTCTGAAACAATCTGTTGATGCTGTTTTTAAGTGTAAAACAGAAACGGAAGCGAGTCGCTTATAGAGTATGCCGAAGCGCCTCCGACTCGATCTCGCGCTGGTTGAGCGCGGCCTTTTCCCGAGCCGGCAACAGGCTCAGGTGGCAATCATGGCCGGCGAGGTCCAGATCGGCGGCCGAACCGCCGCAAAAGCCTCCGACCTCATCCGGGATGAAGACGAACTTACGGTCGCGACCCGCGATCGCTACGTCGGACGAGGCGGGACGAAGCTGGAAGGCGCTCTCACGCACTTCCGCATCGATGCCCGGGACAAGGTGGCGCTCGATATCGGCGCGTCGACCGGCGGTTTCACCGATTGTCTGCTCCAAATCGGCGCTCGCAAGGTCTTCGCGGTCGATGTCGGCCACGGGCAGTTGGCATGGAAGATCCGCGACGATCCGCGCGTTGTGACCTTCGAGAAACTGAACGCGCGTCATCTTTCCCGGGAGCAAATTCCCGAGCCGATTGAGATCTGCGTGATCGATGTTTCGTTCATCTCGCTGACTTTGATCTTGCCGAATGCCTTCGAATTGCTAACTCCAGATGGTGTGATCGTGGCGCTCATCAAACCGCAGTTCGAGCTCGCGCGTGAGGATGTCGGCCGCGGCGGCATCGTGCGTGAGCGGGAGTTGCACGCGAAGGCGCAGGATAAAATCGTTAGATTTTCCGAAACGCTGGGCGCGCGCGTGGGAGGGCTTTTCCCCTCGACGATCACGGGCACGGACGGCAACCAGGAATTCTTCATATGTCTCCGAAAACCGTCGGCCTAATCGCGCACACTGGGAAAGAGGGCGCGGCCGAGCTCATCCGGCACCTCCGGGAGGAGTTCAAGCAGGCGGGCGTCGGCGTCGTCCTGGAAGCGGCGACTGCGGCGTTGGATGGCGACACGTCCGAAGAAACCGTCGCGCAAGTGGCCGCGCAAGCCGATCTGCTCGTCGTGCTTGGCGGAGATGGGACCATTCTCAACGTCGTCAGCGGTCTCGAGGACGAAATTAAGCCGATCTTCGGCATCAATATCGGCTCGCTCGGGTTCCTGACTTGCCTGAATTCCTCCGCATATCGCCAAGCCGTAAGCGCGATCGTAAAAGGCGAGTTTTCGTTTAGCGAACGACGATTGTTGACGGTCGAGATCGGCCGTGGCCGCGAGTGGCGCTTCGAGGCGCTCGGGCTGAACGACGTCGTCATCAGTCGCGGCGAAATCTCGCGCCTGATCCGGCTGAAGACGCGGGTGAACGGCGAGCCGCTGACCGAGTTCAACGCCGACGGGCTCGTGATCGCGACCCCGACCGGTTCGACGGCATATTCGCTTTCCGCGGGCGGACCGATCCTGGCGCCGCAATCCGGGGTTTTCGTCATCACGCCGATCTGTCCGCACGTGCTGACGAATCGCTCGGTCATCGTGGATGACGATTCCACGATCGAGGTCGAAGCGAGCGATCCGGATTACCCGGTTTATCTGACGATCGACGGCCGCAGTCCCGTCGGCTTGGATTTCGGTAAGACCGTCCGGATTACCAAGTCAAGCCGGACGCTGTCGCTGGCGGTGATGCCCGGCGTTTCCTTCTTCGGCGTCGTCCGCCAGAAGCTGAAGTGGAGCGGCAGTTCGATCTGATTACTGGAAATGCGCGCGGTTTGTGACGCGCTGAGAGTTTCCGAGAAACGCGCGGCAAATCATCCTAAGCGGTGGGATCCGAGATCGCAAGCAGCACAGCAACCACCATCCACTTTATATGACATATATTGTGTGATGTTTCACGTTATCCGAAAGTTATCCACATCTGCGTCCCCTCTGGCGGAGTAAACACTGGCTAACTTTGTGCAGCGTGCGCAGGTTCGGGCTGTGGATAACCTCGGTAGTGCGTCATCTCCGCCGGACGGCTCATCTCAGGAGCCAATCGTCGGCGGCGGCGCGCTGCTCGTGCCGCAATCTCCGGCGGATCTTGAGCATTATTTCGATTTGCGCTGGCGGGTTCTGCGCGCGCCTTGGAATCAGCCGCGCGGATCGGAGCGTGACGACCGCGAGGACGAAAGCATCCACCTGATGATTCGCTCGGATGCCGGCGATACACTTGCCGTCGGCCGTCTGCATCTGAATACGCCGACCGAGGCGCAGGTTCGTTTCATGGCCGTCGCTCCCCACGCGCAAAACCGCGGGCTCGGCAGCATCCTATTGCGGGAATTGGAGAATCGCGCGCGAACTGCGGGCGCGAAACAACTGGTCTTGAATGCCCGCGCCACCGCCCAACACTTCTACGAGCGTCACGGCTATCACGTGGAGGCGCCCGCCGACCGCCTCTTCGCAGCGGTCGAGCATTGGCGGATGCGCAAAGATCTGTGACCGCCGGTCGCCGCCGCTTCTTCCAGTCTTGACCGCGCACCTCGACCAGTTACGCTGCGGACTTCGCGCTTCTCCGACCTTTATGAATAGAAATCACTCCCGCACCATCCAGACGCTTCTGATGCTCGCTGCCATCGCTGCTTTCTCGTTAGGCGGCGCGGCGGTCGCGCTCGCGCAAGACCCCGACGGTGGCATTCGCCAGGCGATGACGCCGGAGCAATTCAAGGCTGCCGGTCTCGAGAAGCTTACGCCTAACGAACTCGCCAAGCTCGATGCTTTCCTAAAGGGCGATCGCGAAAAAGCGGTCGAGAAAGCCACCGTGAAAGCTTCGAAGCGCGAGAAGCTCCAGCTCGTCGTGAGCCGGGTGGATGGTGAAATCACGAGCATCTACCCGAATCAGATCATCACCTTGGAAGATGGATCCACTTGGAAAGTTGCGAAGACGGATTTCAAGTTTCGCGGGCATGCCGATCATCCGGCGGCGGCAGCATTCAAGTCGTTATTCGGCTGGAAAATGCGGATCGCGAATGTCGCCGAAATCTACGTCGTGCCAGTCAAGCGCTGACTCGTTAGGCGAAGAATAAGTTACCCGGTGGCCGAAGCACCCGCTGACTTCGGCCGCGTCAAACCGAACGCGAGATGCGTCACCTGCGCGGCCCGTTCGAGTTCTTCCGCCGCGATCACGACCGCGATTTTGATCTCCGAAGTCGAGATCAGCTGAATATTTACTCCGGCCTCGCCGAGCGTCGCGAAGAGCCGCGAAGCCACTCCCGCATGCGAGCGCATGCCGATGCCGACGACGCTGAGCTTGGCCACGTCGGTCGTCGCCGTCATGCCGCTCGCGCCGATTGTTTCCACGAGCGGCCCAAGGAATTTCTCGGCAAACGCGAAGTCGTCCTTGTGCAGTGTGAATGATAAATCGGTCGTGCCGGTGCTCGAGGCATTCTGCACGATCATGTCGACGCTGAGGTTCGCATCTGCGATCGCGGAGAAAATCGTTCCCGCGCAACCCGGCCGATCGGGCACGCCGCGGATCGTGACCTTCGCCTGATTGCGCTCGAGACTCACGCCACGCACGACGATGTCTTCCATGTTCGGCGTCGCTTCGCGCGTCCGCGTGCCGGGGCGATCCGCGAGACTCGATCGGACTTCGAAGCCGACGCCGAATTTCTTCGCAAACTCCACCGCGCGCGATTGCATCACCTTGGAACCGGCGCCCGCCATTTCCAGCAGCTCATCGTAAGAAATCTCGTCGATCTTGCTCGCGTCCGGCACGACCCGCGGATCGCACGTGTGCACGCCATCGACGTCGGTAAAAATCTGGCAATCGTCAGCCTTCAGCGCGGCCGCGAGCGCGATCGCGGTGAGATCGGAACCGCCGCGGCCGAGCGTGGTCGTGGCGCCTTCCGGGCTTTGCCCCTGGAAACCGGCGACCACCACGAGAAAGCCTTCACCGAGAAGCGCGTGAATCTGGCGCGGTGAAATGTGCGCGATCTTCGCCTTCGTATGCGCGTCGTCGGTCACGATCCCGGCGGCGGCGCCGGTTAACGAAATCGCTTTCCCGCCGATCGCGTTCACCGCCATCGCGACGAGGGCGCTTGACTCCTGTTCGCCCGTCGCGAGGAGCGAATCCATCTCGCGCGCACTCGGTTCCGGCGTGAGCTCGCGCGCGAGTTTGATCAGATTATCCGTCACGCCCGCCATCGCGGAGACGACGGCGACGACTTCGAGACCGCTGCGCTGCGCTGCGAGCAAACGCTCCGCGACGCGCTTGATTCTCTCCGTGCTCCCGACCGAAGTGCCGCCGTATTTCTGAACAATCAAACCCATGAGAAACGACGCCCCGTTTTCTCTATTCTTGCGGCGGTGTCAACTGCGTGTCGCGGTGAGCGCGCGCAAAACTGCGTCGTCGTTAGGCGCAACCGGTGGCCGCGGCGTGATCGCGGACGAGATCACTTCGGGATCTTTCAATCCGTGGCCGGTGACGGTGCAGACGATCCGGCTGCCATCGGGAATTTGATCGGCGGAGAAGTGGTCGCCGCTTGTCGTTAGGCCGGCGCGCAGGAGACCTGCGATCGGTGCGGCGCTCGCCGGCTCGACGAAGATCCCTTCGTGGCTCGCGAGCCAGCGTTGCGCTTCGAGAATCTCGTCGTCGCTCACGATGTCGATCATGCCGCCGGAGTCAGCGATCACGCGGTTCGCCTGCGACCAGCTCGCGGGATTTCCAATCCGGATCGCGGTCGCGACGGTCTCGGGCCTGACGACAACTTCCCCGCGATAAATCGGCGCCGCACCGGCGGCCTGGAAACCTACCATCCGCGGCCTAACAAGCGCTTTGCCCGCCGTCGCCCACTCTTCATAGCCCGCCCAGTAAGCGGTGATGTTGCCCGCATTCCCGACCGGCAACAGATGAAACTCCGGCGCGTCGCCCAGCTCTTCTATGATCTCGAACGCCGCGGTCTTTTGCCCCGCGATCCGATCGGGATTGATCGAGTTCACGATCGCGAAATCCTCGCGCGCGCCGAGCGAGCGCACGATCTCGAGTGCGTCGTCGAAGTTGCCCTCAATCGCGACCACCCGCGCGCCGTAGGCAAACGCCTGCACCATCTTACCGCTCGCGATTTTCCCCGCGGGCAAAACGACCGCGCAGCCCATCCCGGCGCGCGCGGCGTAGGCGGCAGCGGACGCGGACGTGTTCCCGGTCGATGCACAAATAAGTGTCTTCGCCCGGCGCTCGACCGCCTTTGAGACTGCTACTGTCATCCCACGGTCCTTGAAGGAGCCGGTCGGATTCATCCCTTCGTATTTCACGAAGACTTTGCAGCGACGGCCCAGGCGCGCGCTCAGGCGAGGTGAGAAAATCAGCGGCGTGCCCCCTTCGCCTAACGAAACCACCGGCGTCGCTTCCGTGACCGGCAGGTAGTCACGGTAGCGTGCGATGACGCCCCTCTCCATCTCTTTCCTCGTGTCGTTCATGCCTGCTCTTCCATCCCATTTCCACGCCGTCATCGCTAGCAAAGAGTCACTCCAAATGCAGGATTTCGAGCCTCCGGAAAGCCCGCAAGATAAAGACATGACGCTGGTTCAAAACGACGCCGCAGAACCACGCGACGAGCAAAGAAATCCGACGGTTACCACGTCGGCCTCTCCCCGGCGAAGGCGCCCGGCGGGGAATTGAATGGGAATAGCACTGACAATGTGAAGCTGCCCAAAATAGCCGCGATAGATAATAGGTCAGTGCTTTAGCACTGGGAAACTTTCCAGCGACAAGCCAGAGTCCTATTGAGGACGAAAGAACCGCACTCGTGGGGAGTTCTTTCGTCCCTTGTTGGGACTCGGCCGTTACCGACCTTGTAGCCCAGCTTTAAAGCGTTGGGCTATTTCTTTTCGTCCCCTCGGGGGCTCCGGCGGCTCACGGTTGTCACCAGTTTCGGGTTGAACATCGGCATCGGGCTGCTGCGAAGGAAGCCTTTAACCGCAGGCGAAAACAAACCTCGTTCAGCTAGAGTCACTCTCGACCTACACGGCCAATGGAGGAACGCCGCCGCCCATCCTCGTTCCCTCGCGCACTTTGTCTGTCATCCCGAGCGGAGCG
>JBDTIQ010000183.1:0-4267 GCA_039936335.1 Chthoniobacterales bacterium
CGCACGATCTGTGCGAGTAACTTGCGAAAGACCCTCCGTTGACTCCAAATCTTGAGATAGTCATGGACGGTCGACTTCGGCGGAAAGATTTTGGGCAGATAGCGCCATTGAATTCCGGTATAGAGAATAAAGAGCAACGCTTCAAAAACCTCCCGGCTATCCGCCCGCGGCCGACCGAACGAGCTACGTTTTTCCACCTCCAAGCTTGGGCCGAAGAGTTTCCACTGCTCATCAGATATAAACGTGCCTAACGATAAGCGTATTTATAGTTACGGAAAAGACTTTTCGGACAGCTTCTAGCGACAAGTGGCCAGAGCACGATCACGCCCGCGAAGAGAAGGTAGAGAGTCACGAGCGCGCTGCCGCCGGTCCGCCGTAAACCCCCGCGCCAGCAGAGCAAGGCGACCGCCGCCGCCGACATCGCGAAGAGCCAGCCAAGCGAAAGATAAGTGTGCGCGCTCGTCGCGCCGAGACCGACGAGGAGCGCTGGCAGGCAGATACCGCAAACCAGGTTCACGTTATTGCTGTTGAAACATTCAGTGACCACCGCGGCCCCGCGCTGGCGGGTCGCGAGCCGGATCGCGGCGATCGCGTTCGGGATGCCGGTGAGGGCCGCGATCCCGAGCGCGCCGGCGATCGCGTGCGTAATCCCGAAACGCGCGCTCAAGTTCAGGGTCGCGTGCACGATCCCCTGGCTCCCGGCAACGATCGCGAAAATCACGGGCACCAGGAGCAGCCAATCGATCAGGGTCGCGTGGCGCACATGGATCTCTTCCAGGCCAGTGCGCGGACATTCCTCCCGCACATTCGTGGTCGCGCGGACTAGAAAGGTACGAGCGAACTTCGGGAGCGACAGACGCTCGATCCGCGCCGAGTAAAGCGCGATCACGAAAAGGTAAGGCGCGAAGAGCAGCGCCATGAGCACGAGCGCGAGCCACGGCGCGAGCCAGCCGAGCAACAACCCACCCGCAACCAGCGTCGCAACGAGGGTGACCACTCCATTCAAGAGCGCACCCGCGGTCCCCACGCGGACCACGCCCGCGACCAGCGCGCTCAGGCCGAGCAGGGCGGCGAGATTAAAAATATTCGAGCCCAACACCACGCCGACTCCGAGCTCGTGATGGCCGGCGGAGAGCGCAGTAATCGATGAGGAAATCTCGGGCGCATCCGCCCCGAGCGCGGTCAGGATGCCGAGCAAACCCTCCGCGAGATGAAGCTGCGCACCGATCCGCTCGAGCGCGACCGTGAGAACAAAACTCGAGAGCGCCATGAGCACGAGCGAGCCGAGGAAAAGCCCGACTTGAAAGACGAGGCCATTCACGGCTCCGGCTCGTGCTCGCCGAGCACTTCGACCTTTTCCCCGAGTACATCCTGCACGTAAAGCATCTGCACGAGGATGATCGCGACCACGACGAGCGGGGTGGAAAAGACGACCCCGGCGAGGCCAAACAAACTCGCCGAAAGAATTTGCACCGAAATCAGCAGCGCCGGCGGCAACGCGACCGCACGACGCTGCACGAAAGGCGTGACGAAGTAGCCCTCGAAGGTGTGGACGCCCGTATAGATGACCGCGACCCACAAGGCCTTCGACGGGCTCCCCATCAGCGCCACGAGGATCGCGGGAATCGCCGCCGCGATCGCGCCCAGATAAGGCACGAAGAGCAGGATCCCGGCGATGAATCCAAGCACGAGCGCGAGCGGAATGCCAAAAAGCCAGAGCGCAATCGTGGTCAGCACGCCTAACAAAGTCATGGTCACGGCCCGGCCGAAGAGCCACCAGCCGAGCCCACCGCCGAGCGCCGCGGCGACTTCGCGCCCACGCTCCCGATGTTCCTCCGAAAGAAGGAGCAGAAGCGGCTCGAGGTAATCCCGCGGCGACGCCGCCAGATAAAGCCCAACGAAAAAGATGAAAACGGCCCCGCCGACCACCTCCACCGTGATCGAGAAAAATTGCGTGACCGAGCCCATCAGAGTCGTCATCGACAAGTTCATTTTATCGAACGAAGGCAGATTGCTCAGGATCGTGCGGCCCCAATCGTGACTCGCGAGGGCCTGGCGAAGTTTGCTCAGCGATTTGGGCAACTGCTCGCCGAGCTGTTGCATCTGTTGCACCACTTGCGGGCCGGCGAGCCAGCTGAAAAGCCCAATCGCGCCCACGATGACCAGGAGGAAGAGAGTGAGCGCGAGCCAGCGCGGCAGACGCAGCCATTTCATCCCCAGGTTCGTTAGGGCATTTAGAAATATGCCAAACAGAATGCCGGCGAAAATGAGCAGAAGAGCGGAGGCAAAATTGCGCAGCAGATAAAGCCCGATGACCGCGATACCGATGATACCGAGCGCGATCAGGACGGTGCGCAACGCCATCCGATGCGAGGTGGCGGCGGCCTGACGTTCGTGCGTGGACTTCTCAGGCATCAGCTTCTTCTCCCGGGTCCGCGGCCGGGCGCGCGTGTGCTTGCGGTTGAATCCTGCGTCCCTGCCGGCGCGCATAGACCTGCGTAAATTCCGCTCCGAAAAAGCAAATGAGCGCCGAATAATAAATCCAGACGAGCAGAACCGCGAAGGAACCGGCCGCGCCAAACGCACTCCCGATCGCTGCCTGCCCCAGATAAAGGCCGATGAGATATTTCCCGCCGTTGAAGAGGACGGAAGTGACGGCCGCGCCGATCCAGACATCGCGCCATCCGATTTCGACATCGGGCAGGTAGCGATAAATCATCGCGAAAAGCAGCGCTACGACCACGAGCGAAACCACGATGTTCGCGCCTTGCCAGAGCCACGGAAACTTCGGCATCCAGTTCGTCATGTAATCCTGCAGCGCACTCAACGCCGCGCTCAGGACGAGGGAAACAAGAAGCAAAAACCCGACGACGATCGCGATCGAAAAGGAGCGCAGCCGATCGAGCAGATAGTCGAGCACGAAGCCGTGCCGTACCTCCACCTTGACGTTCCAAATCTGGTTAAGCGCCGATTGCAGTTCGGCAAAAACCACCGAAGCGCCAAGGAAAAGCGTGACCAGACCGACCCCGATCGCCCACGCGCCCTTCCCCAAGCCGGAGGAAGATTGCAGGACGGTGCGAATCGCTTCGGCGCCCTGCGGCCCGACAAGGCTTTGCATTTGCTTCACGACCTGATTCACCGCCGTCTGGCGCTCAAAAAAAATGCTGGCGGTGCCGACGGCGATGAGGAGGATCGGAGCGACCGAGAAGATGGTGTAAAAAGCGAGGGAGGCGGCGAGGCGGAAGGTGTTGTCTTTCCACCATTCGGCGCCGCTGTCCTTCGTCAGCTCCCAGGCGGTCTGGAGTTTGGATTGGGCGGGCATTACTCCTTCTTAATCGCGACTCCGGCAGCGAAACGTTCTGATTTTTCGCAACCACCGCCTAACGACCCCGCAATCCTGGAGGGCGGAGTTCCGCGACGCCTGCTCGACTTCGCCTTCGCGCAACCCGATGGATTCGCAGAGCTCATCCCTCCAGGTCGGGTTACGTTTGTCAGCGCGACCGGCTCATTGCATCATCCCCACAGCCATGAACACCTGAAAAGCCAATGAACCCTGTCGCTCACAACCTCGCGGAAGTGCAGGAGCAGATCGCGACCGCGGCCGACCGCGCTTTTCGGCATTCGGACGAGGTGCAACTCGTCGCCGTCTCGAAAAAACAGGACGTCGAGAAAATTCGCGCGGCCGAAGAGGCCGGCCAGCTCCTTTTTGGCGAGAGCCGGGTGCAGGAAGCGCGCGCAAAAATCCCTGACCTTCCTTCGCGGCTACGCTGGCATTTCATCGGCACACTCCAGAAAAATAAAATCCGGCAGGCGCTGCCGCTCTTCGAGTTATTTCACAGCGTCGATTCGCTCGCGCTCGCCGAAGACGTGCAGCGCATCGCCGACGAAGAAGGCGCGCGGCCGCGGGTTCTCCTCCAGGTCAACGTCGCAGGAGAAGCGCGCAAACATGGTTTTTCTCCGGAAGCCATTCGGCGCGATTTCGAGAAAATCCTCTCGTTAGGCCGTCTCACGATCGAAGGTCTGATGACCATCCCGCAGCTCGCGCCGGAAGCGGAGGCGTCGCGCCCGCACTTCGCGGCGCTCCGCGAGTTGCGTGACGCTTTGGAGAAGGAATTCGACGTCCGGCTCGAGCAGCTCTCGATGGGCATGAGCGGCGACTTCGAGATCGCGATCGAAGAAGGGGCGACATTCGTGCGCGTCGGCACCGCGATTTTCGGAAGTCGTTAGGCGTTCTCGGCGGGTTTCCGGGGAGCACAGGCCGCTGGCC
>JBDTIQ010000184.1:0-6385 GCA_039936335.1 Chthoniobacterales bacterium
TGGGGAGCACAGGCCGCTGGCCTGTCGATGCCGGCGGCTCGCCGGCATCCCGCGCGCAGGATTGGCCTGTCCCCTCGCACGACGCGTCGCTCGCACGGACCGCGCGCCAAAAAGTTCGTTTTGGCGAGCCGCCAAAACCAACAGGCGAGCGGCCTGTGCTCCCTGGAATTCCCGTTGCGAGTCGTTAGGGGAAATCCTCGTCTCGTTCCAATCAGCACTCAACAATCATAAACCAGCAATCCTATGAACGACTTACGCTTTGCCCTTCGCCAGCTCCGCAAATCGCCGGGCTTCACCTTTATCGCCGTCCTCACCCTCGCGCTCGGGATCGGCGCGAACACCGCCATCTTCAGCGTGGTCAACGCCGTGCTCCTGAAGCCGCTGCCGTTTCCAAATCCGCAGCAACTCGTCGCCGTCGGCATGAGCAACTCGCACGACGGCTCTCAGCCCGACCAGCTCAACTCGCTCTCCTATCCCGACTATTTCGATCTCCGGAAAGAGAACCACACGCTGGCGAGCAGCGCCGTTTACCGTGAGCTCACCGTCGCTTTCACGGACGGCGGAAATGCGCAGAGCCTCGTCGCGGTGAAGACCAGTGGCGAGTTCTTCGATGTGCTTGGGATCAAGCCGCTTCTTGGCCACGGGTTCGTGAGGGCAGATGAACAGGCCGGCGGCGGTCCCGGAGGTTATAAGGTCGTGCTCAGTTACGACTTTTGGCAGAAGCAATTCGGCGGCGACAAGTCGGTCCTCGGCCGCACCATCCAGGTCGATCGGCGGAATTGCACGGTCATCGGCGTGATGCCGGCGCATTTCCAATACCCGATCCAGAACGACCCGATCGAAATTTACGAGACGACGTCGGAAGACGCCGAGAGTCCCGATGGCTCTAAACCGACCACACAACAGCGCGGCAATCATTCTCTCCAGGCGATCGCGCGACTGAAGCCGGGCGTTTCCGCCGCGCAGGCGCAGGCTGATCTCGTCACCATCGCCGCGCGGTTGGAGAAACAATATCCCGACAGCAACAGCTACTTCAGCCTGCTCGTGAAGCCGATGCGCGATGAGCTGGTCGGCGATGTCCGGACCGCGCTCTATGTGCTCTTCGGCGCGGTTGTCTGCGTGCTCCTGATCGCGAATGCAAACGTGGCGAATCTCCTGCTCGCGCGCGCTTCTGTGCGCGGGAAGGAAATCGCGTTGCGCGCAGCGCTCGGCGCGAGCCGATCGCGCATCGTTAGGCAACTGCTCACTGAAAGCGTCCTCCTCGCCACGTGCGGTGGCATCGTTGGTCTGATCATCGCGGAATGGGGCACCTCCGCGCTCATTCACGCCGTTCCGCAAAGCATTCCGCGCATTGGCGACATCTCGCTCGATCCCGTCGTGCTCGCCTTTACCCTGATCGTCTCGCTCGCCACCGGTGTCGTCTTCGGACTCGTCCCAGCCTGGCAGGCTTCGCACGTCGATCTCAATACCGCACTGAAAAGCGGAATGCGCACGGGCGGCGAAGGCGGACACAAAGGAAAGCTCCGCAACGGCCTCGTTATGGCCGAAGTCGCGCTCGCGCTCGTCCTGCTGATCTGCGCGGGTCTGCTCATTCAGAGCTTCACCCGGCTCGGCCAGGTGCAGACTGGGTTGCGCCCGGATCGGCTCCTCACTGCCCGCATCGTTCTGCCCAGCTCCGCTTATCCAAAGAACGAAAACACGACCGCGTTTTTCCAGCAGTTGCTCCCGAAAATTCGCGCGCTCCCCGGCGTGGAATCGGCCAGCACGATCATGCCGCTGCCGCTGAGCCCGAGCAACATGGCGACCGATGTGGACATCGCGGATCACCCGCTGCCGGAAGGTCAGCGTGCCGTCGCTCCGTTACGAATCGCGGGAACGGATTACTTCAAGACCGTCGGTACTCCTCTCCTCCAGGGCCGGACTTTTAACGAGCACGACGCCTTCAAATCGGCGCCGGTTGTGATTGTGAACGAGTTCTTCGCGAAGAAGTTTTTCCCGGGCCAGAACGCGATTGGCAAGCGGATCGCGCCCGACTTCAGCGCGACCGATGACGGACCTCCGATGCGGCAGATCATCGGCATTGTCGGGAACGTGAAACACCGATCACTCCGCAACGACGACACCCCGGAGATGTATCTGCCGCAGACGCAAATGCCTTTTAACTCTATCTCGCTCGTCGTGCGGACGCGGATGGCGAATTCGGCCAGCCTGACGAATGCGATCAGCGCGCAGCTGGCCACCGTCGATCGGGATATTCCCCTAACGAGTGTAAAAGTCTTCGAAGATTACATCGCGAAGTCGCTCGCCCGGCCGCGCTTCAACGCGCTCCTGCTTTCCATCTTCGCCGGCGTCGCGCTCGTTCTGACGGGGATCGGCATTTACGGCGTGATGGCCTACTCGGTCGCGCAACGGACGAACGAGATCGGCATCCGCATGGCCCTGGGCGCGGGGCAACCGGCGATCTTCCGTCTCATCGTCGGCCAGGCGATGGCGCTGGTTGCGATCAGTGTAGCGGTCGGAGTGGTCGGCGCCTTCGCGGCGACCCGGCTGCTGAGCAGCCTGCTCTTCGGCGTCGGCGCCGGGGATCCGCTTACTTTCGGCGCGATCGTTCTGCTGATTTCCGGCGTCGCGTTTCTCGCCGCCTGGCTGCCCGCGCGGCGCGCGGCGCAGGTCGATCCCATCGTAGCTCTTCGCGCGGAATGAGGATGAGGACTGCACACCAGTGTCCGGGTAGCACGCACGCCTCGCGTGCTGGTTGCCGGCGTCTCGCCCCAACGAACTTTCAGACCCGCAGAAAGACTGTTCTCGCGAGACGCAAAAACCAGCACGCGAGACGCGCGCGCTACCCGGAACCTGCCGCAAGACTCTCACCGTTATCCAAGCTCAAACTCGCCTCACGTCCACTGCCTAACGCTAACAACTAGAAACCATGATCACCGACCTGAAATACGCCTTCCGCATGCTCCTGAAGTCGCCCGGCTTCACCATTGTCGCCGTCCTCACTCTCGCGCTCGGGATCGGAGCGAACAGCGCCATCTTCAGCGTAGTCGACACGGTTCTCCTGCGGCCTCTTTCGTTCCCGCATCCCGATCGGTTGGTCGCGATCTGGAATAGCGACGTCAACCAACCCGCTTCGCACGAGACGGATTCCTTCCCCGACTTTTACGACTACCGCGCGCAAAGCCAGAGCTTCAGCGCGATGGCCGCCTACTCCGGCGCGGGCACGGTTCTCAGCGGCATCGGCGAAGCGCAGGAACTGAGCGGCGTGGCGGTGGCGGGCGACTTCTTCGAGGTCATGGGCGTGCAGCCGATGCTCGGGCGCGGCTTCACCGCCCAGGAGTCGAAGATCGGTCAGCCGAACGTCGTCGTGATCAGCCACGAACTTTGGCAGCGCGCGTTCGCGAGCGATCGCAAGATCATCGGCCAACAGATCAATCTCTCGGGTCGACAGTCCACACTCCTCGGCGTGATGCCGGCGGGCTGGAAGTTTCCGGTGCAAGCGGAGCCGGTCGATTTCATCAATCCGCTCGAGCCGCTCGTCGCAAACCAAGTGCCGCAGCGTGGTTCGCATTTCCTGCAAATGGTCGGGCGCCTCAAGCCAGGGGTCACGGCGCAGCAGGCGACCGCGGAGCTGAAGCCGATTGCCGCTCGTCTCGCCGCGCAATATCCCGACACCAACCTCAACCGCAGCGTTCTCGTTAGGCCACTGCTTCAGGATATCGTCGGCGATGTGCGCCCGGCACTCTTGATCCTGCTCGGTGCGGTCGCGCTCGTCCTTCTCATCGCCTGCGCGAATGTCGCCAATCTGCTGCTCGCCCGCGCGGCCGCCCGCAGTCGCGAGATCAGCATCCGCGCCGCGCTCGGCGCGAGTCGCTGGATCATCGTTAGGCAACTGCTCGCGGAAAGCTTCCTCCTCGCCCTCATCGGCGGCGCGGCCGGGCTCGTGCTCGCCGGGTGGGTGGTCGATCTGCTTGGGCGCTTCGGGCCGCAGGATGTGCCGCGGCTTGCCGAAGTGCACGTCAATCTCGGCGTCTGCGCCTTCACTTTTGGCCTCACGATTCTGAGCACCCTCATCTTCGGGCTCATCCCGGCGCTACAGGTTTCGCGGCCGAATGTGAACGAAGCGCTCCAGCAAGGCGCGAAGGGTTCGAGCGGCGGTTTGCATGGGACACGCACCCGCGCGCTGCTCGTCATCTCGCAAGTCGCGCTCTCGCTTCTTCTTCTCGCCGGCGCGGGTTTGCTCATAAAAAGCTTCTTCAACCTGCGCGCTACTGATCCCGGTTTTGAGCCGGCGCGCCTGCTCGTGCTCGATCAGGCGATCCCGCGCACGAAATATCCCGAGCCCGATGCACAGCGCAGTTTCTACGACCGCCTCGTGCCGAAACTGGCCGCACTGCCGGGAGTCGAAGCGGTCGGCGGCGCGAATCCCCTTCCCTTTAGCGATAACAACAACGCGTCGTCGTTCCGTCTCGCCAGCCAGCCGGAGCGCGGGCCTGGAACTCACCCCGACGCCTCAAATCTTCTCGTCCTGCCAGATTACTTCCGCTCGATGAAAATCCCGCTCAAGACCGGGAGATTTTTCGACGCGCACGACAATCAGAGCAGTCGGCATGTCGCGATCGTCAACGAGGCGTTCGTCCGGCGTTTTCTGCCGCACAGCAATCCGATTGGCGAACGTATTTTGCGCGATCAGGAAAAGGGCGTCGATGCGCTCGAGATCGTGGGCGTCGTGGGCGATGCGAAACAAACGAGCCTCGGCGCGGAAGTGATTCCGGAGTTTTATCAACCGTTCGCGCAGCAACCGACCCGTCACGTCTGGCTGACTCTGCGCACAAAAACCACCGAGGTCGCCGGCCTCAGCGCGGCGATCCGCAAGATCGTGCATCAGGAAGATGCGGACGTGTTCGTCGGCAATCTGCAGCCGATGGAGTTTCTGCTCGCGCGCAACCTCGCGCAGCCGCGCTTCAACATGATGTTGCTCGGTGGGTTTGCGGGCGTCGCACTGCTGCTGGCCGCGATCGGCATCTACGGCGTGATCGCCTACAGCGTCGCGCAGCGGACGCGCGAGATTGGCATCCGCATGGCGCTCGGCGCGCAGCGCGCGGACATGCTCCGGATGGTTTTGCGGCAAAGCCTGAGCGTGGTCGTGATCGGCCTCGTTATCGGCCTGGTGGCCGCTTTCGCCGCGACGCGTCTGCTCGCAAGTCTACTCTATGGCGTCGGCGCGAACGATCTTCTCACCTACGCGAGCGTCGTCTTTTTGTTAGGCGGAACGGCGTTCCTGGCGAGCTACATCCCTGCGCGCCGCGCCATGAAAGTCGATCCGATGGTCGCGCTTCGTTATGAGTAAGCGCACATCAACTCTGGGATTGCGGTCGCCGCGGCGACCTGGTTGTCAGCGTCTCGCCGCAACGAACTTTCAGACCCGCAGAAAGACCGTTTTCGCGAGACGCAAAAACCAGCACGCGAGACGCGCGCGCGACCCCGGAACCTGCCGCGAGCCTTTCACCGTTATCCACTCGGCGTCTATCGCCTAACGCCTAACGCCTCACGCCTAACGCCTAACGCACAATGCTTTCCGATCTTCGCTTCGCCCTCCGCCAGCTGCGTAAATCGCCCGGGTTCACGTTCGTCGCGATTCTCACGCTGTCGTTAGGCATTGGCGCGAACATCGCCATCTTCAGCGTGATCAACGCTGTCCTCCTCCGGCCGCTGCCCTATCCGGACTCGGAGCGGATCATGACCCTGCACGAGCGGGATTCGAAGAGGAACGATTTCGCCATTTCCCTCCCGGATTACCTCGATTGGAAACGCGATAACACCGTCTTCGAAAATCTCGCGCTTTATCGCACCTACTCGCTCAACTTGAGCGGGATCAAGGGCCGACCGGCCGAGCCGATTTCGTCGGCGCTCGTGACTGCCAACTTTTTCAAAGTCGCCGGCCTCGCGCCGGAACTCGGCCGTACTTTCACGGAAGCCGAAGACAAGAAAGGCGCGCCGGCTCTCGTCGTGATCAGCGACCTGCTTTGGACCCGAGCGTTCGGGCGCGATCCGGACGTGCTCGGTCGCCCGGTCACGTTTCACGATACGCGCTACACCGTCATCGGCGTGATGCCGCCGACGTTGCGCGCGCCGACCGACACGGGTGCGTGGTTCTCGCTCATGCGCCGCAACAATCCTGCCTGGGAGACCCGCATGAATCATCCGCTCATGTACGGCTGGGGACGGTTAAAGCCGGGCGTGACCGTGGAACAGGCGCGGACGCAGCTCGCGACGATCGCGGCGCGGCTCGAGAAACAACATCCCGAGTCAAACAACGACGTGCACGCCGTCGTCACGCCGCTGCTGGAAAATCTCGTTGGAAAATATCGGACGAATCTCGGCC
>JBDTIQ010000185.1:0-3345 GCA_039936335.1 Chthoniobacterales bacterium
GTTGAGGAGCAGGTTCGCTCCGCTCTGGCGATGGGCGTCGATCGCGCGATCCGAATCGACGATTCTCGTCCGCTTGATCCCTATGCGGTCTCCCGCATCCTTTATTCGTTAGTTAAAAAGGAAACGCCGCAGGTTGTGCTCATGGGCAAACAAGCGGTCGATGACGATTCCAACCAGGTCGGACAAATGCTCGCGGGATTGTTAGGCTGGCCCCAGGCGACTTTTGTTTCGAAGATCGAGTTTCTCGAGCAGAAAACCCGGGCCCGCTGCACCCGCGAGACAGACGGCGGTTTGGAAGTCGTCGAAGTTAAGTTGCCCGCGATCATCACGACCGATCTGCGCTTGAACGAGCCGCGTTACGTTTCGCTGCCCGGCCTGATGAAAGCGCGCAAGAAGCCGATCGAGGTGCTGACCTGTGAGCAACTTGCCGTCAATGTAAAGCCGCTCACGACCACGCTCTCTACTTCACGTCCACCGAAGCGCGCGGCGGGCCTGCGCGTCGAGTCGGTCGAGGAATTAGTGAGCAAGCTAAAAGAGGAGGCGAAGGTTCTTTAGATGGCTGCAACACTTGTCCTGACCGAGCTCGATGGCGCGAAAGTGAAGCGCTCTTCGCTCCACGCGATCACGCTCGCGAAGCAACTCGGCGGTGATTACGCGCTCGTCGTTCTCGGCTATCATCTCGACGCCGTCGCCGAGACACTTACCATCTATGGAGCGAGTAGCGTGATCGTGGCGGATGACGCCTCGTTAGGCGAACCGCTGGCCGATCGCTACGCAGCGGTGCTCGCGGAAATTGCGCGCAAAAACGACACGCCGACACTGCTTGCAGCCTCCTCGACCTTCAGCAAAGACATCCTCCCGCGCGCGGCCGCACTCCTCGACGCGCCGATGGTAACCGATGTTCTCGCCCTCGAAGAAGTGGACGGCGGAATTGCCTTCCGCCGACCGATCAACGCCGGAAGCATGCTGGCAGTGGTGAAGCTGGAAGGCGAGCGCCGTGTCCTGACGGCGCGCGCGACGGCTTTCGCAGCTCCGGCGGAAGACGCGACCACTAAAACTCCGATCGAGCGTTTCGCGGTCGACGCCGCCAGTTTGCCTAACGACACCAAGTTCATCTCGCGCGAAGAGCGCAAATCCGATCGCCCCGATTTGACCGAAGCGCGCGTCGTGGTCGCAGGTGGGCGGCCGCTCAAAGATGCCGAAACCTTCGAGCGCCTCGTCGGCGGGCTCGCGGACGCGCTCGGCGGCGCGATCGGTGCGACTCGCGCCGCGGTCGATTCCGGGATGGTGCCTAACGACTACCAGATCGGCCAGACCGGAAAGATTGTCGCTCCGGAGCTTTACATCGGTCTCGGCATTTCCGGCGCGATTCAGCATCTCGCCGGGATCAAGGATTCGCGCGTCATCGTCGCGATCAACAAAGATCCTGATGCACCTATTTTCCAAGTCGCGACCTATGGTCTCGTCGGCGATCTGCACGAGCTCGTTCCGCAGTTGATCGAGCAGATTCGCCGAGCCTGAGCGACCGATCGTAAATGGAGGGATGAGCTCCGCGAATCCTTTCCGGCGGCCAGACGCACTTCCGGCTATCCCTGTGCAGGCGTCGTGGAACTCCGCCGTCCAGGCGTGGCGGGTGAGGAGCAAGACTCCGCGGGAGAAACGGTCGCTCGAATTTGCCGTGCACTTGCGGTATTGAGTCTGCTCTCCAAAAAAGAGGAACCCGATGTCGCCGGCCAACCAGACCGAATTCCTGCACACCGCCACGCGCGAGGTCTTCGGGAACATCGCGCCGCGGATGCGGGTGGTGTTCTTCGCCATGATCACCGCCAGCATGTGCTGGACGGCATGGAAACTGGAGCGGCGCCGCCGGCTCTGGCGCAAAGCGTCGCGGCTCGGGACGGAGCGGGACTGGCGGGTCTGGGTCGAGCGGCTCGTAGTCTACGCGCTGGCGCAGAAGCGGGTGCACAAGAAGAGCCTCGGGGCGCTCATGCACCTGCTGCTTTCAAGCGGCTTCATCGTCCTCTTCATCGGCACCACTCTGCTCGCGATCGCCTATGACGGTCCCTACTACTTCCATCACGGCTGGTATTATCTCATCTATGAGTTGACGATGGATACCTTCGGTGTCGCCTTCATCCTCGGCTCCCTCCTCGCGATGTATCGGCGCGCTTTCTGCAAACCGCCCAGTCTCGGTCATAACTCAGGCGATTGGTGGCTTCTTCTTCTCCTATTCTCGTTAGGCATGACGGGCTTTGGCGTGGAAGCGCTCCGGTTGCATTACACTCAGGTGCAGGCGCCGATCGAGCGCTGGTCGGCGGTCGGTGCTTTCATTGATTGGACCCTGCTGCGCGGACTCAGCGTGCAGACGGCGCGGTCCCTTCATCTCGGAGTCTGGTGGCTGCATGCGCTGCTCGTCGGCGTTTTCTTTGTGACTCTGCCGGTGAATCGCTTCCTCCACGTCATCACCGGGCCGCTCAATATCGCGGTGCGACCGAATCGACCAATGGGCACACTCGTTCCCCTCACGATGGAGGAAGTGGAAGAGACCGGCCGCACCGGCGTGCACGACCTCGATAACTTTACCCAGCAGCAGCTCCTGAGTCTCGACGCCTGCATGGAATGCGGTCGTTGCGAAGACGCCTGTCCCGCCTTTGCGAGCGGCAAGCCGCTTTCACCGAAAAAAGTGGTGACCGATTTGCGCGGCTTTATGACCCTGGGCGGCGGTGATGTGCACACCGTGATTGCGGATGAGACGCTCTGGGCGTGCACGATGTGTCAGGCGTGCGTGCAGGAATGCCCGGTCCTGATCGGTCACGTCGACCTGATCAGCGACATGCGTCGCGATCTGATCGGCGAAGGCAAGCTCTCCGGACCGCCGGCAAAATCGCTCCAGCAGATCGGCAACCAGGCAAATCCTTACGGCCGGCCCAACGCCGAGCGTCTCGCCTGGGCGGAAGGTCTCGATGTTCCAACCGTGGAATCGAATCCGGACTTTGACTATCTCCTCTGGGTTGGATGCGCGGCCTCCTTCGACCCACGGGCGCAAAAGGTGGCGCGCGCGACGGTCCAGTTACTCAAGGAAGCGAGAGTGAACTTTGCGGTGCTCGGTAAGGAAGAGACCTGCACAGGTGACCCAGCGCGGCGGATTGGCGATGAGTTTCTTTTCCAGGAACGGGCCACGACCAATGTCGAAACGCTCAATCGCCGGAAGGTGAAGAAGATCGTAACTCCCTGCCCGCATTGCCTGAACACGCTGGGAAATGAATATCCGCAGTTTGGCGGCGCCTATGTTGTGCAGCATCACTCGAGTCTGCTGGCGGAGTTAATCGCCGAGGGCCGACTAAA
>JBDTIQ010000186.1:0-26040 GCA_039936335.1 Chthoniobacterales bacterium
GCCCGTGGGTGCTGATCGACGCCGGCGTGGTCGAAGGACGAACGCTCACCTCGTGGCCGGCGATCCAGACCGACGTGAAAAATGCCGGCGGCACCTGGGTCGATGAAGAAGTAGTCGTCGACAACGGCTTGGTCACGAGTCGCACACCGGATGACATCCCGGCCTTCAACAAGAAGATGATCGAGGAATTCGCGGAGGGGAAACACGAAGGGCAGACCGCCGCTGGAGCGGAAAAGCGAGTGGCCGAGCCGATGCTGGAGACCTAAGAGATCGTGAAACTGCTTGGCGGAGCTGCGTCGCTCCTCCTGGTGTCGCTGAGTCATTCCGCTGCCGCCGCCGCGCCTGCGAAAAGCGCGACGGCGGCGGCTCCTGAGCCGATAGCATTGATCCGCGGCACGGAGAATCACCTGCTCATCCCGGCGACGGTCAATGGAAAGCCGGCGACCTTCTTGCTCGATACTGGCGACCAGCACTGTTTTCTGCAAAAAAGCCGCGCCGAGGCTTTCGGTGTGCGCCGGCTGGGACGAAAAGAACATCTGGCCAATCGCTGGTTTGAGGCCGCGAGTGCGGATGAACTTCGCATCGGCACAACAACTTTTTCACGTGTGGAATTCGCCCTTTACGACCCCGCGGAATTTCACGGTCCTGTCCCCGGCAAAAACGGCCGACCGGCCGACGGTCTCATCGGTTTGGAGCTCCTGCGCCGCTCGAAGGCGATCATCAACTGCCGAACGCAGCAGCTTTTCCTGCAGAGCAATCCTGCACGCGCGCTCGACCTCGATGCGACGACGAAGCAGGCCGGTTTTACACGGATCCCGTTGTCTCTCGGCGAGGACGGCGTGCTCACGGTGCCGTGCAGCATTCACAAGAAACCGGGGCGCCTCGTGCTCGACACGGGCGCGTTTGTGACCGTCTTCGATCAGGCGGCGATGCGGACTTACGGCGTAAAGGAAAGCCCGAGCCAGCTCCGCGCCCGCACACCGTCGGGCCGCGTCCGATCTCTGCAACTCGCGCAGTTCGATGATCTGCGAATCGGAAACCTGCCGATCGCGCCGCAGAAGCTTGCCGTGATGGATTTGTACGCGCGGATCACACCGGTCCGTGCCTTTCTCGGCATCAACACGATCCAGGCCTACGACGAGCGCCTCGTGCGCGTGCGTCGCGACGTCATCGGTTTGTTAGGTAGCGAATTACTTTACGAAAGAAGCGCGATCATCGACGTCGGGAAGATGGCGCTCTATCTTAAGTAGAGGCGCACTCACACGATTTCCGTTGTTGTCGGGCTGACGCTCGTCGACGTTGGCAGTCTTACCTCTGAAGGCAAAACAGGACCGTGGCCAAGGATCGCTCTCTGGCCACGTTGTTTCTGAGAAACGTTGATGCTCGACGTACGGCATCGTGACTTTCAGGATTTCGCCCATTCCGAGAGGGCCGAAGCCCCAGTCTTAAGTGAGTTTCAGTTGTTCATCTCTACCACGGTAAAAACTCCTGGGCATTGCAAAAAAGACCGCTTTGGCAGAATTAAATGGAACTTGGCCTGGAACTGCGGGGTCCCGCATGGCCGAATTTGCAGAGAGCTGCGATGACAAAAGGCATGGGGGATTCTCTCGAGAGAATCCCCCACTTTACTTGCTCGGCCCGGAAGCGAGCCTACGGATTTACGATCACGGTCCCGACCATGCCCAGCGTATCGTGAAGCGCACAGATATAGGGATAAGTCCCGGCATTCGGGAAAGTGACGCGGAAGCGAGTCACACCAGCCGGGGCTTGAGGTAGTCCAAGCCGATCTTCCGGCGCGACCAGAAGGAAGCCGGAGTGAGTGCTGTCCGAAGGAGAAGCAATCGTAGCATGCCTGGCTCCATCCGGATCGACGGTCACATCCGGCGATGGATCGGCGAGGTCTTGCGGTTCGACTCCGAAGGTTACCGTATGCGGCAGTCTCGGATCGAGGTTGCGCCACTCTACGGTCTGACCTGCAAGGATCGTGATTGTTTTATCGGAGAAGCGCACCCGCGATGCGGTATTTGCCCCTCCCGCAGTTGCGGAAATCGCGCCAGCCCCAGCCGTGACCATGCAACAAGGTTTATCGGCTGCGTCGCGCGGCAGATGGTTTGTTTCAGCAAGTAGACTCTTTTGCTGCTTGGTTGCCTGATTATTGTAGAACGTCTGATCATGTGGAAGGGGCAGAGATCGATCGAGGACATGGATGAGACCGGTTTGGTCTTCATGCACCAGGCAGACCAGTTTGAAATTACCGGCCGCCGGGAAGATGACTGTGAAGGTCTGTCCCTTCACCATCGGAGGGGTGGTCACACAGCTAGTCCCATCGTAAGTCGCTGGGTCGGTCGAGAAGCCAGGACAACCGTCTCCGAAAAACGGACGTGGCTGGTCAACGGTAAGAAAGGTCACGGTGTGAATCTCATCCGCCTGGAATGTCCAGGTAATTCTGTCCCCGGCATGAATCCAGATTTCATTCGGAAGAAAGGCAAGGGCTTGACCAGCTTTGTCGTTGGTCTGCGCGCCGACGGTAGCGAACCATTGAGTTTGCGCCTGGGCCGCGCTGGATAAAGCTAGGCCGAGAAGAAGCAGATCGAGCAGGGCGATCGGCCGCGAATGAGTCACTTTCGAAGTGAGATGGTGGAGAATGTTTTTCATAGTTGGAAGTAGGTGGTTGATGGTTGACTGCTTTGTTCATCTCTACCAACGGGAAAAGTCTCGGGGCATTGCAAAAATTCTGCAGAAGTTCTCAGGAAGCCGCAACGCACCGGCAAAGGCGGGCTCCGTGCCGTCGCAGCCTATGCGCTCCTTAACCTTTAGGTTTGGCCTCGGCAATAATCCTGGAGAAGCGCGGATCCCCCCGCAGAGGATCCCAATTGGGATCCAAAAGCAGCTCGCCATAAGTGATGCCGCAGGGAAGCTTGACCACATTTTGCAGTTGTTCGATGGCCTTGTCTCGTTCCCCGACCCACGCATAAACCAACCCCAGTTCGGCAATGCAGCCCGGGGCGTCGAGCGCGTTTTTAGCGAGCGGGGTGAGAGTAATCGCCTGCTGCGCCTCCCGAATCGCCTCGTCCTTCCGACCGAGCGCCGCGTCGATGGTCGCGAGGGTGCGGAAATCGGTGGCTTCGGTCTTCTTTCGGAGGGCAACAAAGATGGCGTGCGCCGCTGGTTGGTCGCCGCGCAGGCGGGCGAGGATGCCGGCGTAGAAACCGCTGTCCCACTCCTTGGGCGTCGTCGCGATGATACGCTCGACTGCAGAGTAGTCGCGCCGGTAGAACGCGGTTTTGTAGCGCATAGCGTTAAATTCGCCTGTCGGATTGAAATCGAGAGGAACTTGGTCGATCGCAGCCTGCGCCGCCCCGGCGTCGCCGGCGAACAATTTAACCTTGGCCAATCCGAGCTGAATCCAGTATTCCTCCTGCTGGTTGCGCGGGACCCGTTGGCGGAGCAGTTGTTCACATTCGCGGTAACGGCGCGTGCTCATATAGACCCCTCGGAGGTAATGAAAGACCTCCTCATTTTTCGGATCGAGCTCGTGGGCTTTTTGCATTTTCGCGATCGCGTCGTCCCAGCGACCTCGGTATTGGTCGATAAGGCTGGCGACCCGGAATGCTTCGGCGTTGTTCGGCAAAGTGCGAAGGGCGAGAGTGATCTCTTTCTGAGCCTGGTCGTAGTCGCCGGCGAACATGTCGGGCAGCGCGAGGGCGAGATGACTTTCGCCGAGGTCGGGGCGGAGTTGCGAAGCGGTCTCGGCCGCCTTTTTCGCCAGAACGAGATGGACGCCGCCGTCGTCCTGAAAAAAGTCGCATTGCGCCTTGGCGATGGCGCAGTAGGCGAGCGCGAAACGCGGGTCGCGCTGCGTCGCCTCTGCAAGCAACTCAAGTTTGTGCGTGAGGCTCTTGTCCGCGTTCTGCACATCGTGCCAGATAAAGATGGAAGTGGCCTCGGTATAAAGCTGGTAGGCCTCCAGGTCGTCAGTCGGTTGCTCGGCGATGGCTGCTCGTTCCGCGGGGGAGAGTTTGGTTTTTAATTGAGCGGCGATTTTTTCCGCAACTTCATCCTCGACCGCGAAGGTATTTGATACGTCGCGATCGTAGGTCTGGCTCCAGAGATGAGTGTCCTTTTGCGCGTCGATCAACTGCGTGATCACGCGCACCCGATTGCCGATTCGCTGCACACTTCCTTCCACCACGTTGCGCACGCCTAACGATCGCGCGATCTCGCGCACGTTGCGCGGCTGATTGGCCCCGTATTGCATCGCCGACGTGCGGCTGATCACTTTCAGGCCGGCGACTTTCGCAAGGGCGGAAAGGATTTCATCCTGCACACCGGCGGCGAAGGATGCGTTTTCCTTGTTGTCACTCAGATTTTCGAAAGGGAGAACGGCGATGCTTTTTTCGGTTGGGGCTTGTTCCTCTGCCCGCGCCGTCTTTGAGAAATATCTCGTTAGGCCAAATCCAGCTCCGAGCACCGCGATGGCGAGCAGGGCCGGAGCCGCCGCCAGCCACCGTCCACGCCGTGGGGCGGCAACTTGGCAACGGCATTTCTCGATCGCCGGCAGAAGATCCTGCGCGGTTTGCGGACGGTCTGCCGGGTCGAAGGCAATCATGAAACGGAGGAGAGCGATCAACGGTGCCGGGACGTCGCGGCGCTCGAGGTCTTCCAACTGCAAAGGGCCGACCGCGACTTCGGGGGGCGGCGGCCGTCCCGTCAGAGCATAACGCAGCGTCGCGCCTAACGAGTAAATGTCGGACCGCGCATCGACCGCGCCCGCGCCGGGGTTCGTCTGCTCCGGGCTGGCGAAGCCCGGCGTGCCGCTAAAGCTGGATTGCTGCTCCGCTGCACCCGGCTGACCGATCGTCCTGGCCAGGCCGAAATCGATCACCTTGACGAGAAAATCTTCCGCGCTGCTTTGTTCGTTAGGCACAAGCAGCAGGTTGCTCGGCTTCAGGTCGCGGTGAACGAGGCCGTGTTTTTCCGCCGCGACGAGCGCGCGCGCGACCTGCAAGGCGATTTCGAGGACGACGTTCGCGCCTAACGAAACCTCGCGCCGGACGCGATCCTCCAGGGTTTCGCCCTCGACCAGCTCCATCGCGTAGAAGCAATCGCCGCCCGGCGTTTCTCCGAAATGAAAGACGCTCGCGACATTCGGATGCCGCAGCCGTGCCGCGGTCCGTGCTTCCTCGTGAAAACGACGGCGTGCCTCTGATTGTCCGGAGTATCGGGCACTGATCACCTTCAAAGCGACGGGCGCGCCCAGATTCAGATCGATCGCGCGATAGGTAATTCCCATGGCGCCGCGACCGAGCTCGCGCCACTGGCGACCGTCCGCTGACAGCTCGACTTCGTAGTGTTGAAAGCGTCGATCTTCAACCTCGTCGAGACCGCCGTTCAGCATGCAATGCAGACAGCCCGGCGCACCCGCACTGATCAGAAGCGGAGTGCCACAGCACTCGCAACATTTCACTTCGCTCGTCACGTCCATGGCGGATTGGACCTACAAGCCCGCGATCAGGATTTGCGAGAGGCGGCGGAGCTCTTCATCCACGTCGTCGGCAGTGCCGATCGTGCGCGCGACTTCTTCCCGCAGAAAGGTGCGATAGCGGGTGCGCATCCGCGAGAGGTGACTGCGCAGGGTATCGATCGGCAGCGCCAGTTGCGCCGCGAGATCTTCCTGCCGCGGCACGTTCGCGCCGCCCGCGATGAGCGGTTGAAGTTTCTCAAAGATCTCTGCTTTCGCTTCGCCCCGAAAACTCTCGCGCAATCCGGCGAGTGCCCGGGAGACGAGCGCCGTCGCCCAACGCTGTTCGTAATGCCACTCCTCGTCGAGCGATGACTGCGCGGGCTCGCTCGCGAAAAGTTCTTCGGCGGTCGCGATTTCCGCATCGAGCAGGAGGAACGTCTGATCGCCGCCACGCTTGAGCGCGCGATCCTTGCTCCAATCGTCGGCCAGATAATTCTTCATCGCCGCGAGCAGGAAGGTGCGGAACTTCCCTTTCGCGCTATCGGAGCGGGCGTAGAGACGGTCACGAAGAAAGTGGGTGAAAAACCCCTGCACCAGATCCTGCGCGTCGACCCGGGAATAGCCGCGGCGCCTAACGAAACTATAAAGCGGCGGCCAGTAATCCTGGCAGAGCTGCGCGATCGCCTCCTGCGCCGCGCGATCATCCGCGTCGCGGCACGCCGCCAACAGGCTCCAGCGCGTCGTCGCGAAGACGGCTCCTCCGCTTTGCAGCGTCCCGGGAAGGCTTTTCACGATTACCGGATAGTAGCGAAGCGGGCCGCGCCTGCCAAGACAAGCTGTTTTCTTCCTCGCAGCCGTGAGCATATTGCGGAGCGGTATGACGACCCCGAACAAAATCACGCTCGTCCGGATTCTCATGATCCCGGCGTTCGTCCTTATGGCGCTCTACTACGGCGAGAGCATCGCGCGCGGCGAGCCGCTCGAATGGCAGCGCTACACCGCGATCGTGATCTTCCTCGTCGCGGCCGCGAGCGACGGACTCGATGGCTACATCGCGCGGCGCTACAACCAAAAAAGCGCGCTCGGCGTGATCCTCGACCCGATCGCCGACAAGGGTCTTCTTCTCAGCGGCATCATCACGCTCAGCATCAGCAACTGGAGCGACATCGATCCGAAATATGGGCAATTTCCCACCTGGTTTCCCGTGCTCGTGATCAGTCGCGACGCCGTCATTTTGATCGGGAGCGCGGTCTTACATTTGTTGAACGGGAAAGTCCGGGTGCGGCCGGCCTGGACCGGGAAAGTTGCGACCTTCTTGCAGATGGTGGCGATCGCGTGGGTCATGCTTCAGCTTATGTTCATCCCGTTGATCTACATCGTGATCGCCGCGGGATTTTTCACCCTTGTCTCCGGGATCATCTATGTGATGGATGGCTTCCGGCAGCTTGGCGCGCATGGACAATCCGATGCCAACTAGACTCGTTAGGCATCGTTAGGCAATTTCATGGAAAAATCCCGCAGCGTCGCCATCGTCGGTCGCCCGAATGTCGGGAAATCCGCGCTCTTTAATCGCATGGCCGGCCGCAACATCGCGATCGTGCATGATCAGCCCGGGATCACGCGCGATCGGATTTCCGCCCCGAGCAAACGCGGGAACGAGCCGTTTCTCGTCTGGGACACAGGTGGAATCGGCGGAGCAGGGGAGACAGAATTGCTCACGGAAGTGCGTGCCGCGGCCGATGCCGCCATGCAGGAAGCGGACGTGATTCTTTTCGTGGTCGACGCGCAACAAGGACTGACACCGATCGACCAGGAACTCGCGCGCCTGCTGCGCCGTTCGCAACGGCCCGTCATCCTCGTGGTGAACAAAATTGATCACCCCAATCACGAAAACCTCGAGAGCGAGTTCACGCGGCTCGGTTTCCCAGACTCCGTCTCGATCAGCGCCGCGCATGGCCGCGGGATCGACTCGTTAGTCGAACTGATCGAAGCGCGCCTCCCGCAAATAACGGGTAACGAAGAGCCAATAACCGCGCCGCTCTCTCTCGCGATCGTCGGCCGGCCGAACGTCGGCAAGTCGTCGCTCATCAACGCGATTTTGAGTGATCGGCGCACGATCGTGAGCAACATCCCGGGGACGACCCGCGACGCCGTCGACATCGCCTATCGCCACGGGAAAGACGACTACCTTTTGATCGACACCGCGGGTATCCGCGCGCGGGGGAAGCACTCGACGTCGGTCGAAGTGTTCAGCGTGATGCGCTCCGAGCGCACCATCCGCCGCGCCGACCTTTGCGTGCTCGTGATCGACGCGACCAGCGGTGTCACTTCGCAGGACAAAAAGATCGGAGCGCTCATGCAAAAAGCGCACAAGCCATCGCTCATCGTCGTAAACAAATGGGATCTCGTGAAACCGGACCGCGGCGCGAAAGACACGCTCGCAAAAGTGATCGCGGACACGCGCGACCGGCTCTTCTTCCTTCCTTACGCGCCGGTGCTCGTGGCGTCGGCTTTGACTGGGGAAAACGTCGATCGTCTCTTCATCGCGATCCGCAAGATTCGGCGCGCGGCGCACGAGCGCATCTCGACCGGCGTGCTTAATCGTCTCCTGCGCGACGCTTTCGCCGCGAACCCGCCGCCGATGTCGGCGAACAAACGGATGAAGCTGTTTTACGCCACGCAAACGCGCGGCGAAGAAACCCGCGCCCTAACGACTCCTGAGTTCGTGCTCTTCGTGAACGATCCGCAGTTGTTAGGCGACACCTACGCGCGTTATCTCGAGGCGCAGATTCGCGATGCGGAGCCGTTTCGCGGTCTGCCGTTGATGCTGAACCTCCGCCCGCGCACCGAGACCGCGGAAGCGTCGACGAGACGAGCACGCAAGTAAGGGAAAACGCTCTGGTTCAGGAATGCCTGCGCCGGGTATAATGCGCGGCTCATGTCGGAGCCGCTTGTCGTCAAATGTCCATCCTGTCGCGAGCTCGTGGAGCCGGCGCCGCGGTGTCCTTTTACCCTTCGGAAACTCGACCTGCAATTCGGCGTCGCACCGGGGCATTTCGGCGTTTTTCTCCGATTTTACGCAGCAACTGGAACGCGCGGAGACGCGCAAACTGACCGCACGTCTCGAGCTGTTTCAGCGCAAATTTCCGCAGTCGACGCTGTCGGTTTTCATCACGGAATTGCCGCCCCGCGCCGCGGTGGCCGATTACGCGTTCTGGCTTGCGAATCGCGTCCGCTTCAGCGACGTCGAAGCCGTCGGCACACATGATTTCGACTTCGTTCTGGCGATCGATACCCACGCGGGCGCGGCGGCGTTGACGGCCGGTTATGGTCTCGACAACCGCGTTGCCGAGGAAGATCTCGCGGCCGCTTTGGAGGCGGGCCGTGCGGCCTTTGCAGTGAACGATTGGGCGAGTGGAATCGAACAGTGCGTGCACGGATTTACCGAGCGTTTGCGAACCATCGCGCGCCGCGCCCGAAGCAGGACGAGACGGTTGTGATGCTTTTCGTTAGGTGGCTCGCGCTCTGAGCGCGCTGCTTCTGCTCATCGCAAGTGGTCGAGCTGCCGACATCCCACGCGCGCCGGGCAACCACGTTTATGATCCGGATTTTCTCGTCACGCGCGAGGCGACCGGGGAGATCAGCAACGAGCTCACGAAGTTTCAAACGAGCGACGACATGTCGGTTTATCTCGCGGTTTTGAGCGCGACGTCGCAGCTCATCGAAGAGACCGCGGAGCAGCTCAATCAGGCGTGGGACCAGAGCGGCTACGGCGTGGCGATCGTCTTTGTGCCGCGGGAACGCGAGGCGCGGGTCGGGCCGTCGCCGCAGTTCTCGCTCGTCGTGACGGCTGAGAAATTAAGCACCACTTTCCGCCGCGCTTCGCTCCCCGCGCTCAAGCGTGGCGATGACTCGGCGGCTGCGCGCGACGGCACGCACGCACTCCTGAAACATCTCGCCGCCGTGCGCGTGCTCCACGTCGAGCCGCAGGCGACTCCGTTTCGGCTGACGCGCGGCTGGTGGCTCGCCATCCTCGGCTGCGGCACGCTCGCGGGGCTGGTGCTTTTGTGGTTCGCCGCGCGGCATTGGCGCCAGGCAAACTTGTTCGGCCATCGCTACCGTTTTCCGGAAGCGACGACGCCAGCGGCCTTGTGCTTTGGCGCGACCCGTTGCGGTGGCCGGATGGCGACGATGCGCTTCCGCGCATCTTTAAAATCGGAAGACGTTTAGAAACGCGACTTCGAGCGCGAGCGCTTCCTGGATGTTGCGATTCAGGTGGTCGCGTAATTCCTCGAGCCGGCGGATGCGGCGGAGAATTTCCGGAGTCGTTAGGCGCGCGGCGACCGCTTCGGTGGTGCTTCGCGCCGAAGGCAGCTCACGCTCCGCGACGCCGGTGCTCGCGCGGAGCACATCGCCCCACCAGAGGAATAACACCTCGACCAGTTGCGCGCGACGTTGCAGATAATCGCTCTCGGTCAGCGCCTTGTAATGATCCTCGCGGTTCTCGAGCCACGCGCCGTCGGTCGTGTTTTTGTAGCGCGTTTCCTCGCGCTTCAGAGCCCCGGCGTTTTCCTCCTGAATCGCGGCGCGGATTTTTCCGAGCAAACGCGTGAAGCCCTGCGCGAGCCAATACGCTTCGTGCACACCGCTGGCTTTTTTCCCGGCCACGCTGTCGAGCAGTTCGACCAGTTCGCGCTCTTCCGGCGCCAGCTCGGTATCGGCCGGCGCGGACAGTTGCAGCGTGAGACAACGCGAAATGATCGTGTCCGGCAGAACCTCCGGAATAGCGCTGAGTAGGAGCAACAGCGAATTGTTAGGCGGTTCCTCCAGCGTTTTCAGGAACGCGTTCGCCGCCTGCGAGACCATCCGGTCGGCTTCGGAAATGATCGCAACTTTTCGGCGGCCGCCGTTCGACTGCATCTGGAGCGCGTGTTCGAGCTGGCGGATTTGTTCGATCACGATGCGGCGCGATTTCGATTCCGGGCCAGCGACGTGCACATCGGGCGCGCCACCGGCGAAAACCGCGTCCGGCGCCGCGCCATTTACGAGCTGCGCCAGATTCGCGGCGAGCGCGCGCTTCCCACTCCCAGCCGCACCGGTGATGAGGTAAGCGTGCGCGAGCCGATCACGTTCCTGCGCGCTGCGCAGGTAATCGAGCGCGACCTCCGGCGAGAAAGCCATCGCTAGAGAAAATGACTGCGGCGCGGGCGGCCGACGAGGCTCGCGAGATGCGCGTAGCGTCCTGCGATCGTTTCCCAGATTTCTTCTTCGATCGCTTCGATTGACTGCGCGCCATCGATCAACTGCACGCGATGCGGTTCCCGCGCCGCCAGCTCGCGATACGCCACGCAGACATCTTCGTAGAATTTCAGCGGTTCCTGTTCCATCCGATCGGGCGCCGCCGCAGGACGCACCCGGCGGAGCATCCGCGCGCGCGCGACTGCGACATCCACATCGAGGACGAAGGTGAGATCGGGCCAGCAGCGACCGACGGCGACGTTATTCAGATGACCCACCACCTCGCTATCGAGCCGCCGCGCGACGCCCTGATAAACCGTCGTGGAATCCGCGAACCGGTCGGAGATCACGACCTTGCCCTGGTCGAGCGCGGGGAGGATTTTCTCGCGCACGAGCTGGCTACGACTCGCTTCGAAAAGCAGGACCTCGGTCTCGGGCGTCATCGCCGCGCTGATCGGATCGAATTGCAGGAGGTCACGAATTTTCTCTCCGATCCCAGTGCCGCCCGGCTCGCGCGTGAGGAGCAGCGGAATGCCGGCGTCGGTCAGGCGTTCCGCGAGGAGGCGGACCTGGGTGGATTTTCCGCAGCCTTCCGACCCTTCAAAAGTGATAAACGGGAGGCGCGGCATCGGCGGATTTTGGAGCAGTTATCCAGCCTTGTCGAGCGCTGTAAAACGGGTCCGCCCCGGAAGAAGAAACGTTCCCGCGAACGACGCTCTTATGTTATCGAAACGATGATGAAAAATTACTGGCTCGTGAAACAGGAACCCGAGAGCTACTCGTGGGATGACTTCGTGCGCGATGGGAAAACTTATTGGACCGGCGTCCGCAATTTCGCCGCGCGCAACAACCTCCGCGCGATGCGCAAAGGCGACGCCGTCTTCTACTATCACAGCGTGAGCGACAAAGCGGTCATCGGGATTGCCGAAGTGACGCGCGAAGCCTTCGCCGATCCGACCGCGAAGGAAGGGGATTGGAGCGCGGTGGAACTGAAGCCGGTGAAGCCGCTAAAGAAACCCGTCACGCTCGCGCGGATCAAGGCCGAGCCGAGGCTGCGAGAGATCGCGCTGTTGCGGAATTCGCGGCTCTCGGTGCAGCCGTTAGGCAAAGCCGAGTTCGAGCTCATCAGCCGGCTGAAAGTCGACTGAAGCATCGTCCTCCCGAGCGAAGCGAGGGACCTCACAAGCGTTGCGCGACGTCACCTGCGAGAGCGGCGTCGAAGGACGCTTGCGAGATCCCTCGCCGCGTGCTGCCGGCTCGGGATGACACGCCGATGGGTGTCGCAAGAAGCCGGTTGCACTTTCGCCTTGTTCCCCTCCGCCCGCTGGCGAGGCTAGCGGCGTGCAACGCGCGCTAGTCGTTTCCATTCACGATGTCGCCCCGGCGACGCAGGAGCGTGTCGAGGAGATCGTTGAGGAACTCGCGGATCTTCACGTGCCGGCGTCGTCGCTCCTCGTCGTGCCCGATTACCATCGGCAAGGCCGTTCCATGGCGGACGCAACTTTCTGCGCCTGGCTGGAAAAGCGAGAAACCGATGGGCACGAGATCGTGCTCCATGGCTTCCATCACGAGCGCGCGCGCCAGCCTAACGAGACCTCGCGCGACAAGTTCATCACCCGTTTCTACACCGCGGATGAAGGCGAGTTTTACGATCTCAGTTACGCCGCCGCCCGGGAAATGCTGGATGAAGCCCAGCGCGACTTCTCCGAGCGCGGGTTCAACCCGCGCGGCTTCGTCGCCCCGGCCTGGCTGCTCGGTGCCGAAGCGGAACGCGCCGTGATCGACGCTGGGTTCACTTACACGACCACGTTGCGGCAGGTGCGCGATTTCGTGGCGCGGCGAGAATACACTTCGCAAACGCTGGTTTACAGCGTGCGCAGCAGTTGGCGGCGCGGCGTCAGCCTCGGCTGGAATCGCTATCTCCTTTCCCGCCTCACGAAGAACGAGTTGTTTCGTCTCAGCCTCCATCCGCCCGATGTTTCGCATCCGGAAATCTGGCGCCAGATTCGCGGCATCATCGCGGAAGTGCTGCAAGATCGTGCACCGACCACTTACGCGAAGTGGCTGGAAGATTGCGTCATCCCGAGCGAAGCCGAGGGATCCCGTAGAGCTTCGGGAAAGCTTCGCGACAAGAGCATCAGGAGCTTCCTGGAGATTCCCCGGGATCCCTCGACTCCTCCCGCTTCCGCGGGATCCGCTCGGGGTGACGGAACCTTTACCTAACGAACATGAGTCGCGGCGACTTGCATCTTCATTCCCGTTTCAGCGATCGCTCGGAGGAGTGGCTCTTCCGCCGGTTCGAGTTCCCCGACAGTTACTCTGATCCCGCGGAGCTTTACAGCCGCGCGAAAGCCGCCGGGATGGATTTCGTCACCATTACCGATCACGACACGATCGAAGGGTGCCTCGCGATCTCCGGCCGGCCGGATGTCTTCATCAGCGAACAGGTGACCACCTATTTTCCCCAGGACCCCTGCAAGATTCACCTGCTCGTCTGGGGAATAACCGAAGCGCAACACCGCGCGATCGCCGCCGCGCGCGAGAACATCTTCGACCTGCAACAACTCCTGCAGAGCGAAGCGATCGCGCACGCCGTCGCGCATCCGCTTTACAGCATTAACGGCAAGTTAACGACCTCGCACCTCGAGCGGCTCATCCTTCTCTTCCAGCATTTTGAAGGCATCAACGGCCTGCGCGACGCGCTCCTGAGCGAGCTTGCGCAACACATCCTCAGCCAGCTCACACCCGAGAAGATCGAGAGCTATGCCAGCCGCCACCACCTCGCGCCGACTCACCCCGAGCCTTGGCGCAAAGTCTTTGTCGGCGGGTCTGATGATCACGGCGGGATGTTCGTCGGATCGGCTTATACCGAAACGCCAGCGGCGCGCATACCTAACGAGTTCCTCGCCGAAATCCGTGCCGGCCATTGCTGCGCACACGGGGCGGGCGGCACGCCCCTCGCACTTTCGCATGGCTTTTACAACACGCTCTCGCATTTCATCCAGGACCGCTTCACCCAAAAGCTCGGACCGAGCGCTGGCTTGGTGGAGAAAATGTTCTCCCGTTTCATGGAAGGGCTCGACCCGACCGAGTTCACGCTCAAGGAAAAGGCCGGCTTCATCACCCAGGGCGTCTTTTCTGGCCAAATCTTCGACCTCGCCAAACCAGCTAATATCTCGCTCTGGCGCGAGCTCTCCGCTTCCTTCTCGAAACCAGCAGTGAAAGCCGCGCTCGCCCGCGAGACAGCTAATATCGCCGAACCGGAGCGCCGCACCTTCGTGATGGCGAACGCCGCCTGCGAGCAGCTGGCCTTTCGCGCCTTCGAGAAGTTCGTGCAGCAACTGAACGCCGGCAACGTCATCGAAAGTTTGCAAGCACTAACGAGCATAGCTCCCATCCTCGTTGTCCTCGCGCCCTACATCTACGCATTTCACAGCCAGGCGCCCTCGCGGCGCTGGCTTCGCCAACTCTGTCGCGACTTCACCGGCGCAATCCCGCCGGTCCTGCAAAACCGGAAGCGCGCCTGGTTTACCGATACCCTCGAGGATGTGAATGGGGTTGCGACGACGATCCGCAAGATGACCGCCGCCGCCGCGGAAGCCGGCGAGGAGCTGACCGTCGTCACCTCGTGCGGCCACCTAACGACCGAAGGACTCCCGATCAAGAACTTCCAGCCGATCGGCGAGTTTGAGCTGCCGGAATACGAGCTGCAAAAGCTCAGCTTCCCGCCTATCCTCCAGATGCTCGATTACGTGCAGCGCGAAGGTTTCGGCGAGATCATCATCAGCACCCCCGGGCCGATCGGACTCACCGGCCTGCTAGCCGCCAAGATGCTGAACCTCGAGACAACCGGGATCTATCACACCGATTTCCCGCAATACATCCGCATCCTGACCGAGGACAGGTTCCTCGAAAGCCTTGCTTGGAAATTCATGCATTGGTTCTACGACCAATGCGACACGCTCTTCGTGAACTCGGAGCAGTATCGCCAGAGCTGGATCGACCGCGGCATTCACGCCGAGAAAATCAAAATCCTACCGCGCGGCCTCGATACAGAACTCTTCACCCCGGCGCGCAAGGAAGCCGATTTCTGGAAGCGCCACGGCAGCGATGGGGACGGCGTCCGGTTGCTCTATGTCGGTCGCATTTCTAAGGAGAAAGATCTAGACGTGCTCGTGCGGGCCTTTCGTCAGCTGCGCAGCGCCAACCTGCCGGTGCAGCTCTCGATCGTCGGCCACGGACCCTACTCGGAAGCGCTCGCGGAACAGTTACCCGATGCCTGCTTCACCGGCTACCTGACGGGTAAAGAACTCGCGAGCGCCTACGCTTCCGCGGATATCTTCGTCTTCCCAAGCACCACCGACACCTTCGGGAACGTCATCATCGAAGCACAAGCCGCGGGCCTGCCGGCGGTCGTCTCCGACGAGGGCGGCCCAGCCGAACTGGTGCGCGAAGGTGAGACCGGCCTCATCACCAAAGCGCGCGACGCCGCCGACTTCGCGCGCGCCATCCGCGAGCTTGTGGCCGACGAGCCCCTGCGAAAGAGTATGGGTGCCGCCGCGCGCGCCAGCGTCCAGGACCGCAGCTGGCCGAACGCCTTCCGCAAATTCTGGTCGCTAACGAAAATAACCTAACGGGTATAGGACGTGAACTGGGCCCATGGCCTTCTCTTCTTCTGCGCTCTTTGCGTTAACACAGGCGTCTCGCCTGCACGACCCACAACTGGGGACGACGGTGTTACGATTTCTGGTCGCTTTAGATACTTCCGGGTGCCGTATGCCGGCGGCTGCCAAAGCCAAAGTGCACCGGCCAGTTATCCGCCGGCGGCGGAGGAAAAGTGGCCTTGAGCAGCTTTTTCAGCGCGCATTTCGTGTTTGGGTCGCGCTCATCGCAGATGATCCACTTTAGCTGGCCCGCTTTTCCGATAATCAGCACCGAGTCAAACCCTCGCGGCCACGGCCAACCGGGATAGTGCCCCATGCAATCACCCAGGATGGCAGAGATGGTCCCACGTAAACTACCCCGCACAGCATCGGCGTATTCCTGCCCTTTCGGGAGTGCCCGGGCACGTTCGGCCGCAGCCAGCGCGTGTTCCAAGTCCGGGGAAGGCTTCTTTCCTGCCATGACCGGCAGCACGGGGAAAACCATGACCGCAAAAACGAAGACGCTGACAGCTCGGAGAAGCATCTCTTCGCAGGATAAGTCGTCATTTGGAGCCGGGTCAACCGCAGAGAAAGAATCGCAGGGCGGACGCTCCGGCCACTTGGGAGGGACGGCCGCGGTCTCGTCCCGACTCCGCTTTTGATGCTGATATCGGAGCGGCTGCGGCCACATTCACGGCTGATTGCTGCCACTGGCGGTCTCTGCTCCAAGGCTCAGCTGAGCTGCTGCGCGAAATAGTGCGGGGCAACGCAACCAACCGAGCCGGTCGAAGAATTCGGCGGGGGGTTACTCGTTCTACGTCATCGCGCGAAAGACAGGATCGGTCCGGTGCATTCAAGCCGGCCGACCACCACATCCTGCGCAGCCGGCTTCTGATCCGCGCTAAATCTTGCGGCAGCACCGGGCGGCCACGCCCCAGATATCATTTGTCCGGCGTCCGGTTTTCGCCTATCTTGCACCTTCGCGGCCGAGCCGCATTTCTATGCTTCAAACCAACGACGAATCCGCCCCCTCCAGCACTCCTGCCGAACGGCCCGCGGGCATCAGCGAAAGCCAAAGCTACAACGCCGCGCAGATCGATAAGCTCGAGGGTCTCGAGGCCGTTCGGAAGCGCCCGGGCATGTATATCGGCGACCCTGATGAGCGCGGTTTGCACCACTGCGTCTTCGAGGTGCTGGATAACTCGATCGACGAACATCTTGCCGGTTACTGCAGCAAAATCGACGTCGCCGTGCATGTCGATGGCTCGGTGTCGGTGCGCGATAACGGCCGGGGCATTCCGGTCGACATGCATCCGAAATTCAAGATGCCGGCGGTTGAGCTGGTCCTGACGAATCTCCACGCCGGCGGTAAGTTCGGCCAGGGCGCCTACAAGTATTCCGGCGGGCTGCACGGCGTCGGCGCGAAATGCGTCAACGCGTTGTCGGATTGGTTCAAGGTGGAGGTCTCGCGCGACGCGAAGGTCTATCACATGGCGTTCGAGCGCGGGAAGACGACGGAGAAACTCAGTGTCATCGGCGAGCTGAAGAATAAGAAGACGACCGGCACGCTGATTACCTTCCTGCCCGACCCGACGATCTTCACGATCACGGTCGAGTTTAAGTTTGAACGCCTGGCGAGCCGCTTACGTGAGCTGGCTTTCCTGAATCCCGGTCTCGAAATCAATCTGACGGACGAGCGCGGCGAGGTCCCGAAGAAGGAGACCTTCATTTACAAGCACGGCATCGAGGAGTTCGTGAAGCAGCTCGGTGAAAACAAAAACGTCATTCACCCGAAGCCGGTCGTGATCTCGCGCCAGCGCGATGAGGTCTTTGTCGATGTCGTGCTGCAATATAACGACAGCTACAACGATCAAATCCTGCCGTTCGCTAACTCCATTCCGAACCCGGATGGCGGCACGCACCTGACGGGCTTCCGGACCGCCTTGACGAAAGCGGTCAACCAATACGCACGCTCCAACAGCCTTCTAAAGGATAAGGATCCCGCAATTTCCGGCGATGACGTGCGTGAAGGTCTCGTTTGCATACTGAGCATCAAGTTACCGAACCCGCGCTTTGAGTCACAGACCAAGGTGAAGCTAGTTAACACTGAGATCGACGGGATTGTTAACTCAGTCGTCTACGACGGGTTGATGACTTACTTCGATCAGAATCCTCCCGTCGCGAAGAAGATCTTCGATAAGGTCCTGACGGCGGCTCGCGCGCGGGAAGCTGCGCGCAAAGCTCGCGAAACTATCCGCAAAGGCGCTCTCACCGGGGGCGGCTTGCCCGGGAAACTGGCCGACTGTTCCGAGCGCGATCCGGAATTCACCGAACTCTACATCGTCGAAGGCGACTCAGCCGGCGGCTCTGCGAAACAGGGACGCGATCGGCGTTACCAGGCGATCCTGCCGATCCGCGGTAAACTCATCAACGTCGAGAAAGCGCGCCTCGATCAGGCGCTGAAGAATACCGAAATTCAGGCGATGATCACGGCTATTGGCACCGGTATCGGCAAGCCGAAGGAGGAAGCGACGACCAAGGAAGAGGGAACCTTCGACATGAGTAAGTTGCGCTACGGTCGCATCATCATCATGACGGATGCTGACGTGGACGGCTCGCACATTCGGGTGCTTCTCTTGACCTTCTTTTATCGACAAATGACCGAGCTGGTGCGCGCGGGGAAAATCTTCATCGCTCAGCCGCCGCTTTATCAGATCAAGCGTAAGAAGCGCGAGGAGTATGTCGATGACGACGTGCAGCTAAACCGCATCCTGATTTCGTTAGGCGCGGAAGACGTCCGCCTGAAGCACCTCGGCGATAACAAGGAACTGTCTACCGCGCAACTCAAGGACATCCTTGATCAGCTCGAGAGACTCGCGAAGTTAAACGAATCGATTCGTCGCCATGGTGGAGACTTCGAGGAGTTTCTAAGTCATCGCGACGAAAAGACCGGCAAGCTGCCGAGTTATCTCGTGAAGGTGCGCGACGGCAATGAAGAGGCCGTGCATTACTTCCATGATGAACGAACACTCCGGCAATTTCACGAGGATAACCTCGACCTGAGTCTCTTCGAGGTGGAGTTCGGCCAAGAGTTACTCCCCTTAGCCGGGTCTTCGACTGCTGCTTCCGGAAAGAGCAATGGAAACCGCCGGCGCGGCACTCTGGTCGAATTACATGAGTCGACTACGATTCAGAAGCTCATGAGTGACCTTGGGCGCAAAGGCCTGAAAGTCGATCACTACGCCGCGGCTGATAAGCCAATCTTTGAGTTAATCGAAGGCGAGGGCGATCGCGCCACGGCGCATCCGCTTTTCTCCATCCCGGAAATCCTCGAGAAGATCATGGAGATCGGTCGCCGCGGCGTGCAGATCAAGCGTTTCAAAGGTCTGGGTGAAATGAACGCGAAGGAGCTCTTCAGCACCACGATGGACCCGGAACGTCGCAAGCTCCTCAAGGTTGACCTGAACGATGACAATGCGGTCGAAGCCGACATCATGTTCTCCAAGCTGATGGGTGATATCGTGGAGCCGCGCCGGCAGTATATCGAGGACAACGCGCTGAACGTCCGTAATCTCGATGTCTAATTTTAGACAGGATTTTACAGGATTGAAGACGGATGAATCGCACGCGCTCACTGAGGCGGTTATCGGTCTGGCTATGAAGGTCCAACGGACATTGGGTCCGGGATTTCTGGAGTCGGTTTACCTGAATGCTCTTGCTTACGAATTGCGGCGTGCTGGCTTCGCCGTTGAGATCGCGGAGCACATCAAGGTTCGCTACGAGAATGTGATCGTCGGCGATTTCATTGCTGACCTTGTAGTTAATGATTATCTGATTTGCGAGCTGAAAGCTACCACGGGTCTAACCAAAGCGGATGAAGTGCAGCTGGTGAATTATCTGGTCGCAACAAATCGAGACTATGGGCTGCTCTTCAATTTCGGAACCGCCAGTTTGCAATTCAAGCGCAAGCATCGTCTGACGACTCCGCATCCTGAAGAAGTCGATCTGCATCATCCTGCAAAATCCTGTTAATCCTGTCTAAAAATTGCCGTGTTAAATCCGAACGAAAAAATAGAGCCCATTAACGTCGCCGAAGAGGTCTCGAGGTCGTTCCTCGATTACTCGATGTCGGTCATCATCTCGCGCGCGCTGCCGGATGCGCGGGATGGATTAAAACCTTCGCAGCGCCGCATCCTTTACGCGATGCAGCAGTTATCTCTCTATCCCGGCCGCAAGCCTTATAAGTGCGCGAAGATCTGCGGCGATACGAGTGGGAACTATCACCCGCACGGCGAAGCGGTTATTTACCCGACGCTCGTGCACATGGCGCAGTCTTGGGCGATGCGCGAGATACTTGTCGAAGGTCAGGGTAACTTCGGTTCCGTCGAAGGCGATCCGCCCGCGGCCATGCGATACACCGAGGCGCGGATGACCCATCTCGGCGCCGCGCTCATGACCGACATGGAAAAGGACACGGTCGATTTCGTGCCTAACTATGACGAGCGCCTGACCGAGCCGACGGTTTTCCCGGCGGCGTTCCCGAACATGCTCGTAAATGGCGGCACCGGCATCGCCGTCGGCATGGCGACGAATATTCCGCCGCACAATCTCGGCGAAGTAATCGACGCCATCTGCGCGCAGATCGACGATCCGGATATCAATAGCGAAGGGTTGATGAAGTATGTGAAAGGTCCCGACTTTCCGACTGGTTGCGCGATTCGTGGCATTGCGGGAGTGAAGCAATACATCGAGACCGGACGTGGCAGCATGAAGGTCCGCGGCATCGCCGGCGTGGAAGAGCTGAAGGGAAATCGCGAGCAGATCGTGATCACCGAAATTCCCTACAACGTGAACCGCGCGACGCTGGTCGAGCGGATCGCCGGGCTCGTGAACGAGAAGGTGCTTACCGATATCACCGCGATCCGTGACGAGTCGGATGAGAACACGCGCGTCGTCATCGAGCTGAAGCGTGACGCCTTGCCGAAGGTTGTCATTAACAATCTCTACAAACACACCGCGCTGGAATCTTCCTTCGCGGTCAACATGCTCGCGATCGATCACGGGAAGCCGAAGCTGCTCTCGCTGAAAGAGGCGAACACGGCGTTCATCGATCACCGCCGCGAAGTGGTCCTGCGCCGGACTCGCTATGAGCTACGCAAAGCCGAAGAACGCGCCGAAACTCTCGAAGGTTATCTCATCGCGCTCGCGAATCTCGACGAGTTCATCCGCATCATTCGCGGGTCGGCGAATCGCGACGAAGCGCGCGTAAAGCTGCTCGCGTTTGAGTTCACCCGCCGCCAAGTCGAACAGATCGGCGTGCTGATTCGCAACGAAGCGCGCCTCATCGATGGCCGCTACGCCTTTAGCGAACACCAGGCTAATCAGATTCTCGATCTTCGTCTTTACCAGCTCACCGGTCTTGAGTCCGAAAAGGTCTCGGCGGAATACAAAACGCTCCTCGAGACGATCAAAGACTTGCGCGACATCCTCGCGAAAGAGATTCGCGTCTTCGAGATCATCAAAAGCGAGCTGCGCGAGCTCCGGCAAAAATACGCGACTCCCCGTCTCACGAAACTGGTGCCCGACGAAGGCGAGATCAACATGGAGGATCTCATCGCGAACGAAGGCTGCATCATCAGCATTACCCACAACGGCTTCATCAAGCGCACGGCGGTGAGTGCTTTCCGCGCGCAACGGCGCGGTGGCAAAGGGGTCATCGGCATGACGACGCGCGAGGGCGCGACGCAGGAGGATGAAGGCGATTTCGTCGAGCATCTCTTCACCGCGACGACGCATGACTTTCTGATGTTCTTCACGACTTCGGGCCGCACCTACGTGGAGAAGGTTTATGAAATTCCGGAGATGAGTCGTTCCTCGAAAGGCCGCTCGATCGCTAACCTCCTTGAGTTACGTGCCGGCGAGAAAATCGCGGCGACGATTCGCGTGCAATCGAAGAGCAGTGGCACGGGGCCAAACCGAGTTGATGCGACTTGGGACGAGAATCTCCACGTCGTCTTCGCGACGCGCTCTGGGATTGTAAAGAAGTCGAATCTTTCGACCTTCAGTAACGTTCGCAAGGGCGGGATCATCGCGATCAACATCGAGGAGGATGACTGCCTGATCGATGTCGTCCTAACCAATGGCGACAACGAAATCGTGCTGATCACGAGTGACGGAATGAGTCTCCGCTTCCATGAAGATCAGTTGCGCGACCAAGGGCGCAACACGGTTGGGGTCTGGGGCATTCGGCCGTCGAAAGGCGACCACGTCATCGCGAATGCGATCGTGAACAACGACTCGATGCTTCTGGTCGCGGGTGAGAACGGCATCGGCAAACGCACGCCGTTTGATGACTACCGGAAACAAAAGCGCGGCGGCAAAGGGATCATCACGATGAAGACCGGCGAGAAGACGGGCCGCGTCGTCGGCGCTCTGACGGTCGTCGAACAGGATGAGTTAATGCTCATCACGACAAAGGGTCAGATGGTCCGGACGCGCGTAGCGGAAGTGCGCGCGGTGGGCCGGAACACGATGGGTGTGAAGTTAATGGACTTAAAGAGCGGCGAGAAGCTACAAGCCATCGCCCGGGTTGTGAGCCAGGAAGCCGAAGAGTCCGAAGAAGTGGAAGCGTAACGGCTCGCTGCTTCGTTCGGTAGCCGCTGACAAAAGAAAAGGCAGACGCTCGCGGCGTCTGCCTTTCCCGAGAACCTAACTCAGCGCCGACTAATAGTTGCCGGTGCTCTGGCGCGTCACTGTCGTGCTGGTTTCAGCAGGTGTGCGAGTGACCGCCGATTCGGTATGAGTCGTGGTGGTGGCGGTGGGCTCTTTCACCACGGTCGTGCAGGAGACAAACGCGCAAGCCGGGACGATCAGAAGTAATAAGGTTAATTTTTTCATAATTGTGTTGATACAATCCCGATTCGCCTGAAGTCGCGCGCGCGGATGGATTTAGTGAGCAGTTTTTTCGGCACGCGCGATCGGCACCTCCCGGCCGGTGCTGCTCGAAAGGTAGATCGCGTCGAGCATTTCCATGAGATAAAGCGCCTGTTTGGCGCTGTTCATGGGGGCGGCGATTCCATTGATGGCGTCGAGGAAGTTGCGCATTTGCAGCTCGAAGGGATCGGCGTCATCCGCCGGCTCGAGTGCGTGATCGGTGAGCGTTCCATTCACATCCTCAAAGAGCGTGAACGGTCGCAACCGGACCGTGGCTTTGCGCCCGTAGATCGTGCAGTTGTTGAGCTCGCGTCCGAAATAGCGGCCTTCGGGAATCTCGTCCGTGAGGTTGCCAGCCCAGGAAGTCTTGAGCTGCACGACCGCGCCGTTCGCGAAACGGATGAACGCAAACGCGGCATCCTCGACATCGAAAACCGACGACTGAACAAGATGATCGAAGTTGCGAAAAACCGCCGCAGAAACTGAGACGGGCCTCGGAGTTCCCATGAGAAACCAAGCCGCATCGAGCGCGTGGATCCCGATATCAATGAGGGCGCCGCCGCCGGAGCGCGCTTTCTCGGTGAACCAGCCGCCGATGCCTTGCGGAATGCCGCGCGAACGCACCCAGGTTGCTTCTGCAAAATAGATTTGGCCGAGGCGTTCTTGCGCGATCAGGTCGCGCGCCATTCGCATGGAGGCCGAGAAGCGAAATTGCCGGCTGAAGAAATAAACCAGTCCGCGCCGAGCAGCCTCTTCGCGGAGCACGATCATTTCGGAGCCGTTCAACGTCGGCGGCTTTTCACAGAGCACATGCTTGCCCGCTTCGAGCGCGGCGAGCGTCGCGGGAAAATGCAGAAAGTTCGGAAGACAAATGACGACCGCGTTGACCTCCGCATCGCGCAGCAGCTCTTTGTAATCCGAGAAGGTCTTGCGCGGCGCATAAGTTGTATTGAACTCCTGCGCGCGCTCCGCGTCCGTCTCCGCGCAGGCGTAAAGCTCGGCGTTCTCGATCGCGCCGAGAACGCGCGCATGTTGCTGCCCCGGCCAGCCCGCACCGATGATTCCCACTCGTGTTTCCCTCGTCGTCACGGCAGGACGGATACCGTTAGTCGACTGGTTTGGCGCGCAGTTTTTTCAGCTGCGAACGGTTCCGTTTTCCCTCGAGAATCTTCCGTTTCAAGCGCGGTGGGCGCGGCGAATTCCGACGGCGTTGTTGCGCGGCGGAGGCACGCTGCGCCGCGCGTTTTTCGTCGCGTTGTCGCTCGAGCGAATCGAGGAGACGCTCCAAGGCGAGCGCGCGGTTACGCGCTTGCGAGCGGGAATCCTGCACCGTCACACTGACGCCGGTGGGCGTGTGTTTCAGGGTCACGGCGGTCGAAACCTTGTTCACGTGCTGGCCGCCCGGTCCGGAAGAACGGGCGAAGCTTTCGACCAGTTCGTCGGGTCGAATCCCGAGACGCCGCATGCGATCTGTCGGCGTCATTCGTTAGGCGGGAATTTGCTCACGCGCGGTTCGGAGCGCTCGTGCCCTCCAGAAGAGCTCGTCGAAAAAAGCGTCAACGGACCGGATGTAAGCTTCCTCGATCAGCTCACTCTCGACGTCCTCGCGCATCAACAACTCCGCGAAGACGAAATTTGCCACCGGTTCCGTCCGCCGTCCGCGCCGTCCGGTGCCGATGATGACCGGGACAAAAAGGGAGTGCTCAGGAGTTGTCACGACGTTAGTTGGGGCAAGCTACCGATGGCCGGACTCGAACCGGCACGGGCCGTTAAGCCCAACGGATTTTAAGTCCGTTGCGTCTGCCATTTCGCCACATCGGCGGCTGCGCCCGCAGCTTACGCACACTCCCCATTGCGCCAAGCGCGTTTTGTCAGCGGTGAAGATCATGAACCCGGCTGCGCCTAACGAGAGGTGAAACCATTTGACCCGGGCGCGGTCTTATCTTGCAATAGGTGCAATGATTAACACTGACGTCCTGATTATTGGCAGCGGTCCCGGCGGAACAGCCGCGGCGATGTTTCTTCTCCGCGAGGGGATTACCCCCATCGTGCTCGAAGGGGAAGATTTTCCTCGGTTTCACATTGGGGAATCGTTCACCGGCGAATCCGCACAGATCCTGCGCCGTCTCGGGCTCGAGGACGAAATGACGCGCCGGGGATATCCGGTCAAGCACGGCGTGAAGGTTTACGGATCGAACGCTCAGAATAGCTGGTACGTGAAGGTGTCGTCGCGCGACGACAATTGGAATCTCTACGACAACATCACCTGGCAAGTCCGCCGGAGCGATTTCGACAAGATGATGCAGGATGAAGCGGTCAAGCGTGGGGCAAGCCTCATGAAAGGCACCGCGACGAAGGTGCTCCGCGGCGAAGATGGCGCGGTCCAGGGAGTAGAAGTGCGCTGGCCGGATGGCTCGTTAGGTGAGATCCGCGCGAAGGTCACGCTCGATTGCTCGGGACAGGCGACGTTCCTGGCCAACCAGAAAGTGACCGGCCCGAAATATGTCGGCAGCTATGATAAACAGGTCGCGTTTTTCACCCATGTGAAAGGTGCGATCCGTGGCAGTGGCACCACTGGTCCGGAAGCGAAAGACAACACGCTCATTCTCTATCATCACAAGTTTCATTGGGCGTGGTTCATCCCCGTCGACGACGAGAGAGTCAGTGTCGGCATGGTCACGCCGCGCGCGGATTTCCTCGCGAAAAAGCAGACGCCCGAGGAGTTCTTCCGCTCGGACATTTACACGATCAATCCCGAGCTGAAGCGCCGGATGCCGAACCTCGAGCTGGCCGAGAAGGTGCACGTCGTGCCGAACTATTCCTATCAAGTGCGCGGGTTCACCGGGAAAGGCTTCATCTGCATCGGCGACTCGCATCGATTCATCGATCCGATCTTTTCCTTCGGCGTCACGGTCACGATGCGCGAGGCGGAACTAGCCGCGCCGATCGTGCGCGACTTTCTGCAGGGCAAATTGTCGGAATCGGAAAACCCGTTCAAAGAGCACGAGATCTCCTGCGAAAAAGGCATCGATAACCTCGAGGACATGATCGACCTCTTCTGGGAACAGCCGTTCGCATTCTCGACCTTCGTCCACTCCCGTTACCAGGACGAAATGACCGACGCGTTCGCCGGCCGGATTTACGAATCGGAGCATCAACCTTCGAAAGCGATCCTGGCTTTCCGCAAAATGCTGAAGCGCGAGCGCACCTACGATACCGATGACTACTCGGTCCCGATCGGTTCGCGTTACCACGAGGAACGCGCGGCGCTCTGGGAGCCGGAATCGCCGGTCAACACTACGGAAGAGTGGATTGCGCGCGGCCGGGGCAAAACCGTCGCGACGGAAAGCGCCTAACGAAAGTAATTGCGCTGCTTCTCGCTGATCGGGCGTTCCAACCGCTCGAGCACGAGAAGCATATCTTCCCAGACTTTGCGCTTCTCGGTGTTGCTCTGATTCCGGAGCAAGTAGGAAGGATGATAAGTAATCATGAGCGGCGTCTCGCGGTAGTTGTGCCAGCGGCCGCGGAGTTTTCCCATCGGCTCGCGCACCGCAAGTAATCCCTCGACCGCGGTCGCGCCGAGCGCGACGAGCAGGCGCGGCTGGATAATCTCGATCTGCTCGGTGAGATAGCTGAGACAGGTCGCCATCTCGTTAGGCATGGGCGGCCGGTTGCCGGCGGTTTTGCCGGGCGTGTCGGGCCGGCATTTCAGCACGTTGGCGATGTAAACTTCTTCGCGGGAGAAGCCCATCGCGCCGATAA